>PCWF01000205.1 GCA_002796165.1 Nitrospinae bacterium CG11_big_fil_rev_8_21_14_0_20_56_8
TTGGCCAAAACAAATTATACAGACCCGAGGGAGGACTTTCCTTTTTCAAATGTGCGAAAAATAGCGTACGTTATCAACAGACTGGGAATGGAGAAGACGGCAAAAAGGAGCAGGAGTCCCGCAAAACCTGTGACGGCCAACGACCTGCGGTTGGATTTTAAAACGAATCGAAAGGGCATGGCTCCCATCCGTCTCCCGGATGATTAATTCCCCTCAGGAATCCCGTTTCATAAACCGGTCAAGTCCAATATTAGAGGAATACCCTCATTGCACATACTTGATGTTAAAACCCACCTTAAGAAATTCTTACGATTCTATGATCGCTTTTCCATTTTAAAGTACGTTCATTTTCATTCAATCCTTCAAAAGAAATTTTTCCTCGATTCTTCAGGTCAAACAAAAATTTCTTTACATCATCTTCATACACAAAAGGGATTTCTAAGGCTTTACCCAAAATATCAACATACTTCAACGTGTCATTTTCTCCTATGAGTGAATTAATTAAGCCGATTGCGTCCTCAAGATGTCTATTGCGTTCCCGTTCTAAAAGTGTGGGATCTCGCTGAGAAAATTCCTCACCAGGAAAGGATAATTGTTCTGGTCCTTGAGCTCCATTTTTATGTTTTATACTTTTTCTAATATCATTCTGTTTTTTGAAAACCCTTTTCTCGACTTTTCGAAACTCTATAAGTCCCTTAATATGACGCGTTCCATAAAGCAGGTAGAAAAATGAGCGGTCATGCCTGGGTTTCAAAATTTGGAAGGAACCGATATGAGGAAATTCTCCAAACTTTCGAAGTCTTCCCAAATATACCTTTGATTTAGCTTCTTCTTCGGAGAATCCTTTTCCTCGGATTAGATCATATTCCTTTCTGTAGCCCTCTCCTCCGAACAAATCGTTAAATGTTGCCACTATGTCTTCCCGATTATCATTTATCAAGAAGCGATTAATGTAATCGAACATAAAGTTGATAATTACCTCGCCCCGGAGTTTTAATATCGGCTTGATTTTTTCAAGAGCGAATCCTTTCCATCCGGTGGGATCGATAAAAATCAAAGAAAAAGATCGTCCAATAAAATCTTGAATCTGGGGAATAACATTTTCAAATTCTCCATGGATTGATTTGGCTTCAAAATCTTCGATTGAATCGGCCCATCTTTTCAACTCCGTATATGCCGTTCCATCCTTTTCGATAAACAAGCACCTTATGTGAAGTTTTTTTCCTTGTTTTAGATATGCATCATGAACGAACCTTAATTTCTTAATTGCAATACCGAATGAAGTATCCTCATATGCCTCGTCCTGTGAACGCCAAGGTCCGGAAAATCCATCAACATAGACAAAATCGTTTTCGAAAGAGCCGATATTAAATGCAACTCGTTCAATATATCTTTCTAAGAAAAAATGCTTCAGATAAGTTTGCTCTTTACCTACGTAAAATTCCTCGGATTTCACAGCTGAATTTCCTCAACTCCAAAGAGAAAACAATTATTACCAGTCCGAATAGTTATAATGAAATCTATGAAAAAAATCTTGAATTTATTAGGTTTGATGGTTTCCTCATGAGATAATAATAGGCGAAAATAATACGAAATCCAATGATGTCTTTTATTGGAACTTTTTATGGCTATTAAGTCCTCGATCGAATGGACGGAATCGACCTGGAATCCAGTAACCGGTTGCACCAAGATAAGTTCAGGATGCAAGTTCTGCTATGCCGAGCGCATGGCGTTGCGCTTGCAAGCTATGGGTTCACTCAATTACAAAAACGGATTCAACCTCACTCTTCAGCCACATGCTCTTGAAGCACCTTTGAAATGGAAGAAACCTCAGTTGATCTTCGTCAACTCAATGAGCGATTTGTTCCATGACAACGTTCCCCTCGATTTCATCCAACAGGTATTTGAGGTCATGGTCCGATCCTCCCAGCATCAATTTCAAGTGTTGACCAAACGGGCCAACCGTCTTGAGAAGTTAAGCAACAAACTTCCCTGGCCCAACAATATCTGGATGGGAGTCAGTATCGAAAACAGGGACTCCCTTTTTCGGATTGACCATCTTCGAAGAACTAATGCTTTGATCAAGTTTCTCTCCTTGGAACCCCTTCTGGGGCCGCTACCCGACATGAATTTGAAAGGGGTCCAGTGGGTAATTGTTGGCGGCGAGTCCGGACCTGGTGCCCGACCCATGAGAAAAACATGGGTGCTCGATATTCAAGAACAATGTCGCCGAGCGAATGTGCCCTTTTTCTTTAAACAATGGGGTGGAATAAACAAGAAAAAAACCGGGCGTGAACTGAATGGCAGGGTCTGGAATGAAATGCCAGAATTTTTATCGGCTTCCTCCCAAGAAGCAATTGCACTTTAATTTTTTCCTTTCATAAACCGGTCGAAAAGGTTGAAGAACTCGCGCACCTCGTCCAGGCTGTTATAAAAATGGGGTGAGAGCCGCACCAGCCCGTCCCGCACGGTCAGGGAAACGGAGTGTTCCTTCATGTAATCGAGAATCCCGTCGAGCCCGCGCACCATCGCAAACGACACGATGCCCGACCGCTCGCCGGGACGCGTGGAGTTGAGAATTTTCAGATTCCGCTTCCTCAACTCCTCCAAAATGAGATCGCCCAGAGCCAGGACGCGGGACTCGATGGACTCGATTCCCGTTTCCAAAAGCAGGTCCAGCGCCGCGCCCAGAGCGTGGATGCTCAGGGTATTGAAACTCCCCTCCTCGAATCGCCGCGCGCCGGGACGGAACTTGAACTCGTAATTCATGAAATCCCACGCGTTCACCATGCTGTCCCAGCCCACCATCACCGGGTAGACCCGGTCCAGAACCGCCGCGGAGATGTAAAATCCGCCCAGCCCTTCCACGCTCAATAACCACTTGTGCCCGTCGGCTGAAAGGAAATCGATGTTGTACCGTTTCACGTCCATCGGCAGAACCCCCAGGCTCTGAATCGCATCCACGCAGAACAAGATGCCCCGCTCCCTGCAAAACGCGCCGAGGGTTTCCAGGTCGTTTCTGAACCCGCTGTTGCACTCCACCGAACTGATCGAGAGAACCCGGGTGCGCGCATCCACGGCCTTCACAAGGTCATCGACGATCACCCGGCCTTCGCGGTTGGCCACAAAACGGGTCTCCACCCCCAGCCGTTCGAGATTCTGCCAGGGATAAACGTTGGCGGGAAACTCGATGTCGGGAATCACCACGTTGTCCCCGGGTTTCCAGTCGAGTCCGTTGGCCACGATGGAGATTCCCTCGGAGGTGTTCTTGACGAAGGCCACCTCCTCCACGTCCGCGTTGATCAGCCGGGCGAACGATCCGCGAACCGTTTCGACCCGGTCCATCCAGCCCGCGTAGTTGGCGGTGCCGTGGCCGGAAGCGTCGCGCACAAACGTTTCCACCGCCGCCGCCACCCGGCGCGGAAGCGGGGCCACCTTGGCGTGATCGAAGAAAATGCGGTTCCGGGTGACCGGAAATTCTTCGGCGATTTTTTGAGGCGTCAAATCCATTTCCTCCGGTGCAGGAATAACGTTTTTCACGGAACTTCAGATTAACACAGGTCGGGAGGTTCGCCGCCCATTGCCGTCCCCTCCCGTTTAAATCGGCTCGGTCCGGCTGGCGGCGCGGAGGATGGAGCGGAACCCGAACTTTCTGCGGATGCGGTCGATCCCGGAGTAGAGGCGGTCGGTGCGCAGGGGATCGCCGGTGTCGAACAGGCCCGCCTGGCGATGCCGCCGACGGGTCAGTCCCGAAAGACAGACGCCGATAAGCCGCACGCGGGTCCGGCGCGCCCCGATCTCCCCGCGGAACAGCCGGACGGAAGTGCGAAAGATCTCCGAATCCTCCGCCGTGGGTTCATCCAGGGTATGCGACCGGGTCACCGTCTGAAAATCGGAATAACGCAGTTTGAGCGAAATCGAACGGGTGAACAGCTCGGCCTCCCGAAGCTGGGCGGCGGCCTTCTCCACCAGATAGCTGAGCGTCGATTCCAGAAACGCCGCGTCGAGCGAGTCCTCGTCGAGCGTGGTTTCCCGGCTGATCGAGCGGTGGTCTTCCCTCGCGCCCGAGACGGGGCTGTCGCAGATTCCCCGCGACTTGAAATACAGCGCCGCTCCCCACTTGCCGAACACTTCCTCCGGCAGGTCCCGGGGCAGGGCCGAAAGCCCGCCCACGGTGCGAACGCCGAGACGCCGGAGCTCTCCCGCTCCCCGGGGACCGATACCGGGGATGCGCTCGATGGGTAGCGGGGCCAGAAACCGGCGCTCCATTCCCGGCACGATCCACAACAGACCGTTCGGCTTGGAGTAGTCGGAAGCCACTTTGGCCACCAGCTTGTTGGCGGCGATGCCGATCGAAGCGTTGAGCCCCACGTGGGACCGGATCTCGTCGCGCATGCGTTGCGCCGTTTCGAGGACCGGCCCGTGCAGGCGCTGGCACCCCGTCAGGTCGAGATAGGCCTCATCGAGGGACATGGGTTCCACTTCGGGCGAATAGGTTTCGAGAATGTCGAAGACGCGGCGGGAAAACTCCGCGTAGCGCCCGTGGGACCCGCGGACGAAAACGGTCTGCGGACACAACCTCCGGGCTCGGGCCAGGGGCATGGCCGAATGGATCCCGTACTTGCGCGCCGCATAGGAGGCGGCGGCCACCACGCCCCGTCCGTCCGGGTCACCCCCCACCACCACCGGCCTGCCCTTGAGCGACGGGTCGAGCACCTCCTCCACGGACACGAAAAACGCGTCCATGTCGATATGTAAAATCTGCCTCGAATCGTTCATAACTCCGTTTTCAGCGGAACTTGCGCAGGACGCCGATGACGACGCCCTGAACCTTGATGTCCCCCTCCTTGACGATCAGCGGTTCCATGGCGGGGTTGGCCGGTTGCAGGCGAATGGTCCCCTTGTCACGGTAGAACCGCTTGAGGGTCGCCCGCTCGTTGTCGAGGAGGGCCACCACCGTTTCGCCATTCTGCGCGTCGCTCCGCCGCTCCACGATAACGTAATCCCCGTCGCGGATGTGATCCTCGATCATCGATTCTCCCTTGACGCGCAGGACAAAGACGTCCCGGTCCAGGGGATCGGGCAGGAGGGTGACCGTCTCGCGGTCTTCCACCGCCTCGATGGGTTTGCCGGCGGCGATGTTCCCCAGCAGGGGAAACTCGCGCGCCAGCGCCGCCTCGGGTTCATCCACGATCTCGATCGCACGGCTCAGGTTGTGTTGCTTGCGGATCAGCCCCTTGCTTTCCAGGTGCGTCAGGTGCTTATGCACCGTCGCCGGTGAATTGAGTTTGAATTTCCTCCCGATCTCCACAATGCTCGGAGCATATCCCTTGCCCTGAATGTGCTCCTTCAGAAACTGGTAGATCTCCCGCTGGCGTTTGGTCAGAAACATGGCTCGTCTCCTTGCCTGAAGAATTCGATGTCTCCAGCATAAGCGAATAAAAACCGAAAATCAACGGGTATCCTTCGAGAAATGGGGCGGGGAAGGCGGCGGATTTTATTTTTCAAACCCGATTCACACAAAGGAGTGGTACATAAATACTATCGGGATTCACCGGGCTCTAATCATTCACGAGGGTCCGGGCCACCCCTGAGGTGGCCCTTAATACGCAGGGGCCAGCTTATGGCGCAAGGAAATTTTTAGAGGGCCTCTAACGGGCATTTCAACAGGTCACCTCAAATCCTAAGGACCGGAATGATGCAATCGAAGCGCAGGATATTATTTTTATGCACGGGGAATTCTTGCAGAAGCCAGATGGCGGAAGGCTGGACCCGCCATCTCCGGGGCGACGTTCTCGAACCCTGGTCGGCGGGACTGGAGGCGCACGGGCTCAACCCCAGGGCGGTTCGGGTGATGCAGGAAGCGGGAGTCGATATCTCGGGGCAAAAATCGCAACGGGTGGAGGAAATGCTGGAGGTCCCCTTCGATTTCGTGGTCACGGTGTGCGGCCACGCCGATGAGAACTGCCCCCTGTTCCCCGGTGGCACCCGGGTGATTCACCGCGGGTTCGACGACCCGCCCAAACTCGCGCAGGCCGCGGAAACGGAGGAGGAAGCGCTGTCACATTACCGGAGGGTGAGGGACGAGATCCGCGATTTCGTCACGACACTTCCGGAAGCGTTGAACCGGGAGTAGAAAAGAACCTCACGGAGTATCGCCTCCAGGGAGAACGGTTCAGGAAGGGAATTTTCCCGGGAGCCGGATTTCTTTCGCGTGCATGCAGGTTCCCCGCCAGAGGGCGATGCCCAACCTGAACTGCCGCCGCCAGGTGCGAATGGCGTATCCCGCCCGGCACATCCAATAGACCCAAACTTTTTGCGCCGACCTTGCATAGAGAGACACCTCATAAGGATCGGTCAACCGTTCCACCCACCGCGTTACCATGTGACCGTCATTTTGCGCCGACCTTACATAGAGCGACACCTCATAAGGATCGGTCAACCGTTCCACCCACCGGCTTAACATGAGACCGTCCTTTTGCAATCCTGACAAACCGTTCACAGTCGCTCCACCGGCATCCTGCTCTCCTCTTGAAAAACCGTTCACAGTCGCTCCACCCGCATCTTGCTCTCCTCTTGACAAACCGTTCACAGTCGCTCCACCGGCATCCTGCTCTCCTCTTGAAAAATCGGTCACAGTCCCCCCACCAGCATCTTGCTCACCAGATCGGCCAGATCCACTCCCGACTCGGTCTCCTGCAGGGTCCCGCTGGCGGGAACTTTCCGGGGCGATCCTCCGGGCAGGATCCTGACCACCTTGTCGCCGAGCAGACCACGCAGACCGATCGCGGCGATGGTGTCCTCGGGAAGCATGATATCCTCGCGGAGCCTCATCTCCACCCGCGCCATTTCGTTGGGGGCCAGAAATATACGCTCCACCTCCCCGATCCGAACCCCGGCGATTTCCACCTGCGCGCCTTCGCGCAACCCGTCCACGGTTTGAAAATCCGCGAATACCGAATAATAACCCAGGCCAAAAAGACCCGGTTTTACCGAGTGAGACACAAATCCCAGGGAAAACAGGCCGATGGCCAGAAACAGGGCCACCTTCATTCCGGTGATCGACTGCTTCCCCAGAGTGGGCCCGGCAACCCCCGCGCCGGACGGCAGGTTCAATTTGTAGATCTGTTCCATAATCCACCTCGCTTAAAAGTCAGGTGCGGATGATAATCGGGTACAATGCATGCGACATGCCTGGGGAAGAGAGGACCGTTGGATTTTACGTTTAGGATCGGTTTCACAAGGACGGGAGAGTCGATCATGGATGAACATGGGACTTTCTCCGTAAATCGCGGCTGGCCAGATTTGCATACACCCGGCTTCTTTTGTGTTCACCCCGGCCCCAACCGCGGAATAAAGAGAGGCGGAATATGAATTCAATGCATAAGGGAATGGGACAACGCTTGCGCGGGTTGCTTTTGGCGGCGTTGTGGATTGCTACCGCCTTCGGACCCCACCCGGCGCGGGCCGATACGCTCCGGGTCGGCGTGGTGGGTGACACGGGAATCGGGGAGAGGGCCTATCACCCGGGATTTGCCGCCGTTCAGCAGGCGTTGACGGCGGAAAAACCCGACGTGCTGTTGCACCTGGGCGATTTTGTTTACCAGCCCCGGATATTTCCTGACGCCTGCGACCCGCGCTATCTTCAGGAAATTCGCGCGACCCTGGTCGAGCCGTTTCCGCAACGGCTGTTCGTGGTGGGGGACAACGATCTGCCGCCGGTGAAATGGAAACCCAAGGCCTCGGGGTGCTGGGCGGGAATCGATCCGCTCGACTCCCCATTGGAGGAAACCCCTCAGGGGGAATCCGCCCCCGGTCTCTATGAAGGTTCCACCGTGATCGGCAACACGATGTTTGCGCTTCTCAACTCGTTCCCATGGACCGATCCCACTCCCTGGCTGAAACCCAGGATCGACCGGGCCCGCGCGCAGGGCCTCTGGGTGATCGTGGGGGTGCACGAACCGGCGATCACCACCGCCTGGTACATCGAAAAACGGGCCACCCAGTTGGCGCGGATCAATGCCCTGGAGCCCGACCTCGTATTCTCCGGAAACCAGCACTCCTACGAACGCTTTCACCCCATCGGCCGACCCCGCGAAGACGGATCGCTCCCCGTTACGAAATCGGCGGACGGGATTTACCGCCGGGGTCAGGGAACCGTCCACATCATTACCGGGGGGGGCGGCGCAAGGCTAAAACCCTTCGCCGATTTTCAGGACAATCCCGAACACACCGCGCCGCCGGAAGTGTTCGAAGCCCTCGCCGCCCGCGCGCTGATGAATCATTTTCTGCTTCTGGAGATCGGCGACCGCTCCCTGAAGGGAACCACGTTCCGGGTTTGCGCCCCGCCACCGCCGGGGGATACCGCCGATCCGCGCTGGAAACCCGACAGGAAGGTATGGCGGACCGTTGCGCTGGAGTGCGACGGAAAGCCGCCGGGAATTTCCATCTACGATCGGTTTCAGATCGACCGCTGACGCGCAGGTGAAAAAAGCAAAAAAAATCCCCTCTTCCCGGAAGGGAAGAAGGGATCGAAAATCTCAAGAAGCGGGTTGTTACTCCGCCAAAATGGCGTTGACCTCGTCGATCATCTCCTTGACGTCCTGAGCCGATTTGTCCAGCGCGGCTTTTTCATCGGGATTGAGCACGAGCTCGATCACCTGTTCGATGCCGTGACTTCCCAGCTTGACGGGAACACCGAGAAAGATGTCCTTCCATCCATATTCCCCATCGAGATAAGCGGTGCAGGGAAGGATCCGTTTGTTGTCGAGAAGAACGGCCTCGATCATTTTCATCACCGACGCGCCGGGCGCAAGGAAAGCGGAGCCTTGCTTGAGGAGGCCGACGATCTCGGCGCCCCCTTTGCGGGTCCGATCGACCAGCCGCGCGATCTGCTCCTTGGTCATGAGGTCGGTGATGGAAATCCCCGAAACGGTGGTGTAGCGGGGAAGCGGGACCATGGAGTCCCCATGCCCCCCGAGCACCATGGCGTCGACGTCCACGAGAGAGCAATCGAGCTCCAGCGAGACGAAGGTCCGGAAGCGGGCCGAATCGAGAACCCCGGCCATCCCCACAATGCGTTGCTTGGGCAGACCGGAAACTTTCTTGGCCATATACACCATGGCGTCGAGCGGATTGGACACGACGATGATGAACGGATTGGAGGAATACTTCATGACTTGCTCGGTAACCGTTTTCACGATTTTGGCGTTGGTGGCGAGCAGGTCCGAGCGGCTCTGGCCCGGCCCTCTCGGCACTCCGGCGGTGATGACCACCACATCGGAATCCGCGGTATCCTTATAATCATTAGTCCCGATGATGAGGCTGTCGAAGACCTGGAGACAACCCGACTCCTGCAGATCCAGAGCCTTGCCCTGGGGGACGCCCTCCACCACGTCGATCAAAACGACGTTGCCGAGGTTTTTATACGCCACCAGTTGGGCGACGGTGGTCCCCACTTGTCCAGCCCCCACAATCGTAATTTTTCTTCGCATGGCTCTCTTCCAAAAAGGTTGCGTCGGCACATTGGGGCCATTCCCGACATGGGCTTACTTTTTGTGCTTGGGTTTCAGCCGTTTATCAACCGCTTCGATGAACTCAAACGTATTGGGCTTTCCGGGATTGGAACAGGGCATCGGAGAAATCGGATCCCCGGTCGTCTCATCCCCGTCGATTTCAAACAAGGTGTTCTTTAATTTAAATCCAGACAGGGGCCGGCTTCTCCTTTTGATTCAGGGTAAAAAAGTCTCTGAATTATTATTAATTGAACCGAAAGAACTGCCGATTGACTAAAGGAAGAAATGCTTGATTGCTTTAAATAGGATGGGGTAAATTAAATGATTATCCTCCCGTTTGTCAAGCAAATTAGACCGCGGTTCGAATTCACAATTTGCCTTTTCGGCCATCCATCCAACCCCATTCAATTCAGAAACCCGGCCATCGTTTTTTATGTCGCAACCGGGGAAAATTTCGGATAATCGTCATAGGGCAACTCTTTAACACACGCTCGGAAATAAAACAGCCGTACCGGAAATCCGCATGACCCACGCGATCAGTCATTATAAATTTGAGGTCGATTTCTCTCCCGTCGAGAGGGCCCCTGAAGATCCGCGCGACCGGTTGCCCTATTTCAATTCTTTCAAGGAACTGGTTCGCCGGGAAAAGGAAAAGATCAAACTCTGGCACCGGGGAGGCGCCGGGGGACGCGAGGTCATCCAGGCCCACACCGGGTTCATCGACGAGGTCATTCGGCATATCATCACCTCCCTCGCGTTGAACAAGGAATACGCCCGCTTCAACGTCATTAACGAATTCTGTCTCATCGCGGTGGGAGGTTATGGCCGGGGCGAACTCAATCCGTTCTCCGACATCGATCTCCTCTTCCTCAAGCCCAACCGGATGTTAAAGAAAGCCGACCGGTTCATCCAGGATGTCACCTCCATCCTGTGGGGGATGGGTCTGGAAATCGGCCAGGCCTGCCGGACGGTCAAGGACTGCGTTCGCCTCGCGGAAGAGGACCTCACGGTGCGCACGTCCATGAGCGAAACGCGGTTTCTGATCGGCGACCGGGACAAGTACGAAAAATTCTGCGCTTCGATCCACAAAAGCATTCTCCGCAAAAACGTCCAGGGGTTTCTCCAGGCGAAGATCCTGGCCCGGAGGAAGCGGATCGGCGGAGATGAGGGGGTCGCCTCCAACCCCGAACCCAACATCAAGGAGGGATCGGGCGGACTCCGCGATTACCACGCCGCGCTGTGGGCGGTCACCGCCCGGTTCGGTTCCGCCTCGCTCCGGGAAGTCGGGCGCGACGACATTGTTTCCGACCGGGAACTGGATCAGTTGGACACGTCGCTCAATTTCATCCTGCGCGTCCGCAACGAACTCCACTACCTGAAGGGGAAAAAGTTCGACGTCCTCGATCTGGAGATCCAGCAAATGCTGGCGGCCAACCTGGGCTACCGGGGACCCTCGCCCGTTCAGGCGACGGAGCGGTTCATGCGCGATTATTTCCTGCATGCCACAGCGGTGCGGGATATTTGCGGCGCGGTCTTCGAGCGATGCCTCACGCCGGAACGAAGCATCCGCCGCGTCATTTCGTCCTTCACCCGCAAATCCCTCGGCAACGGATTCAACACGGTCGATCA
>PCWF01000035.1:0-3486 GCA_002796165.1 Nitrospinae bacterium CG11_big_fil_rev_8_21_14_0_20_56_8
ACGAAAAATCCCTCACCGAATCCATCAAAACCCTCGTGGCGATGTTCAACAAGTACCCGTATTCCCCCAAAGATTTCGAGAAGGTCAAGGCCCCCCGCCTGGGCTGAGGCCGGGGCCCCCTCGCGGACTTTTCAAGGTGGGAACCGCGAATTCCTTTCATCCCCCTCCCCGGTCCGGGAATTGCGAATGGGGGTCATTCACGTTATACTTTCGCGCGATATGGAAACACCCAACAACAATCAGCGTGGATTCTGGACCTCGCGGCTGGGGTTTATCCTGGCGGCGTCGGGCTCGGCCATCGGGCTGGGAAACGTTTGGAAATTTCCCTACATCACCGGGCAAAACGGGGGTGGGGCGTTCGTCCTCGTTTACCTGGTCTGCATTTTAATCGTGGGGCTTCCCATCATGCTGGCCGAGTTCACGCTGGGGCGGCGGACCAACCTGAATCCGGTCGGCGCGTTCCGGGAACTGAGCCCGAAGACACCGTGGGTGGTCATCGGTTTCATGGGGGTGCTGGCGGGATTTCTCATCCTTTCCTTTTACGCGGTGGTGGGAGGGTGGACGCTGGCCTACATCGTAAAATCCTTCTCCAGCGCGGCGGTGCATTTCAAATCACCCCAGGAGGCCGGGGAATTTTTTGGCCAGTTCATCGCGGAGCCGGAAGAGGTCACCTTCTACCACGCCGTGTTTCTGGTGATGTGTGTCGGAATCGTCATCAAGGGGGTGCATGGAGGCATCGAAAAAGCCTGCGATATCCTGATGCCAACGCTGGCCGCCATTCTGCTTCTCCTCATGGTGCGGTCGCTCACGCTGGAGGGCGCGATGGAGGGCGTGGTGTTTTACCTCAAACCCGATTTCAGCAAGATCACCCCCCATGTGGTTCTGGTGGCGCTGGGCCAGGCGTTTTTTTCCCTGAGCCTCGGCATGGGCGCCATGCTCACGTATGGGAGCTACCTGCCGCCGGAGGAAAACCTGACCTCGGCGACGGTGTACGTGGTGATCTTCGATACCCTCGTCGCCCTGCTCATGGGAATGGTGATTTTCCCCGCCGTGTTCGCCATGGGCCTCGAACCGGCCGAGGGTCCCAGCCTGGTGTTCAGCGTGCTTCCCACGGTGTTTTCCAGTATGCCGTTCGGGGCCGTGGCATCATTCATCTTCTTCGTTCTGCTGGCCATCGCGGCGCTGACTTCAGGGATATCCCTGCTCGAGGTGGTGGTGGCTTACTTCATCGATCAAAGGGGTTGGACCCGGAAAAAGGCGGTGCTGGTGATGGGCGGCGTGATCTTTCTCCTGGGCGTCCCATCCGGTCTGTCATTCGGGGTGCTTGCCGATTTCAAACCCGGAGGGATGACGTTCTTCGATCACGTGGACAACCTCGCATCCAATTACCTCCTTCCCGCCGGCGGGATGCTGACCGCGATTTACGTCGGCTTTGTGTGGGGTCCCGAGGCGGCGCAGGCCGAGATCGAGCGGCACGAAACCACCTTCCATTGGGCCCGCGCGTGGGCCTTTCTGATCCGCTACGTCACCCCGGTCGCCGTTCTCTTTGTCTTTCTGGCCCGGATCTTCTAAACCCTTCCTTCGATTGCATCGGGAATAGTTATTCCTTAATATTTCAAATAAATATATACTTGGGATCGATTCCGGAAATCCCGAAGGAACGCGATCCTGCGCCAAGTCTGCTTGCAGGGAAGGTTGCGTTCATTCCAAAACCCATCGATGCCTGTGTAATGTATGAAAAGAGGTAGGATGCCGTTTTTCTCAGCAACAACAACGCACTCTCCGGAATTTTTCGGGTGTTCCTCCTTCTTCCGTGGTTTCCAACCCCTTAAAAAAACCTGCCTCCGGTCGCCCCTTTTTATTCTGGCCGCGGTTCTGCTGTTATCGACCTTCGAGGATTCCGCCCACGCCAGGATTTACAAATGGGTGGATGAATCGGGCAAGGTGCATTTTCCCGACCGGCCCCCCTCGGACCCAAACATCAAACCGGAAAGCATGAAGGGAACGGTATTTCCCAAGCCTCCCGCAGGAAGTAAAAACGAACGGGGTCAAACGAAAGGATCGGAAAGGGACGAGGATGGGGGGCCGGGTCTTCCCCCGCCGGCCTATCTGCTGGGGCCCTGGAAAGGCGATGTGGAAAAAATGAAAGACCTGCCTGAAATCAAGAAGGACCCGGCAGGGGCGGCATTTATTTTGGGCTTTCTCAAATCCTTTAAAATAGAATTTGCCCAGGATACGTTTACCGTCCACGGGATGAACGAAACCAAAACGATCGGCTACAAGGTGACCCAAATACGGGGTGACACGTTGACGTTAATTTCGGGGCAGGGCAATATCACTATTAAGGTTCTGGACGAAGGGCATCTCTATTTTCACCAGGATAAGGAACAACCCTACTATTTGACAAGACCGTAAGGGGGGATGAAATGGGGTCTTCCTTTCCGGGGGAAAGAAGACCCTTTACTGCCGGCTCACCCAGTCCATGAATTCATTTTCGTTCTCGGCCAGCAATTTGGATTTCGACCTCGTTTCCTCGCGCGAATCGACCTGATACTTGATTTGTGAAAGGGCATCTGATGTTGGACGAATAAATCCGTCACCTCCGGATCAAAAGCCTTTTTGCGCTCGGCCTGAATGATCTCGCAAGCTTGATCGATGGGGATGACTTGTTTATAGGGCCGGATCATCGTCAGCGCGTCGAACACGTCGGCGATGGCGGCCAACCGCCCGACTAGGGGGATGCCGGTTCCCGCCAGTTTCCGGGGATAACCCTGGCCGTCCCATCGCTCGTGATGCGTCAGGGCGACCTGGCTGGCCAGCCGTAACAGGTTCGAGTCGATCCCCATCAGTATGTTGGCCCCTATGAGCGTATGCCGTTCCATCACCCGCCGTTCATCCGTTGTTAATTTTCCCGGCTTGTTCAGTATGGCCTCGGGAATCCCGATCTTGCCGATATCGTGCATGGGAGCCACGAACAGAATGTCCTTGATCTCGGAGGCCGATAACCCGGTCCGCAATGCCAAAAAAGCCATGTAACGGCCCATGCGGATGAGGTGTTCGCCGGTATGCTGATCCTTGAAATCGGCGGCTACCGCGAGACATCGGATGGTTCCCAGGTAAGCTTTTTGGATAATTTCGTTTTCCCGCGTGCTTTTTTTCGGTTTGGTAGAGGGTGTGAAGTTCCCGCGCATACTGGACCGATTGGACCTGGGAAAGCTGGAGCATATCCAGAAGTTCGTCGTGGTCTTTTCCGGAGGAAAGCGCTTCCTCGGAGATGGCGCCCAGGACCTCCTCCAAATCCCCGACTTCATCTGGAGGTTCTCGTTTTTCTTGGTCCTCATTCGCCAGCGCTCCGATGGGATCGAACTCATCGTTGGCCCATCCCGCAATTAGCAGGTTGCTGAAAAAGTCAAAGGGAACCCCACCGTCGTCATCCTGAGCTTGTCGAAGGATCTGGCCTGAGCGAAGGATCTGGCCTGATTCGCC
>PCWF01000035.1:3533-3689 GCA_002796165.1 Nitrospinae bacterium CG11_big_fil_rev_8_21_14_0_20_56_8
GGCAAGATTCTTCGCCGCAATGCGGCTCAGAATGACAAATTGGCGCTTTTTATGATAACCCGGGCCCTTGCAAAACGTTACTCCGGGCCTTTTTTAATTGTCATCCTGAGCTTGTCGAAGGACGAAGGGTGATTGGGTCGTTGAAATATCAGGGTC
>PCWF01000035.1:3757-14157 GCA_002796165.1 Nitrospinae bacterium CG11_big_fil_rev_8_21_14_0_20_56_8
GCAATCCGACTTTTTCAGCAACCTGTTAGTAATCCTCATCCCCCTTCTTCTCCCGCCCGAACGTCCCAAGGCCCCCTCAGAGAATCGAAGTGATCCCTTTGCCGTGGAAGAAGGGACCATAAGCTTTATCCACGATCTTGATATGGTTATTTAACCAGTCTTTCAGAAAAATTAAAAGCTTATCGTCCACCTGGGATTTTCCTCCCTTGTACTGGGCCACAAAATCCTGGACCTGGGACACGAGTTTTTTGTGGCGGCTGAGATGGTCGTCCATTTCCGGATATCCATGCTCGCGGAACAGCCGTTCTTCGCAGGAAAAATGCGTCACCGTGTAATCGACGAGACCCGTGAGGATGGAATCTATGACCTCCTTTCCCTTGTTTTGATGTTTCGCCCGGTAGAGCTTGTTGATGATGTGGAACAGGATTTTGTGTTGCCGGTCAAACTCGTCCATGCCCGTCGCGTAGCTTTGATCGAACCGGATAAACTCCTCGATGTCATCGGTGAATTTGAACTTGGCAACCAGGCTACTCAGTTTCTGGGCGATCCGGGACAACTCCTGCGAGGAAACCTGGGTATCGGTGGCGCCGCTGGTGGTGCTTTGAGCGGCCGTCGCCACGCCGGTGATGTTCTGGGCAATTTCGCTGGAACCCCGCGCGGCCTCGGTGACGTTCCGGCCCATTTCATTGGTGGTGGCCGTTTGCTCCTCGACGGCGCTGGCGATGGAGTTGGAGATATCGCTGATGTGGTTGATGACCGCGGAGATATCCTCGATCGCCGAGACGGCGCCCCGGCTGTCGCTCTGGATCGCCTCGACTTTCCTGGAAATGTCCTCCGTCGCCTTGGAGGTTTCCTTGGCGAGTTCCTTGACCTCGTTGGCGACCACGGCGAATCCTTTGCCGGCCTCCCCGGCGCGGGCGGCTTCGATGGTGGCGTTGAGGGCGAGAAGGTTGGTCTGTTCGGCGATGCCCGTGATGACCTTGATGACCTCGCCGATCTCGGCGCTACTGTTCCCCAGCCGGGAAACGATGGCATTGGTGTTGTCGGCGATCTTGACCGCATTGGCCGATACCTTCGCGGCCTCGTTGGAATTTTGCGCGATGTCCCGGATACTGGCGCCCATTTCCTCGGTGCCCGTGGCCACGGTTTGAATGTTTTTGCTGACCTGTTCCGCGGCCGCCGAAACCACACCCGCCTGGGCCGCCGTCTCTTCGGCGTTGCCCGCCATCTGCTGGCTGACGGCGGTCAGTTCCTCCGAAGAGCTTGCCAGGTTCTGGGCCATGTGGGCGATTTCGGATATATCGTGTCGCAGGTCGGCCATGAATTTTTTAAGGCCCTCGCCCATGCTTCCCATAACGTCACTTCCTTCCACCGCGATGGGTTCCGTTAAGTCGCCCTTGCTGGCGGCCGTGATCGCTTCCAGGATATTGTGGACCTTGACGCGCTGTTCGTCCCCCTTGAGCCGTTCCCGTGCTTCCGCGTCCATGGCCTTGCGCGCGGTTTCCTCCAGCTCGGTGATCACTGCCCAGGTCACCATGGGGCCCAGGTAATTTTGATTCCGGTCGACGATGGCGATTACGTCGAGTTGGAGGGATTCCGGGCCTAGATGGATCTTCGCCCGATACGGAAGGTTTTTGGGATCGGATACGATGCGCCGAACCCCTTCCGGATTTTTATGGAAGAAATCCACCGTTTGTCCCACCACCTCGCTGGACCTGCAGGGCAGGTACGACTCCAGCGTTTTGAGGGAATTGAGCGAACTGGAATTCATGTACCGGATTTTGAAACCGTCATTAGCGTCGGCCCACATGACGTTATTGGGGGAGCTTTCCGTGAATGCCTCCCGCAAGGCCATGCCTTTGTCGGCCTCGAGTTTGGCCTTGACCTGGACCAGCATTTCGGAGAGGGAGGTGTCGAAATCTCCCTTCATTCCGAATCCCTTCTTTGGGACGATGCCTTTGACCAGGTCGTCCGTGTGGACGAAAAACTTGTTCAGACTGTCCTTGAGGACATTGAACGATCGGGCGACGCGCCCCAATTCATCCTCGCGGGAGAGTAAAATGTCATTGGCCCGCTTGATGGTTCCGTCCGCCAGGCCCTCAAGACCGTCCGTGATCTGCAGGATGGGTCCGGCGAAGGATCGCGCCACCACAAAGCCGATGAAACAAATGACCACCGCAGAGGCCAGGATAAGAAGACTGATGTTGTTCTGGATCGAGATCAACTCCGCATTGACAACCGAATCGGGAGCGCGGACGAGCACCGACCAGTCCATCCCCGGAAAACCAAGGGCCCCCTTGAGATGGGCAAATCCCCCGGCCTGAACGATTTTTTTCCTTGCATGAGCGGAGTAAACAAACCCGGGTTCTCCCTGGAGCGCCATTTGCGCGGCCTTTACGCCCTTTTCAGCCAGGTTCAGTTTGAAGAGAACATCAAAATCATGTTTCACTTCCGTGCGGGTTCCCTTGCCATAGGCCGGATCAAAGTCGATGATGATTTCTCCCTGGTTGTTCAGCAGGGTCAATTCGGTGTCGCCCAGCCCGCGTTTTTCCAGACCCGACAACGCGTTGACGAAAATCTCCTCGACCAGGGAGAATTTGGCGAAATTGTGCCAGATGGCCATGAGGTTTCCATTCTCATCGTACACGGGGGCGGCGAAACCCAAGGCCAGGCCATCGTCGCCTGGGTATACTTTTTTGACCTCCTCGTCGATATGCAGAGGAACCAGGGCTGTTCCCGTGAAGGCGCTGTCGCCCCCCACGTTCCCTTCCTGGCGGGTGTAAAACTTCTTGTTCATTACGTCCTGAAACCAGGCGGCGTTTTTGTAATTGTTCTGGTACAGGCGCCCGGTCGAGATGTCTTTTCCGTTCTGATCCTTTGAATTGACCGCGATCACCCGCCCTTCAAGGTCTGTGAGCAGGGTCATGTAATAGATGTCGTAAGTGTCCACATAACGGTTCATGGCCGTGACGATCGGGCTGTCCTTCAGGTACCAGGCATCCCGGTGGTGAAGCACCGTGTTGAGCCCGAAGGCCTGGACGTCGCCATACCGCTCGAACAGGCTACGGTCGATCTTGTCCCCGATTTCTTCAGCAACCGATTGCAGATTGCCGGCGTTGATTTTTTTTATCGTCTTAAAGGACGAATGGGTAAATGAAAACACCACCAACAGCGGAACCAGCCCTACCAGGAGAAACAAAATCACCTGCTTCCATTTAATGCTCAGCTTGCTCCAGGGGGTCATACACTCGCTCCCGATTTATGGTTAAAAAGTGGGGTGTCGATCGGCCATTCGCCAAAAATCTCATTTGCATGTCATTT
Organism: Nitrospinae bacterium CG11_big_fil_rev_8_21_14_0_20_56_8; assembly: GCA_002796165.1. Taxonomy (GTDB): domain Bacteria; phylum Nitrospinota; class Nitrospinia; order Nitrospinales; family VA-1; genus 21-14-0-20-56-8. The sequence continues at coordinate 7,079 of PCWF01000035.1, forward strand.
CGAGGAATCCTCCGGAAGATGGCCTGCTCCTGCAATTTCCGATTAGGGGATTCTATGATAAGTTGCCCCCCGGGCATAGGACAAATTCCTACAAAACCGCCGGTTCCCGGATCAATCAACTTTTGGGCAAGGAGAGTGTTGCCTGTGGAAACCCGATTGGGGTTCAAACGGGGTTTCCGGGAGAGAGTTTATTCGAGTGGGGGTTGAGGTAGAGTTGACCGGCAAGATACTGGATATCGAACCGGCGGACGTAACGGCGGACCAGAGTGAGAGGAACCGCGAGAGGGACTCGCTCTCGCCGATAGTCCTCGATGGCGGTGAGGATTTCCCGCTTGTCGTCCGGACCGAGGAGGCGTTTCAGAAATCCCATCATGTGAAGAAGCACGTCGGCGTTCTTTTTGGGGGTGGAGCGTCGCGCCAACCCCTCCAGATAGATTCGGGTATAGCGGTCTCTGAGGCCGGCGGGCCGATGCGCGGCGGCCCCGGCCACCAGCCGCCCCAATTCGGTGTAGTGTTTGCGGCTGTGCGCGAGCAGGAGGAACTTGCTGGCGGTATGAAAGGCCACCAGCGCGCCGCGCGAATAACCGGACCGAAACAGTCGGCGCAGGCGATGGAAGGCGAAAACGCGGACGATGAAATGTTCCCGTACCGCGGGATCGTTCAGCCGGTCCTCTTCCTCGGCCGGGATGCCGGAAAACCGTTCCCCTAACGCCGCGGCGAACAGCCCCGTTCCCTTCCCCCCCGCGGCCGTGCCCCGGTCCGTGTAGAGCGTCACCCCTTTCAGTCCGCAGGAAGGGGAATTCTTTTTAAAGATGTATCCGCACAGATCCAGGCGGGCCAACTCGTTCAGCCGGGTCCGGTTGTAACGCTCCAGCACCGGGGTCCAATCCCGGTTCGATTCCCTTCCCATCACCCGCACCGTGTTTCCCTGCCGGGCCAGATGCATCGGTTCGCGGGGAACCCCGAGTCCCGCCTCCAGTTCCGGGCAGGTGGGCACCCACTCGAAAAAGGGTCCGAGAGCGGTGGTGATGCAGGAATCGAGCTTGTGACCCCCGTCCCAGCGCACGTTCTCGCCCAGAAGACAACTGCTGATGCCCACACGGATCTTTTGCTTTGCGGCAGACATACTTTCCGCTCCGGCCCTCATCCAGGGTTATTACAAACCCTGCATTGGACCTTCTGTTTTGCGTTGTCTACGGAATGTCATTCCGAGGAGCTTATGGCGACGAGGAATCTTGCCGGAAACCCTTGCCCGGCTTGATTTGGCAAATCAGGCCAGATCCTTCGACAAGCTCAGGATGACATTTAAAAGAGGCTCGAGATGACAAGGATAAAGGGTTCAGGATTTTTCGTCCGCGCGGGCGGCGGCCAGCGCCAGTTCCTCCCCCGTTCCCACTATGGTCTCGAACAGGGTGTCGAGGTCGCGTTCGGTCAGGTCGGGATTGATCACCACAAGCCTCAGCACCATCTCCCCGTTCAGGTGAGTGTAATTGATGAGAACCTTTCCCTCGGTCGCCAGCCGTTCCCGGAGCGCCAGGTTCAAACCGTTGAGGTCGGTCGCCCCTTCCGGCCGATAGCGGAAACAGGCGATGATCGACTGAACCGGCCGCATCAGCTCAAGCTGAGGGTGAGATGCGATCTTGTGCGTGGCGTAACCGGCCAGTTCGACCAGGCGGTCGATCCGTTCCGCGTAACCGCGGTCGCCGATGCATTTCCAGGCCAGCCAGAGCTTCAGCGCGTCCACGCGCCGGGCGCATTGCAGGGACTTGGTTCCCAGATCGAAATCGGCATTGTCGTAATCGTGGAACAGATAGTCCCCGCCTTCGCTGGAGCAGGCGTGGTACAGGATATCCCGGGACTGGGTGAGGAGCACGGAACACATGAGCGGAATCCCCATCAGCTTGTGCGCGTCCCAGGTGAACGAGTCCGCGAGGTTGCAACCTTTGAGCAGATCCCGGTGCCGGGGGCTGAGCAGAAAACCGCCGCCCAGGGAAGCGTCGACGTGGAACCAAAGACCATGTGTCTCGCAAATCCCGGCGATGGCCGGGAGCGGATCGAAGGAGCCCATTACGGTGGTTCCCGCCGTGGCTCCCACAAAGAACGGGGTTTTGCCGTTTTGCACCGCCTGGCGGATCTCCCCATCCAGCTCTTCCGGAATCATGCACCCCGCCCGGTCGCTCTTGACCAGAACGACGTTGTCCGAACCGATCCCGACTACGTTGGCGGCCTTGAAAAAGGAATAATGCGCCTGGTCCGACACGAAGATCACCATCGGGGACCGCATGCGGATGCCCTTCGCCTTGATATCGGGAAACAGGTGATGCCGGGCACAAAGCAGGGCCACCAGGTTGGCGTTGCTCCCGCCCGTCACGATCAATCCGTTGCCGTTCTGGAATCCTGCCAGTTCCCCCATCCGGCGGACGACTTCCATTTCCACCAGGGTGGCGACGGGGGCCGTCTCGTAGGTGTACATGGATCCGTTCGTGGCGGCCGTCACGATTTCACCCAGGAAAGCCGGGAAATTGAACCCGGAAAAAAGCTGATTCATGAAGAACCGGTGTCCCGTGCGCACGCTGTACTGGAGATAATCCTCGCACAGTTGGAGGAGTTGGCCCTCCGGGAGCCCCTCGGCCCCCAGGGTCAGGTCCATTTTTTGCCGGAGCGATTCCGGCGCCTGGTAATCCACCACCGGGGTACCCGGCCGACCCGCTTCCTCCAGGTAGCGAAACACCCGCCCTAACAGCCCAACCAGGATTTCCTGACGTTCTTTCATAAGAATTTCGCGGAAAAACATTCCAAAAAAATAAACGGCGTGGCCGCGGCCGACCCCACCGCCCATGACCCGAAACCGATGCCTCCGGCCCGGGACCTCTTCCGATTTCAGAAACCCGGATGTCACGATTCAGGCTTCCGGATCACTTTTGTTTGGTTTATTCTATCAGATCCCGATTGAAAGTGGCAGGATTCGGCAACATATTATATTTGCTTTTTGAAGTTCTAAATTGAGGATTGTTATGACCAGGCAACCCCACGCCATTTTACAGGCCATGGCCGACCAGATTCCCGAACCCTCCCGGGTCCGCCGGATGATCGACGCGGGCGAAGAACTGGAGGCGATCGCCCTCCAGGCCGGGCTGGAGAAAAAAAATCTCATCCGGTTGGAATCCGGCATGGAAGAAAACAGCGCCGAGCAAACCTGGCTGGAGGACCACGGCTATGAAGCGTGGCTCAAGGACGCCGATCGGGAGGAGCGGTTGCGGGTCATCGGTGCCCTGCAAATGATCGTCGATATCTCCGGCGACCTCGATGAATTCACGGACGATTGACCGGTCCCCCCCTCGCCGCCGGCCACATCCGGAGGAGCACGGCCGAAACGTGAAGGACGCATGTTTCATTCCGAATCGGTGCAAGATTCCTCGCCACGGAGCCTGCCGAAGGGTTCCTCGGAATGACAACGAATGAATTAAGCGATGGTCCGTTCTTTGCGCTCTTCGCGAGCATTGCGGTAAAAAGCGGTTACTGCCAAGCCGGGGACGCGCAAAAAAAGTGGCGGTTTTTAATACTCAACTTCGGGAACCGGGTTTACTTCTGAAACAAATCGCGGGGGAGGAGGATCTGGAAATATCCGACGTATTCGTCGAACAGGTAGTTGTCGGCGATGAAGCGGAAAACGATGGGGGCGTAATTGTAGAACCGGCGTTCTTCCTTGCCGTCGATGGGGATGTCGATGTAGATGATGAGTTTGGGTTTGTTGGCCTGTAACTTTTCGACCACCCGCTTCTGTTCGGCCTCGTCCAGCATGCCGGGGAGGATCCAGTCATAGGGCGTCGGATTGACGCGGTCGGTGAGAAAGTAAAAAATCGGGTTCAGCGGCAGGACGAAAATGGAATCTCCAGGCTCGGTGTAGGTCTCGATCCGGTCCACCACGCCCTTGATCCACCTGGCCTCGCCGGGGTCCGTATAGACCTTCATACGGTCCAGGTCGAGGAGGGCCGTCTCCTGCCGGAGCGCGCCGATGGAGCCCGCGTAGAATCCATGATGGGTGTTCATCTCCAGTAGGTACAGGAAAGGAATCAGCGTGACCGCTATATTGAGTCCGACCCGTTTCATCCGGGTTGTCTCCCCCGCCTGGAACCCGGGCAGGGCAAGGGCGCGGACGCGCAGGCGGTCCAACAGGAAGCAGAGCAGGATATAGGCCGGGGGCAGGGTGCGGAGCAGATTGTCGAATCCGGCCCGCCAGATGACCAGGCCGAACGCGGCCACCCCGAACGCCAGCACGATCAGCGCCTGCAGGTCGGTCCAATTCAAGTCCCGCCGCCGCGCCGTGACGCGGTACGCCAGCATGAATCCCACCGCCGCATAAATGGCGGGCGGGAGGTAGAACAGGATCCGCTCGAATAGTTTGTGCCCGCCCAGCTTGGCCCAGAGGTCGAAGAAGGGAAAGACCTGCGGAAACGGATTGCCCCACAGGCGGTAAGCCTCGACCACCTGCTGGACTCCCTTTTCATAAAGATTGATGTTCTGAATGTGGAGAACGAGCCCCGCCGCCACCAGCGCCATGAAGCCCCCGCCCCCCCACAGCACCGGCCGGGAAAACCGGAATCCCGCCGCCCTCGCGCTCCCCGCCATGCCGCCGAGAAATTCATTCCTCCATGACGGAACGAACAACACGAATAGCAACACGGGAATTGCGATCACCGTGGAAAACAGGGCGACCTCGAATTTGAAATATCCGCTGATCAGGATGGAGCCGATCAGGATGAGGAGGTAGGCCGGGCGCCGCTTCTCCACCAGGTGCAGGAGGCAGAACAGGTTGGCCACGCAGAAGATGAGGTAAAACCGGTTGTAATACATGGAGGGGACGGAGAAGGCGCACAGCGCCGCGAGCAGGGCCGGGCCGGGCGACATCAGTTTGCGCGCCGCCGCGTACACGAGGAGCACCATCCCCGGCGTGAGCACCAGCACGCCGAGGCGCAGGCTCTGCACGTCGATTCCGAACCACTTGAAAAACAGCGCGCCATACAGGTAACGTCCGGGCAGATAGCCGATGGGATTGAAATCGCTCCCTGCCCGTTCCCCCCTCAGCGTCCGCAGGGTGCCGTTGGCGAAGCCTCCCTCGTCCCAGATGTTGAAGCCGTAGCGGGAAAACGAGTGGTAGTAAATCCCCATGAGCAGATAAAGACCGGCGATAGCCAGAACCGTCAGCCATTTGCGTCCGGCAAGTCCGGCGAAGGGCGAGGGACGGGAATCTGAGGGAGGAGGTGCGGTCATACCATGTAGGCTTGCATTTTTCGTGCGAGGGTCTGGTGGGTTTCGCGCAACGCGGCCAGACGCCCGGGATCTGTTTCCCGTTTGGGAATTCCCGCCTTGACCCGGAGGATGCGTTCCACCGCCTGTTGTGCGAGCGAACGATCGAGCGATCCGTCTTCCAACCGGCGCACCATCCCGTCGTGGAAGCGGAGGATTTTTTCGTTATCGTGGCAGATCAGAAACAGGTCGATCCCGGCCGCAAGCCCCATCGGCCCGACCGAGTCGAAGGGGAAGTGGTCGGCGATGGCCTTCATTTCCAGATCGTCCGAAATGACGATCCCGTTGAAGCCCATGCGCTCCCGCAAAATGCCCTGGAGTATGGGGCGGGAAAACGTGGCGGGAAATTTCGAGTCCCACGCCGGGTAGTTCACGTGGGCGGGCATGATGATTTCCAATCCGTGCCGAATCCCTTCCTGGAACGGCGGAAGCTCGATCCGCCCCAGCGAATCCGCATCCCGGCCCACCGTGGGCAGGTCGAGATGGGAATCGACCGACGTGTCCCCATGACCGGGGAAATGTTTGCCGACCGGGGCCACACCGGCATCGCGCAGGCCCTCGATCACGGCGCCGCCGAGACGGGCGGTCCAATCGGGATCTTCGCTGATGGCGCGCGCGCCGATGATGGGATTCAACGGATTGGAGTTGACGTCCAGGACGGGCGCGTAGACCACGTTGACCCCGACGGCGGCCATTTCTTCCCCCAGCGCCTTGCCGAACGCCCGGGCCAGTTCTTCCGAGCGGGCCCGCCCCAGGCAACATTGCGACGGGAACGCCGTGAACGGCGATTTGAGGCGTGAGACCCGGCCTCCCTCCTGGTCGACCGAGACGAACACCGGGCCCGGCGCCCCGGCGGCGCACGCCAGGGACTGGATCTCCCCGGTCAACTGCGCCAACTGATCCGGATTTTGAAAATTGCGCTCGAACAGAATGAGACCCCCGATTTCCCGCTCCGCGACCAGATGCTCCAGGCGGGCGTTGAGCGAGGTTCCTTCGAATCCGGCCACCATCATCTGACCGATTATCGATTTGGGGGTGAGGGGGACGGCCAAAGGAATACTCTCCGAAGCAGATTATCGATGGGTGAGGAGGGAAAAGCGGGATTTTCGAAAGGGAATCTCCGGGACCACCGGTGCATCCAAACCGCGGTCCCTCTCCCCGCGGGGTTCACAAAGGGGCCAGGAACAGGGAAAAAATTAGAGGTTCCGTCCATACAAAGACGGTATGATGGTAGGGAACCCCCTTGAGGCATCGTTGCCTCGTCGAACAGGGCTATGTTAACATAACTTTCCGTACGGAAAAATCAGGATTCGAATCAGTAAATGGTACCACGCAAGGTAGTTCTTACCGGATTTGGGGTTGTCAGCCCCAACGGCATGGGAAAAGACGAATTTTGGCGCAACACCTGCGAAGGGGTCAGCGGGATCGGCCGGATCTCCAGTTTCGATCCCTCGCACTTGTCGTGCCAGATCGCCGGTGAAGTCACCCCGTTCGATCCCGAGGATCTCTATCCCCGGCATGACCTGAAAAAACTTCCGCGCGCGGTGCCGCTGGCGGTGGCCGCCACGCGCGAGGCTCTCGACGACGCGGGAATCGCCGTCAAGTCGTTCGGCGATGAGGAGCGCGAAGGGTTCGGGGTGCTCGTGGGGAGCGGCGGAGCCGGGTTCGACTTCTCCGAAAAACAGTTCGAGATTTACTTTTCCGGCAAGACCCACAAGGTCAGCCCCTACGCCATTTCCAACTCGCTGGTCGGCATGTTGTCCAGCGAGATT
>PCWF01000160.1:0-10477 GCA_002796165.1 Nitrospinae bacterium CG11_big_fil_rev_8_21_14_0_20_56_8
CCTGACTACCTCTAATTATCCCCGTTTTATATCTGGTTGTATAATTTATTTTCAAGATCGGTGGCCGGGGAAATTTTTGGTTTTTTAGTGAAGCTGGAAAACGATAGCAGGTGAACCCGGGCGCCGGAATTCAGGGACCGGCCCGGGGCTAACGCGAAGCACACCCCCATCCCATCAAGGCAAAAAATACAAGGTTCAATCGGAGGAGCGAATGAGCACCAGTGATAAAGAGAACGAAAACCAGCCCCCCCAGAGTCCCGAAGACCGGTTGGAGAAGATAAAAAAGGAAGCTAAAGAAGACCCCAGCCAGTATTATGCCCAGGGCGATCATGGTGATGAGGGGATTACTCCTGCCGACTACGAAAAGTCGATCCCCGAACCTGAGAAGAAAGAAGAAGAAATCAATATGTTCAAGGCGGTGGCTTTTTTAGGATTCGGCCTTGCCGCATTGGCGATCATTTTTATTTTATTCTTTATCCGCGATATCGACGAACGCGTGGGTCACGTGGACTCAGCGGTGAACAGCCTGGAAACCAAGATCGCTCCGCTCAAAAAGGAAATGGACGACCGGTTTGGGACCGTTCAAGGCGAGATTGGCGGACTTCGCGAGAAGGTGAACAACTACGAGCGCGTGACCGCCATCATGGAATTGAAACGTGCCCTGGTCACGATTCAGGAAATGTCTTTGGGCGATTCCCCCCAGGTCAAAGCCAAGTCTCATCAGGTGGTCACCAGCATCGAAGCCCTGCTACAGGAATTTGGCGTGGCGACGAAAACCCCGGCTGGCACGGTTGAAGTCCAGGAAGAGACTGGGGCTCCGGTTGCCGCCCCCCCGTCCGCGCCTGCTGTTGAAGCGGTAGCGGAGCCTGTTCCGGCCGCCGCCGAACCCGCTCAGGCTCCTGCCGCACCGGCGGAAGAAGCGCCTGCGGTTGCGGCTCCCGCTGAGGAGGAGAAAGCTCCCGCCAAGGAAGAAGCCGCCGATGACGCCGATGACGCCGCAGACGACGAGGATGAAGACGATAGTGAAGATGACGAGGATAAAAAGGAGTGAGGCGGTAATCGCTTACCGATTCCGATCGTCCATCTTCCATTAAAATTCTGCCGGTCCAGGGATGCCTGCCCTTAAAGTCATTGTTGCCGTTCTGTTCTTTATCTTCATCGCATCCCTGGCGGTGAAGAATATGAATGCGGTGGAGCTTACGTATTATGACTATAAGCTCCAGACCCATTCTTTCCACCTTCCATTGATGGTCGTGATCCTCGTCCCCTTTGTTCTCGGGATTTTCTCGGCCTGGTTTTTGGGGGCGGTTTCCCGGTTACGGTTGCGGACGGAATTCCGCCGCCACAGCCGCACCATCCAATCCCTTCAGGAAGAGCTGGACCGGCTCAAGGGTCCCTCGGTTTCATCCGAAATAATCCCCGAAAATCCAAATCATTCTTAAAGTTAGATACGAATTCCCAGATTTATTGTGAGGTTCGTTCGCCTCTCGGCGGGGAGGCTCAAGCCGGCTGTTGCTGGGTGAGGCAATGGACGCCGCCCAACCCGGCGACCAGCACCGTGCACGGGATGGGCAGGATGATTTTGGAGGGAAACAGCTCCTGCAGGATTTGCCGGACCCGGTCGTCGTTTTCATGGTTGTAGGTGGGGAGCAGGAGGGTCCGGTTGCCGATGTAGAAATTGGCGTAGCTGGCGGGCAGGCGCACCCCATCGTCAATTACAGGGCCGGGCATGGGAAGGGGAATGACCTTGAAAGCTCTCCCATCGGGGCCGGTCGCCCCTTGCAGATCGGAAAACAACTTTTGTAATCCGGCGTAGTTTTCGTCCGCCGCATTTTCTTCCACCGCGCAAACGATGGTGTCCCGGCTTACGAACCGGGCCAGGTTGTCCACGTGGCCGTCGGTATCGTCTCCAACCAGGCCTGCATTCAACCAGATCACCTGCCGCACCCCCAAAAAATTTTTCAGATATTGTTCCATTTCTTCCCGCGTAACCGGTCCGTTTCGGCTGGGGTTCAGGAGGCAGGAATCGGTGGTCAGGCAGGTGCCTTGTCCATTGACGTCGATCGCGCCGCCTTCCAGAACGATGCCGGGATGGAAGGTGGGAAGGCCGAGGGCTTGGGAGATCCGGTCCCCGGATTGATCGTCGAGTTGCCACGGGTACTTTTTGCCCCACGAGTTGAATCCCCATTTGTTCATCGCAATTTCCTTTCCCGATCCCGTATCGCGGACAATGAAGTTGGGGCCGAAATCGCGGATCCACGAGTCGTTGGTGGGGATGAGGTGGAAATGGATGTTTCCGGGAGACTGCAGGATCTGGGCGGCCAGTTTCCGCTCCACCCGTTGCCGGGCGGATTCGTCCTTGACCAGAATGTGAACGGCCTCGCCCGCGATCAGGCCGGAAACGATGGCGCTGTAGGCCGTTTCCACCTCTTCGATAGCATGCCCCGGCCAGGTTTCGGGGTTATGGGGCCAGGCCAGCCAGGTTCCCGCATGGGGCTCCCATTCCGCCGGCATGCGGTATCCCTGAGAGACGGGGGACGATGGATCAGGCATCGGGTTCGATGGTGAGGCGATTGATGTTTGGGTAGGCGTCGGTTCTCCGGTCGCGGTAAAAGGGCCAGTTTCGGCGGGTTTTTTCGATGCGTCCCAAATCGCATTCCACCACAAGGATTTCCGCGCGGTCGGTAGATCCTTTCGCCAAGGTCTCCCCGAACGGGTCGCACACGAAGGATCGCCCCCAGAATTCCAGCGCGCCTTCCCGGCCCACGCGGTTGATGGAGGCGACGTACACGCCATTGGCAATGGCATGGCTTTTCTGTATGGTTTCCCATGCGGCGGCCTGCTTTTCCATTTCTCCCGCATCGTGTTCCTGAAAGCCGATGGCGGTGGGATAAAACAGGATCTCGGCGCCCGCGAGAGCCGTCAGCCGGGCCGCTTCCGGGAACCATTGGTCCCAGCAGATCAGCACCCCGATCTTTCCATACCGTGTGGTGAAGGATCGGAATCCGAGATCTCCGGGAGTGAAGTAGTATTTCTCGTAGAAACAGGGGTCGTCCGGAATGTGCATCTTCCGGTACGTGCCGGCGATCGAGCCGTCGCTATCGATGACCACCGCGCTGTTATGGTAGATCCCGGCGATGCGTTTTTCAAACAGGGGAGCGATGATGACGACTTCCAGTTCGCCCGCCAGTTTGGAAAAAGTCTCGGTCGTGGGACCGGGAATGGGTTCCGCCAGGTCGAAATGGTTGATATCCACCGTCTGGCAGAAATACTGGGAACGAAACAGTTCCTGCAGACAAATGATCTGAGCGCCCTGTTGGGACGCTTCGATGATGGCCTGAACCGATTCCTCAAGATTGTCGTGAATCTCGGGAACGCAGGGCATCTGAATGAGACCGATCGTTCGAATTTGATTTTTGAGGGCCATGATCGAGCGGCGAAGGTGGCTTGATAGAGTATTCCAGCCCGTTCCCGGACCTTCGATTCCGAAGGGTGAGGCCAGGGGCAAATTGGAAATTTATTACAGGTTGCGATGGGTTCCAGAATATCCGGAGGTGAGTATAGAGGAAATCCCGGCGTTTCTCAATTTCCAAATCCGGTGTCCTCAAAGCCATTGTTTCGCCCCGGCAATTATGTTAAAAGTATAAAGACTCCTTTGTTTTAATGGCTTTTGTCCTCAGCTTTCAGGCCTTCCACCGTTGATTCATTTTGATTTTCCATTCCAGATTCCATGCCCTACCGGGTGCGGGAGTAAACTGGAATCAATACCGTACCGTGTGGGTAAAACAAGCCTTCAGAGATTATTATAAGCCCAAACTCAGGCGGGAATTGGGCCGCCCTCCCACGCAAGAGGAGATGGACTGCCGCTTCGAGGAGATTTATCGCCAGGTCAATCTGACCCTGCTGGTCGGGATTCAGGAAGGTGTGGGGATTAATTTTTACGAAATCGCCCGATTTGTAAAAGAGGAATTCGATGCATGGCGGGACCGGCCGGAGGAGTTTTTGTTCGAACGGTTCGGGGGAGGAAATTTCAAACTCAATTTCTATGAAGGTCCCTCGTTTATCGTCTGCGTGAATTTTAAGCCCAAGGGAGAACCCAAATGGGAATCCCTCATCCAGAAGAAACCGGGCTCAACGCCCGCCGGTTGACCCCTTTTCCTTTCCATGAAATCGAGTGCCCGCATAAGCGATCCTTCCGCATTACCCTTCCAGGACCGACTGCGTTCTCTGTCGCACCTTCTCCTTGAGAAACAGAGCCGCCTGACCGTGGAAGGGCTCTCGGGGGCCTCGCGCGCCTTTTTTCTGGCGAGCCTGGAAAAACAGATTCCGTCGGCTCCCATCGCGGTCCTGACGGGGGACCAAAACACCGGCGAAACCCTGCTGAGCGATTTAAAGTACTTTTTTCGTTTCGAGAATATCAAGATCGAGCCGCGTTTTTTCCCGACCTGGGAATTGCTACCCTACGAACCCCTGTCCCCCCTGAGCGAAATTTCGGGCGAGCGCCTGACGGTTCTTCACCGGCTACAGAAGGGGGAGCGATTGTTCCTGGTGGTTCCCCTGGAGGCGTTGATGCAGTTCGTGATGCCCCGTTCCGTGCTGAACCGGTTGGTCTTCCCGGTCCGCCAGGGCGACTCGCTCGGGCGCGATCTTCTGGAGACCTGCCTTGCCGATAATGGTTATTCCAGGGTCAATCTGGTGGAAGGCCGGGGGGAATTCAGCGTGCGGGGGGACATAGTGGACGTGTTTCTTCCCGCATCGTCCAACCCGGTGCGCATTGAATTTTTCGGCGACGAAGTGGAAAGCATCCGCGTCTTCGATGCCATGACCCAGGTATCCATGGATAATTTTCGGGAGATCCAGATTCTTCCGGTACGGGAGGTCTGCCCCACTCCCGACGAGGCGGAGCGGGCCATTGAGAAGATTCTCCTCCACGGGCGAGACCAGGGGGTGGACCGCCACGCCTTGCGCGAGTTGACCGAAAAAATTCAGCACCTGGGGTCCTTTGCCGGAATCGAACACCTCGCGCCATTTTTTTATCCCGGGAAGGAAACCCTGTTCGACTACCTCCCACCGGAGACGGTTTGGGTCGTGGATGAGGTGGACCGCGTCCGCGAAAAGGGGCGGCAGTATCATGAAATGATTCTGGCCGAGTACGAGGGGTGCATGGAACGTGAAGATGTTGCACCCTTACCGGAAAATTTTTACCTGAATTACGAGGAATTGGAACGGCGCCTGGAATCCTTCTCAAACCTCCACCTCAACACCCTCAAGCTCACCGAGAACGGCGCTCCCCATACCTGTCATTTCGACCTGAAACCCACACCTCCTTTCCGCGGACAATTCGAGTCGTTTGCCGAACAGGTGATGGCCTGGGAAGAGGCGGGACTGAAAGTTTCCGTCATCGCTTCCACCAAGGGCCAGGTGCGGCGGGTTCTTGAGTTTTTCGATGAATACGGGTTGTCGCTCGGTGTCGACCAGGGATACATCAGCTTCGGATTCCAATTTCCCGATGCGGGAAGGGTCTTCGTTGCCGAGCATGAAATTTTCGGACGAACCCACAAGCACCGGCACCGGCGGAAACCCCGGTCGCAAAGTTTCCAGCGGGGTTTTAAGGACCTCAAGCCCGGAGACTTCCTGGTTCATGTCGATTATGGGATCGGCCGGTACGAGGGAACCCGGGAACTGGAAACCGGCGGCGGCGGGGAATTCCTGGAAATCGCTTATGCGGATCAGGAGAAGCTGTATATCCCGATGGACGGGCTTGGCTATATTCAGAAATATCTCGGTTCCGGCGACCTCCAGCCCGCCTTGAGCAAGCTGGGAAGCGTGAGCTGGAAGCGCCAGAAGGAGAAGGTCAAAAACTCCATCCGGGAGATGGCCGAGGACCTGCTCAAACTTTATGCCCAACGCGAAGTGATTCAGGGCAAATCGTATCCTCCCAATCCCATATCGGTTCAGGAGTTCGCCGATTCGTTCGAATATGTGGAAACCGAGGACCAGTTGAAGGCCATCGAGGAAGTGGAGGAGGATCTCGAGGGGGATAAACCCATGGACCGCCTCATTTGCGGGGATGTGGGGTACGGAAAGACGGAAGTGGCCATGCGGGCCGCTTTCAAAGTGGTGCTTGAAAAGAAACAGGTGGCGATCCTGGTACCCACCACCATTCTTGCGCAACAGCACCTGCTTTCCTTTCAGGAACGGTTCCGGAGTTACCCGATGAATATCGACTGCGTTTCCCGATTTCGTTCCCCGGGGGAACAAAAACGGATCCTGGAAAAATTGAAACGGGGGGAAATCGATATCATCATCGGAACCCACCGGTTGTTATCCCGGGACGTGAAGTTCGCCGATCTGGGATTGATCGTCATTGACGAGGAACAGCGGTTCGGCGTCAAGCACAAGGAGCAACTCAAAAAACTGCGCACCTCGGTGGACATCCTGACTCTCACGGCCACCCCGATCCCGCGGACGCTTCACTTCTCGTTGATGGGAGTCAGGGACCTGAGCGTCATCGAAACCCCGCCCAGCGACCGGTTGGCGATCAAAACTTTCATCCGGAAATTTGACGAGAAAGTCATTCGGGAAGCAATTCTGCGCGAGCTGGACCGGGAAGGGCAGATTTTTTTCGTCCACAACAAGGTACACAGTATTCATTCCATGGCGGAGATGATCCGGGAGATCGTTCCCCAGGTGCGGCTGGGCATTGCCCACGGCCAGCTTCCCGAAAAACAACTTGAAAAAGTCATGCGGCAGTTCATCGACCGTGAGATCGATCTCCTGCTTGCCACGACCATTGTGGAATCGGGACTTGACATTCCCTCCGCCAATACGATCATTATCAACCGGGCCGATCAATTCGGCCTGGCCCAGCTCTACCAGTTGCGCGGCCGGGTGGGACGGTACAAGCACCAGGCCTACGCCTATCTGTTGATTCCCGGTGCGATGGCGATTTCTGAGGATGCGCGAATGCGAATCACCGCCATCGAGGAGATGAGTGAACTGGGATCGGGTTTTCAGCTTGCGGCGCGGGATATGGAAATCCGCGGGGTAGGGAACATGCTCGGGCACGATCAATCCGGGCATATCAATTCCATCGGGTTTGACCTGTACAGTAAATTGATCGAAGAAACCGTAAAGGAATTAAAAGGGGAGAAAATCGAGGCCCCGGTCGAAACCGAAATGGATTTCCAGGTACGGGGTTTTATTCCCAAGAACTATATTCCCGAACTGAATCAACGGCTGGAGATCTATCGTAGAATTCAGCTGATTAGGGAGCCGGGAGAGGGACGGCAAATGGAGCGGGAATTGACCGATCGATATGGCGCCCTTCCGGAACCGGCCTTGAAACTCCTGGCTCTGGTGGAGTTCAAAACCCTGTTCCGGAAACTGCATATCACCCGGGCGGTGATGAAGGGGGGACGCGTGTTCCTGAACATCGACCCCTCCACCCCCCTTGCGCCGGAAAAGATTACCCCTCTGCTCGACGGGAGCCTGACCTTTGTGTCCGAATTTCAATTGGGAATCAAGGTGCCGCAGAAGGGATGGAAAGCCGATCTGGACGCCGTCAAACATTATCTTCAACGAATAATGGAGTCGCATGAATTTCGCTGATCCGGTTTCGGTTGGCCAAAGGCAGGGTCGGGCAGGATGCGTCTACTGTCTCCTGGTTCTCTGGATATTTTCATTCGGTTGCTCTGTAGATTCCGGTTCCGGAGATGGCATCTCGGATCAGGCGGTTCTGGTGACTTTAAACAATGAGGAGATCACCGTCGGGCGGTTCCGGAGTGAACTGGTTAAATTGGAACGGAAGTTTCGGATAGAAAACCGGACCCGTCTCCCCGAAGAGGAGCAACTCCTGTTAAAGTCCCACGCACTGAACCAAATTGTTCAGGATACCCTCTATAACCAGGAGATCCGGAAAAACCAGATCGACATCTCCCCCCAGGAGTTTTTGGGGATTCTTCAGCAGGCCAAAAGCGGGTATCAGGATGATTCGTTCGAACAACTTTTGGCGGCGGAGGGGGTTTCCGCCGAGGAATGGGAAAACAGATTAAAAAACAATGCATTAATAAAAAAATTGATTGAGGAAAAGGTCAATAGTAAAGTATTTGTGTCGGCGGAGGAATTGCAGAAATATTACCAGGAGCATGAAACGGAATTTTTTAAACCCGAGCAGGTTCGCGCTCTTCATATCATGGTGCCTACGGAGGAAGAGGGACGGGAGATTCAGAAGCTCCTCCAATCGAAACGGAAAAAATTCTCGGAACTTGCCTTTGAACAGTCCCTTGGACCCGAAGGAGCCCGCGGGGGGGATTTGGGGTATTTTGAGGCCGGCCAAATGCCGGAGGAGTTCGACGGGGTTTTTAAATTAAAGGATAACGAGACCAGCGATGTCATTAAAACTCCGTATGGATATCACCTGTTCATGGTGATAGACCGGCGGAACGGTCTGAAGATGACCTTTGAAGAATCCAGGCAGACGATTCAAGACCAGTTGATCCGGGAGCGGCAGGACAAGGCTTTTCAGGATTGGCTGGCACAACTCAAGAATAATGCGGATATTAAAATCAACAATGACCTTCTTGAAAAGATCAGCTGAATACGGAGCGGGGCCGATCGTGGTCGTGCTGGCAATGGGGTTGCTCGGCTCCGTGCAGGCCACGACCTTTGACCGGGTTGTCGCCAAGGTCAACACCGAAATCATCACCCTCAGCTCGATCCAGGAACGGTTTGGCGCTTACCGGGAAGGTCTGCGCCGGGCGGGAAAAGAAATTCCGTCCCGGGAGAAGATGCAGAAGGAGATCCTGGAAATCATGGTCGAGGAGCGGCTCCAGGTCCAGGAAGCGAAGAAGCTGGGGATCGACGTGGATGAAAACCGGGTCCTCCAGGCGATCGACGATCTCAAAACCAACAACAGGATCACCGATGAAGATTTCAAGTTAATGCTGAAACAGGAGGATCGAACCCTCGAGCAATATAAAAGCTATATTCGCGACCAGATTCTCATGAGCCAGGTGGTGCGGTTCCAGATGGGAAACAAGGTCAAGGTGTCCGATCAAGAGGTGGCCAATTATTACAAATCGCATGAAAAGGATTACTGGCTTCCACCCAAGGTTCATGCCCGGCATATCCTGTTTATCAATACCCCGGAAACCTCGGAGGTGGATAAAAAACTCAAGGAATCGCAAGCGCGGCAGGTGTTGAAGGAATTGAAGGCTGGGGGAGATTTTATCGAACTTGCCAAGAAATATTCCGAGGATGTCTCCGCCTCGACTGGAGGGGACATCGGGATTATCGAGAAGGGGAAAATGGTCCCCGAGTTTGAAAAGGTCGTGTTTCAATTGAAACCCGGGGAAATCAGCGACCTCGTTCAGTCGCGCTACGGATACCACATCGTTAAGGTGGAGGAGCAGATTCCGGGTAAGCCCAAACCGCTGGACGACCAATTGAAGGAAGCGATCAAGGAAAAACTTTTCGGGGATAAATCGGACAAGCTCTATAAAGATTGGGTGGCAAAGCTGAAAAACTCGGCTTTCATCCAGATTCACCTGGAAGAGTCAAAACCGGATTCGGATAAGGATTCCGGTAAACACGGGACCTCGGTGCAGGCGAAGGCATCCATTCCGCCTTCTTCGGGTTCGGGGAAAACGATGAGACCCAAAGTTGAGGAGCAGACCCGGGTTTCCTCTTCATCCATGAACAAGGGTAACAAGAAAACGGATGACTTGTCGATTCTGGAAAAGAAATTGAAGTATTACAAAAAAATGCGGGATATGAATCGCATGACTGAAGAAGAGTATCAGAAGAAAAAGCAAGAATTGCTTAGCCAGTTGTAACGTGCCGGGTATTTGGTTCGGCGCATCCCGCCCTTCGCCACGGTTTCCTTTCCTGCATATTCCCGAACCGTCCTCCAAAAACGAGACGGATCCAATCCTCTCCCCTTGCTTTCATTTTTAAAATAGCTGATTCATAATGAGAACGCCCCCGGATTTTCATCATCATGTAATCGATATCCTGGTGGCTCTTCACCCATTTCCGTTGAGGTGAGAACGATCCCCTTGCACGAACCGACGATTAAAAAAACTTTGAGTCCTCTGGAAAAAAAATTTTACTCCTCCCTGGTCCATCGGGTCAGCCCGGGTGACCGGGTCCTGGCCGCCGTCTCGGGTGGGGCCGATTCCGTGGCCATGCTTCACCTCCTGCACGAAGCAAGGGGAAAGGGGGGATACGAGCTTGCGGTGGCCCATCTGGATCATACGACCCGGGGCGGCGAATCGGAAGAGGATGCGCGGTTCGTGCGGGCTCTCGCGGAACGTCTTAACCTTCCCGTATTCGTTGAAACGATTTCCGTGTTTGAGCGCCGCCGGGAATTAAAAACTTCGTTCCAGGAAGCGGCGCGGATCGTTCGGTACGATTTTCTGGAGCGAACCCTGAAGGCATGGGGGGGAAATAAAATCTCCTTGGGTCACACCGCTGA
>PCWF01000021.1 GCA_002796165.1 Nitrospinae bacterium CG11_big_fil_rev_8_21_14_0_20_56_8
CTCATTTCATTTTCCGCGTCGTGGACGGACCCGACCGCGTGCTCCTTCCGTTCGCCGAGGAAGTGCTGGAAAAATCCTACGCCATCCTCGGCGACCTCCTGCGGATGCACCCTCAGGACAAAATCATTGTCGAATTTTATCCCGGACAGGAGCCCTTTTCCAAAGTTTCCCCGCTCACCCTGAAAGACATCACCACCTCCGGCACCGTGGCATTGTGCAAATACAACCGCATCCTGGCTATATCCCCGCGATTTTTGGTTCGCGGCTACAACTGGATGGATACCCTGAGCCATGAATTCGTCCATTACCTGTTGACGATCAAAAGCCGGAACCATTTTCCCCTTTGGCTCCATGAAGGGGTGGCAAAGTACCTGGAAACCCGCTGGAGAAATGAAAAAAACTACCTGTCTCCCCTGATGGAAACGGTCCTCGCGGGTGGACTTGAACGGGACTACCTGATCCCCCTGGAAAACATGATGCCTTCCCTGGCAAAGCTGAAAACCGCAGAGGACGTGCAACTGGCGTACGCCCAGGTTTCGACCATGATGGAATACCTCGCGGAATTGAAAGGGGAAGAATTGATTTCCGACCTTCTCGACGACCTGGCAGGGGGAAGTTCTTTCGAGGAAGCGCTGGCATCGCGGATCGGCATGGACCTGGGAGCGTTCCAGGCCCGGTGGAAGGAGCAGATCAAAAAGAAAAACCTGAAAGCCATTCCCGGCCATACCGCCCTGCTCTTCCGGTTCAAGTCCGACCTCTCCGCGGAGGAAGAGGATAAGGACTATGGCGAAATCCAGATGAAGCGGACTCGCGACCTGGTGTTTCTGGCCGACATCCTGAATTCGCGCAACCGCCCCCAGGCGGCGGTGGTCGAGTACAAAAAAGCGATCCAGGAAACCCAGACGCTGAACCCCATCCTATACAACAAGCTGGCCTTGACCTACATCAACCTCAAGCAATACCCGGAAGCCGAAACTCTCCTCAAGGAAAGCCTGGGATATTATCCCATGTTCCACACCACCCTCCTCAACCTGGGCGAACTCTACCTGGCCACCTCCCGCCTGGAGCAAGCCCGGACCTATTTCGAGCAGGCGGTAAAGATCAATCCTTTTAATCCCTTTGCCCACGCCCGGCTGATCGATACCTTCCAGCGCCTGGGCCTGAAGAAAGAAAAAGAATTGCAAGCCGGTTTGTATCGCTATATACAGTAAACTCCGAACCGGCTTTGCCCCGTGCGCGCGGCGGACGGTGAAACGGCGGCGCCAATCAAATAACTCCAGACGACGGGAGCCTGAGCGAACACATGGAAAAAACGTTGGATGATCTGGATCTGGCCAAAGAATTGCTCAAGGCCAAAGAGGACGTAATTCGGGAAATCCGGAAAGTCATCATCGGACAGGACGAGGTGATCGAGAACCTTCTGATCGCCCTGTTCTCCAAGGGACATTCCCTGTTCGTGGGAGTTCCCGGGCTGGCCAAAACGCTCCTGATGAGCACCCTCGCCCGGATTCTCAACCTGAAATTCAGCAGAATCCAGTTCACCCCCGACCTGATGCCTTCGGACATTACCGGAACGGATATCCTGTACGAGGACCAGACCAGCGGCAAGCGGGCGTTCCGGTTCATCAAGGGCCCCATCTTCGCCAACATCATTTTGGCGGACGAGATCAACCGCACTCCGCCTAAAACCCAGGCGGCGCTACTGCAGGCCATGCAGGAACAACAGGTCACCGTGGGCGGCAACACCTACGATCTCGATCAGCCCTTCCTGGTGTTCGCCACGCAAAACCCGATCGAACACGAGGGGACCTACCCTCTCCCCGAGGCGCAACTCGACCGGTTCATGTTCATCATCAACGTGGACTACCCCACCCTGGATCAGGAAGTGGACATCGCCCTGTCCACCACGTCGGGGCGCGAACCAAAACTGGACGTGGTGCTGGACGCGAAGCAGGTGCAGGAACTGCAGAAGCTGGTACCCCGCGTGCCCGTTTCGGAACACGTGGCGCGGTACGCGGTGCGGCTCGTTCAGGCAAGCCGACCGCAGAAAAACGGAAACGTTCCCGATTTCATCAATGAATGGGTGGATTGGGGAGCCGGCCCGCGCGCCTCTCAATACCTCATTCTGGGCGCCAAGGCCAAAGCCCTGATGGACAACCGCGTCACCATCTCCGTCGATGACATCCGGAGCATGGCCCGCAAGGTGATGGAACACCGCATTATCCTGAACTTCAAGGCGGAGGCGGAAAATATCACCAGCGCCGCCATCATCGAAAAACTGGTGAGTTCAATCAAGGAAAACTGAACCGGATGAAGGGTGGGAGAAATCCACGGGGGAAAAACCTGCGGGGGTCGTGACCCATTAACTTTGCCGAAACCTCTGTCGATATCGCATCATACTTCCCCCCATTGAAACTCCCCTTTCGGGCCCAGGGGGAAAAACGGATTATAAGCCACTTCCCACAAATGTCCGTCCGGGTCGGCAAAATAGCCCACATACCCACCCCAAAATACCTCGTGTCCCGGTTTGATGATTTTTCCGCCCGCCCTTTCGGCTTCTATCAGAGTCTGATCGACTTCCAATTCGGATGCGACGTTGTGGGCGATCGAAAATACCGAATTGCCCGAAGGCCCGCAGGAGATCCCGGCGTCGCGGGACAACATTTCCAAAGGATACAGGCACAGAGCCATGCTTTGCAGATTGTAGGCGACCACCTCTTCCGAATGTTCTTCCGAAGCGGACTTCCAACCCAATGCGTCGTAGAAAGCGCGGGCCCGCTTTAAATCGGAAACCCCCAGGGTAATCAGGCTCAACCGTTGTTCCATAAAAATTAATGCGTCAGAGAAGGGGTCGGCGGGAGGATGAGCGCCCGCTCACTTCCGAACCGGAATGAGGGTTTCCGGCTTCCAGTCCACTTCCATCGTTTGCGGGATCCCGCCTTTCGAAAGATAGCGGATAAAACCGTTCTGGACCCCGAACAGGTACAAATCGCGGGTGATCTCCACATCCTTTTTGCAATATTCCACGATCCTGTCCATGAACGCCGGGTCGCCGGTATTTTTATATTCCCGGTACCATTCGAGCGAGACCAGTCCATCGGCGGATTTCCTGGCTCCCAGGGTGTGCTGGGCGAGATGGTTGAGCCCCAGGCGGAATCCCAGCTTCTTCTCCACATGTTCCAGCATGTCGCAGGTATTGATTTCATTCAGATCGAAATCGGGATCATACGGTTGCATGACCGTGTAGTCGAAGCGTTTAACGTTGAACCCCACCACCAGATCCGCGGAACGAAGTTTCCGGAGCAGTTTCTGTTCTTCATTTTCCAGGTAGGTCAGCATTCGCTCTTCAATACTGTCGAAAACCACCCCGACGGCCATCCCCATTTTATGGATATTGGACCACCCTCCCACATCCTGGGTTCCCCGCTGGGTTTCCAGATCGAAATACAGGATGCGCGGGCTCGCCTGCAGGGTCGTTTCCGGCTTGGCATCCGAGTTGGGGGACTCGTCGTCCGGAATGGGATCCGCAAATAATTCGAATTGTTCGGGCATGGTATTCAAAATCCAGTTTGCAGGGGAATTACCTTACTTTAACACCCCCTTCTCCCAAATCAAGGAATTTTTATTAACCTATTGATTTAAAATGGTTTTTATGATTTTTAATCTGCATTCAAGTGGTTTCGCAAACGGACCCGATTTAAGCCAGCGAAAGGGTTAAAGTTTGGAATTTTCGCAACCGATAACACAAGGGAGAGGGCAAAAACAACCATTTAGGGGCCCCTTATAATGCATTGCGATTTGCCCCTCGCTGTCCCTTTAATTTAAAGGAAAAGCGACCGGTCATGGCAATTTTTAAAGGTCCCCTTTAAATCTATTGATCGAAAGCTTCCCGGCTTATGGCCACATCTTCCGTCTCCGGCATCAATTCCAATCTCGACACCGCCGATATCATCAGCAAACTCGTTGCGTTGGAAGCCCGCCCAATCGACCTTCTCCAGTCCCAAGCCGATCAGGAAGCAAAAAAGCTCCTTGATTTCAATAATTTAAAAACCAAGCTCCAAAGCTTCAAGAGCTTCGCGCTGGCCTTGAACACGGAGAGCCGGTTCATCTCTACCAAAGGGAAATTTACCAATTCCGATCCGACCGATACCAGTCCTGTGGTGGACATCGTCACCACCAGCCAGGCCTCATCGGGAACTTTCACTCTGACCGTCAACCAGTTGGCCAGGGAAACCAAGACGGTCTCGGACGGGTTTGCCTCGACCACCTCCAGTATTCCAACCGGCACGGTGCGGATCGTCGATGGGTCCCGGGTGACCTTCGTCACCGTGGACGAGACCAACAATACGCTGGATGGATTACGGTTAGCCCTCAACAACTCGGGGGCCAATCTTAAAGCCAATTTCATCAACGATGGAGATACCAGCAACCCCATCCGGCTCCTGATATCGGGAACCAAAACAGGGACCCAGAACGCCCTCGATATTTCGTTCAAGTTCAGCCAGGCCGGGGCCTTCGACACCGATGCCATAACCTTCACCACGACCCAGGCGGCCCAGGATGCGGAACTGGTGGTGGACGGGGTCTCCGTGACCAAACAGACCAATGTGGTCAACGACGTGATCACCGGCACGACCATGACCCTGCTGTCCGCCGGGGACGGCACGATCACCCTGAGTACGGACGTCAACAGCATTACCCAGAAGGTCACCGATTTTGTCGGTTCCTACAACGATCTGATCCTGTTCCTGAAAGATGAGCTGGCCATCGACTCCTCTTCGAATAAAACCGGGGTTTTGTTTGGCAACGTCACCGTTCAGAACATCCAGCAAACCCTGCGTTCCACCATCAGCGCGCAGATCGCGGGCGTAACCGGCTCCTTTTCCTTTCTGTCCCAGGTGGGGATCACCACGCAGGACGACGGAACCCTGGAGGTCGACAAATCGATCCTGGCCGACGCCTTGACCACGGACACCGTCAACGTCAGCCAACTCTTTTCCAGCAAGGGCACGACCAACAACGTGGGAGTGACCTTCGTCGGTTTCACCAACAATACGGTTGCCGGAACCTATGATGTCCGGGTCCTGAACGGGGTCCCGCAACTGAGCCCGAGCGGCGAAAACAACTACACCGACGCCACCGGCTCGGGGAATTTCTTCGCCGGGGCCACGGGGACGGCGGCGGAAGGGCTGAATTTCCGGATCTCATCCCTGACCGACGGAAGTTATGGGAGCATCACCCTCACCACGGGGGTGGCGGAGATTTTCAACCGGCAGATGACCAACCTGCTCGACACGTCTCTGCAAGGACCCCTCTCCGCCGAAATCAACACCATCACCGATACGATCACCAATTACGATGACCAGATTGCCAGGATGGAAGAACGGCTGACTTTGTTCCAGCAGAAATTGGAAGAAAAGTTCACCAACATGGAAGTGGTGCTGGGAAAGCTCAACAGCCAGAGAGACACCTTCACCCAGGCCTTGTCCGGAATTCAGAGTTTATTCCAGAAGAAATAATCCCTTAAGGAGCGGCCCGATCAATGGTTCCAGCGAAATTTCACAACCAGTACCGGCAGAATCAGATATCGACTTCGAGCCAGGGGAAACTGATCCTTATGATGTATGAGGGAGCCATCCGTTTTTCCAAAATGGCAATCGCCGGAATGACGGAGGGCGACCTCTCTAAAAAGGGGCTTTATATCCAGAAAACCCATGACATCGTCAATGAGCTCTCTCTCGCCCTCAACATGGAAAAAGGCGGAGAGGTGGCCCGCAAACTGGAATCCCTGTATCAGTTCATTCTTCGACAACTGACCCTGGCCAATATCAAATCCGACAAAAAAGCCCTGGAATCGGTGGTCCGCGTCCTCACCCCCCTGTACGAGGCCTGGAATCAGCTCCTTTCCGTCACCGAAACTCCGGAAGAACCCCCGCAACAACCCGGCAAGGTCAAACCCTTCGTCTCCCGTTGCTGAATCACCCCGCCGCTCCGTTTTACCCCATAGCGCCCTCAGGAAAAGAACCCCGACAAGGGATCTCATCCGCGTTCGGCGATTTCGATCCCCAGTTACGATTGCCCTTTTCTTCAGGGGCCGGATTGCCTTTGACAAGGAGAGCTTTGCGTAACTCAAATATGTCGCCCTGAGCTTGTCGAAGGGCGATCTCCGGTTGTACTTTCCTTCGACTTCGCTCAGGACAGGCTCAAAACGGGCTCAGCACGATACTTTCGGTGCCTTTCTCCGACTTTTGCAAAGCTCTCTTTGACAAGGGGCGGAGCTTGTGGTAAAAACCGGGTTCCAATTTCCCGGACAAACCGTTAATCCGGTTCAGGAGAACCATGAAGATCCACGAATATCAAGCCAAGGAAATACTGGCCCGCCACAAAGTTCCCGTGCCACGCGGGATCGTGGTGGAGCATAGATCCGAAGCCCTGAAGGCGGCTCAGGAGGTCGGCACCTCCCCCGTCGTCGTGAAAGCTCAGATCCATGCCGGGGGCCGCGGCAAGGGGGGCGGGGTGAAGCTGGCGAAGACCCCGCAGGACGCCGAAAAACACGCTGGAGAAATCCTCGGCATGACCCTCGTCACCCCGCAGACCGGGCCCGAAGGCCGGCTCGTCAAAAAAGTGCTGATCGAAGAGGGCATGCAGATCGCCAAGGAACTGTACCTGGGGATCCTGCTGGACCGGCAGACCAGCAGAGTTCTGATCATGGCGAGCGAGGCGGGCG
Organism: Nitrospinae bacterium CG11_big_fil_rev_8_21_14_0_20_56_8; assembly: GCA_002796165.1. Classification (GTDB taxonomy): domain Bacteria; phylum Nitrospinota; class Nitrospinia; order Nitrospinales; family VA-1; genus 21-14-0-20-56-8. Next base: position 6,728 of record PCWF01000021.1, read on the forward strand.
GAATGGAGATCGAGGAAGTCGCCGCAAAAACTCCCGAGAAAATCATCAAGGAAACCGTCGATCCCATCGTCGGGGTTCACCCTTTTCAGGCGCGCAAGCTGGCCTTTGCCCTCAATGTCAATAAAGAGGCGATGAAGGGGCTGGTTCCGCTCATTATGAACCTGTACACCTGTTTCGTCCGGGAAGATTGTTCCCTGCTGGAGATCAATCCGCTGGTCATCACCACCGACGACCGGGTGCTGTGCCTCGACGCTAAATTCGACATCGACGACAACGCGATGTTCCGCCACAAGGAAACCCAGGCCTTCCGCGACCGGGGCGAGGAAGACCCGATGGAAATCGACGCCAGTAATTTTCACCTCAATTACATCAAGCTCGACGGCAATATCGGTTGCATGGTAAACGGGGCCGGTCTGGCCATGGCCACCATGGACATCATCAAGCTTTCCGGAGGCGAGCCCGCCAACTTCCTGGACGTGGGCGGGGGCGCGAACGAGGAAATGATCGAGAACGGATTCCGCATCCTGTTGTCGGACCCGCATGTCAAAGCGATCTTCATCAATATTTTCGGCGGGATTCTGCGGTGCGACATCCTCGCCCGCGGGGTCATCGCGGCGGTGGAAAAGCTCCATGTCAAAGTTCCCGTGGTGGTCCGCATGGAAGGGACCAACATGGAGGAAGGGCACAATATCCTTAAAAATTCGGGTTTGAACTTTATCGTGGGCAATGGCATGAAGGACGCCGCCCAAAAAGTGGTGAAGGCCATCCAATGAGCATTCTGGTAGATGAAAAAACGAGATTGATCGTCCAGGGCATTACCGGACGCGAAGGCATGTTTCACGCCGAGCAGGCGATTAAGTACGGCACCAAGGTGGTCGGGGGCGTCACCCCCGGCAAGGGCGGGCAGTCGGTCCTGAACGTTCCGGTTTTCGATACGGTGAAGGATGCGGCGAAAAAGACCCGGGCCAACGCCACGATGATTTTTGTCCCTCCTCCGTTTGCGGCCGACGCCATCCTGGAAGCCGCCGACGCGGGAATCGGGTTGATCGTCTGTATCACCGAAGGGATTCCGGTCGCGGACATGGTTCAGGTTTACCGTTACCTGCAGACCACGAACTCGCGTCTCATCGGTCCCAACTGTCCGGGCGTCATCTCCCCCGGCAAATGCAAGATCGGCATCATGCCGGCGCACATCCACAAACCGGGCAACGTGGGCATCATCTCCCGGAGCGGCACGTTGACTTACGAAGCCGTGGGCCAGCTCACCGCGCTGGGCATCGGGCAATCCACCTGCGTCGGCATCGGTGGAGACCCCATCATCGGCACGCGGTACATCGATCTCCTGCAAATGTTCCAGAAGGACCGGGGCACCAGGGCCATCATCATGATCGGAGAAATCGGGGGAACCGCCGAGGACGAAGCGGCCTATTTCATCAAGAAAAACGTCACCAAACCGGTGGTCGGGTTTATCGCGGGACAAACGGCCCCTCCCGGCAGGCGGATGGGCCACGCGGGGGCCATCATTTCGGGCGGTCAGGGCACGGCGCAGGAAAAAATGAAGGTCATGCAAAAGTGCGGAATCAAGGTGGTGAAAAGCCCCGCCGATATCGGCAAGACGCTGGCCCAGGCGATCCAGAAAAAATAGGAAAATGCTTTGCCTCCGCCGTCACCCTACCTGGGCGATGACGGCCCGCCACTGCAGGCGGTGAGTCGCGTTGCCCCCGCCCACTGCATCTCCTCCGCAAGGAAATCCTACGGCTCGACGGGATTTAAATTCCCGGCCCGCTCATCCTGTCTGTTTCCCCATCACCCGGCAGACCGCTCCAGAAACGCCCCTCATCCCTCGGCAACAAATTCAAGGCGATCCAGCCGGGACTGATAATCCAGAAAATCGAATTGTTTTCCCTTGCGGAAATTGGCGAAATACAGATCGGCATAGACCGAAATAATCGCGTGCAGGGAGTCGTGTTCCGCCAGGCCCTGCTCCTTCAGGCGGTCGAAGGCCACCGGCACAAACCAGGGATCGGCATCGTTGATCTGTTTGTCCACGATCACATGAAACACGGTATGTACAAAGGGGTTGACCACCTTGCCGTCAATTTCCTGCGGATAGATGGCGAGTTCCCCCAGCTTCCAGATTTCCTCGAACTCCGGATGCAGGTCCATGACATAACCGATACGATCGTCAATTTCCGAGACGGGTTTGCCATCCAACCGGTCCCCGGCGACCCTCAAAATACGGACTTGCGCTTCCTTATCGAACTGCATGGTCTCGCTCCTGCAGAATTTGCGTTAAAAATAATGATTATTGGATGAAACCGGGGCTCAGGGAGTTTCGGAAAAATGCGTCCTGCGTTCCCCGCCCTCCCCGCCGTAAACCATGAAGACCCGCTTCCCCTGGCGCACATGATATTTTGCCCATGCTGGCGATTTTCCCAAATAGAGGGCGCCGGGATCCTCCCCCTCGGCCTTGAGAAAATCCGGATAATCCAAGCCTGCGTCGTAAACATCGCCCAACAGGCACTCGGTAGTGAATCCTTTGCCCGTAAGAGCTATATTTCCTAAAAATTCCTCGATTTTTGAGGGATCGTTCAATTCAATGGGCTTCATAAAACGGGTAACTTTCTTGACAAAGAGGGTGGATTTCTCCAGGGCGGCAAAAGACCCCCAAACGGCCCCGGGCTCATTTTCCCCGGCAAAGTTTTATTTTGTTTCAAATTGGGGTTTTTATATTAACATAGGAAAAAAGTGATACAACCCCAGCCCAGAAACCCGGTTGAAATAAAACTAAATAAATACCTACAAAGAAGCACCCAATACATGCTGACCCAGAAAAATCTTGTTTTGACCCGGGCCGAACCCAATGGGATGGGGGGTCTTCAATTTCTTTACCGGGTGGGACAATACGGCATTGTCGCCGGTAGCCAACCCTGTGAAGAAATCCATCAAATCCATTGGGAGGCGGACGTCGTCAAATTCATCAGTTTGAAACCTTTGCAGTTCGAGGTGTGCCACACGACGGAACTGGCCGACAAAACCCTGAAATTCAGGAACGACAAGGCCATTAATGAATTTTTGGAAAAGGCCTTTTCCTATTTTGGGGAACTGGCTCTGTTGGAAGGCATGCTCCCGCAGGCGGAACAACCCTGAAAAGGCTAAAATATAACGGTTTGAGGCTTGACATCGGGCGGATTTTCTATTTAAGATAGCCCACTTTTCAAGCTGGCGGCGGCCTACCCCGACCCCTTTGCGCAAATGATGCGGTTGGCTGGCATGCAAATTCGGAAAAACCAGGGATACTGCGGGGTGACGGGAGGAAATGATGAGGCATCTGTAACAATTCAGGGTTTTCCTGGCGGCCGGTTTGCCGGGCCTTATTTCTCAAAGGCCAACTCTCGGCCCACGGCAATTTTTAAAGGCCGTCGATTGATTTAAAATTTAAAATGGGCGCTCAATGGTTGTTCTTGCCGCCCAGTTGTGGTAGTTTTCTAGTTCGATCTACGAGTGGTTATCTGGTTAATTTTAAACCCCCGGTGGAACGGTCAACCCGGCGTTTCCCCGATAAAGATTATCAGAACTTAAGGAGTCGTTTATGTCTGACGCAGCGGTAGCTACAAAACCCCAGGATTGGGTCCCGAAGGGGGATCTGCAGACGCCCATTTCCGCGGAAAAACTTTTACTCGAATTGCCCAGGGAAACCCAGTTTATTACGGGTAGCGAAGCGGCCCGCGAGGCCATTCGGCGGAGCAACGTCGACATCGCCATCTCCTACCCGATTACGCCGCAAAGTGAAACGATGCAACAGGCCGGGTACCTTTACGATGAAGGCTATATCAAGGAATATTACCGGGGCGAAGAAGAGATCGGCGTCATGTCGGCCGTTTCCGGTGCATCCCGCGCGGGTGCCCGCACGTTGACGGCCACCTCCGGTCCGGGCCTGATGCGGGGAATGGAAGCTATCTCCTCCTGGCCGGGAGCTCGAATCACCCCGCTCCTCA
>PCWF01000198.1:0-668 GCA_002796165.1 Nitrospinae bacterium CG11_big_fil_rev_8_21_14_0_20_56_8
ACCTCGGGGAACGGATAAAAGCCGCCCGGCACGATGACGCCGCCGACCGCGTCGAGGTAGTCGTCCCATCCCTGCGCGATATAGGGCAGGCCCATGGGCAATCCGCCCGCCTGCCATACGGCATCGAAATAGGCGCAGCGCAGGGCATGATGCGGGCGTTTGGAAAAGCTGCCCTGTTCCTGATAGTCGAGCAGAATGCCGATGACGGGTCGCGTCGTCATGGGGCGTCAGGTCCGGCGGCGGGGCGATATGCGGGCAATGGTTGATCTCCGGTCCGATAGAGGCCTAACCTTTAGAAGGGTTTATACCCGAAGGGGGAGGAATGGTCGAACAGAAGCCGCGGATGGAAGCACTTTCCATCGATCCCCGGGTGATGGAACCGAGGCTGGCGGTGCTGTTCAACTACTGGGCAGGATTGGCGGTCCCACCCGACTTGCCGCGTTGGGGCGGTGCCGCCGGGGAGGGATTCCGGCTGATCGACCTGGATCCGGACATTCTCGCGATCCTGACCGTCGTCGACGCCGGCCCCGCCCCGGCCGATTTTGTTTACCGGTTCTGGGGCACGGGGCGGTTCCTGTTTCTCGGCAACCGCCCGGACCCCACGGGCAAGCCGGTCATCGAAGGGCTCAGCCCTTTGAACGCGCCGGATGTGCTGGCGCAATATCAGG
>PCWF01000198.1:710-1504 GCA_002796165.1 Nitrospinae bacterium CG11_big_fil_rev_8_21_14_0_20_56_8
GGACGCTGGAAAGCGGACTGGTCGCCGAATGCCACACCCTGCGATTGCCGCTGGCCGCCGATGACGGACCGGGCGTCGGCAAGATTGTCGCGGCGACCAAGTTCCTCCGCCATGCCGACAAGGTTCAGCGTCTGCTGAACGACGGCGCCTGAATTTTCCGGCGGTGGCGTATCGAAATGATAGGCCCTAGCGCGGCAGGTCGCTCGTCCCCATCAGGAATTCGTCGATCGACTTGGCGCACTGGCGGCCTTCGCGGATCGCCCAGACGACGAGGGACTGGCCCCGGCGCATGTCGCCGGCGGCGAATACCTTGGGCAGCGAGGTCGCGTACTTGTCCGTATCGGCCTTGACGTTGCCGCGGCCGTCCAGGTCGACGCCCAGGGCCTCGATCATCCCTTCATGAACCGGGTTGGTGAAGCCCATGGCGAGCAGCACCAGATCGGCCTTCAAGGTGAATTCGCTTCCCGGCACCTCGACCATCTCCATGCTGCCGCTTTCGCTCGGCCGCCATTCCAGGCGCACGCCGTTAAGCGCGCTGACCCGGCCGTCGGGCCCGGCGGTGAACGACTTGGTCATCACCGCGAAATCCCGTTCGCAGCCTTCCTGGTGCGACGACGAGGTGCGCAGCTTCATGGGCCAGTCGGGCCAGGTCAGGGCCTTGTTTTCCTTCTCCGGCGGCTGGGGCATGACTTCCAGCTGCGTGACCGAGACGGCCCCGTGGCGGTTCGACGTGCCGACGCAGTCCGAGCCCGTGTCGCCGCCGCCGATGACGATGACGTGCTTGTCCGTGGCCA
>PCWF01000198.1:1579-10140 GCA_002796165.1 Nitrospinae bacterium CG11_big_fil_rev_8_21_14_0_20_56_8
GAATCCCCTCCAGCTCCCGGCCCGGAACGGGAAGATCCCGCGGGTGCTGGGCTCCGCCGCACAGGACGATCGCATCGAATTCCCGGCGCAGGTCGTTTGCCTTGACGTCTTTCCCCACATGCACCCCGGTGCGGAAGATCACGCCTTCCTCTTCCATCAGGCGAATGCGCCGCTTCACAACGTCCTTATCCAGCTTGAAATGGGGGATCCCGTACATTAACAGTCCCCCGACCCGGTCGTCCTTTTCGAGAACGGTGACGGAATGACCCACGCTGTTCAATTGCGCCGCGCAGGCCAGACCGGCCGGACCAGACCCCACCACGGCCACCTTTTTTCCGGTGCGTTTCGCGGGAGGACAAGGAGCGATGAAACCCTCTTCGAATCCCTTGTCCGAGATGAATTTCTCGATCTTGCAGATGGTGACAGGCGGTTCGGAAATACCCAGGACACAGGCCCCCTCGCACGGGGCGGGACAGACCCGGCCGGTAAATTCGGGAAAATTGTTGGTGCGCTGAAGCAGTTCGACGGCTTCCTGGTACCGTCCCCGGTACACCATGTCGTTCCAGTCGGGGATGAGATTCCCCAGGGGGCAACCCGTTTCGCTCTGGCAAAAGGGAACGCCGCAGTCCATGCACCGCGCCCCCTGCTGGCGGAATTTGTCTTCGGGAAAATCTTCGTACACCTCCCGATGATCCTTCAACCGGGATTCGATATCCCGGTGCGCCGGAGTCTCCCGGGGAAATTCAATGAAACCCTTGATGGCTCCCATCAGGCTACCTCCACAAGTCGATCTTTCTCCAGCGCCCGCTTTCGTTCCTCGATCACCCTTCGGTAATCTCTCGGATAAACCTTGACGAACCGGGGCAACATCGCATCCCATTCCTCCAGCACCTTGCGAGCCACCGAGCTTTGGGTCAATTGGAAATGCTCTTCAACGAGAGATTTGAGGGTGGTGATGTCGTCATCCTCCTCAACGGGAATAAGGTCCACCATTCCCTTGTTGCAATGGATGTCGAACTGGCCGTCCCGGTCGAGAACGTAGGCGATACCCCCGCTCATCCCCGCGGCGAAGTTTCGCCCGGTGGGTCCAAGGATCACCGCCACCCCACCCGTCATGTACTCGCAACCGTGGTCGCCGACTCCTTCCACCACGGTACTGGCCCCGCTGTTGCGGACGGCGAACCGTTCCCCGGCGATGCCCCTGAAAAACGCCTTGCCGCGGACGGCGCCATATAACACCACGTTGCCAATCAGAATATTATCTTCGGGAACGATGGGGCACTCGGGCGCAGGTTGGACAATGAGGGTCCCTCCCGACAAGCCCTTGCCCACGTAATCGTTCGCATCACCCAGCAGGCGGAAGGTGACTCCGGGAGCCAGGAAGGCCCCAAAACTCTGTCCCGCCGAGCCCTTGAAATTCACGATGATCGTGTTCGGCGGCAGTCCTTCTTCCCCCACCCGGGTGGATATCTCATAGCTGAGCATGGCGCCGACCGCCCGGTCGGTGTTTCCGATCGGGAAATCCATGCACACTTCAAACCGTTTCTGTCCGTGGCGAATGGCTTCCTCGCTTCCCCCGATCAGCTTGTGATCCAGGGCATTGTCGAGATCGCCCCTCAAGTCCTGCTTGCACACATTGTGAATGGCCACTTTGGGATCAATCTGGGGACGATACAGGATTTTCGTCACGTCGATTCCGTGCGCCTTCCAATGGTCGATGGCCGCTTCGGCCTCGAGCAGTTCGGTGTGCCCGATCAGATCGCTGAACTTGCGGACACCCAGTTGCGCCATGATCTCGCGCACCTCCCGCGCCACGAAACGGAAGAAATTGACCACGTACTCCGGCTTGCCGTCGAACTTTTTTCTCAACGCGGGGTCCTGGGTGGCGATCCCGACCGAACAGGTGTTCAGGTGGCATTTGCGCATGAGGATGCATCCCAACGTGACCAGCGCGGACGTGGAGAACCCGAACTCGTCCGCACCCAGAATTCCGCCGATCACGACGTCGCGTCCGGTTTTCAACTGGCCATCGACCTGGACGCGGATTCTTCCGCGCAAATCGTTGAGGGACAGAACCTGCTGGGTCTCGGAAAGCCCCAATTCCCAGGGAAGCCCGGCATGCTTGATGGAAGTCTGCGGCGATGCGCCGGTCCCCCCGTCATGCCCGCTGATCAGCACCCCCTCGGCGCGGGCCTTGGATACCCCCGCGGCGATGGTGCCCACCCCCGCCTCGGCAACCAGTTTCACACTCACGGCGGCCTTGGGATTGGCATTGTGCAAATCGAAGATGAGCTGTTGCAGATCCTCGATCGAATAAATATCGTGGTGCGGCGGCGGAGAGATGAGGGACACGCCGGGGGTCGAATTGCGGAGCTTGGCGATATATTCCGAAACCTTGTGGCCCGGCAACTGGCCTCCCTCGCCGGGTTTCGCCCCCTGGCAAACCTTGATCTGCATCTCGTCGGCGTTGGCCAGGTAGAAACTGGTCACGCCAAACCGGCCCGATGCCACCTGTTTGATCTTGCTCCGGCGCAGGTCGCCATTGGGGTCGGGGCGATAGCGGACGGAGTCCTCTCCTCCTTCGCCGGTGTTGCTCCTCCCGCCCAGGCGGTTCATGGCGATGGCCAGGGTCTCATGGGCCTCGCGGGAAATGGAACCGATGGACATGGCCCCGGTGCAGAACCGCTTCGTGATCTCCTCGACCGTTTCCACCTCGTCGATGGGCACCGGCTCGCGCTTGCGGAATTTCATCAATCCGCGCAGAGTGCAGGCCCGGGTCGTCTCCTCGTCGGATATTTTCGAAAACTTTTTGAATATCGGGTAATCGTTGGACCGGGCCGCGTGCTGAAGCAGGGCGATGGTGTTGGGATTGTACATGTGCTTTTCTTCGCCCCGCCGCCAATGATAGGCTCCACCCGCGTCCAGCGCCGACTGAAGATCGTAGCCCTTTTCGAATGCCCGCTGGTGCCGTCGCAACGATTCCTCGGCGATCACCTCCAGACCGGCACCGTTCACCCTGGACGGGGTTCCGGTGAAATACCTGGCGACCACCGGGTCGCTCAGTCCCACCGCCTCGAAGATCTGGGCTCCGCGATAGCTCTGGATCGTCGAAATCCCCATCTTGGCGATAATTTTAAACAGGCCCTTGCGGGTGGATTGAATCAGATTCCCGATGGCATGCTTTTCGTCCACGTTCTTGACGAACACGTTGTCCCGGGCGATCTCCACCGCCGTTTCATAAGCCAGATAGGGGTAGATGGCTCCCGCGCCGTAACCGATGAGAAGGGCGAAATGCATCATCTCCCGGGCATCCCCGCACTCCACCACAATCCCCACCTGGGTGCGGGTGAGTTCGCGGAGAAGATGGTGATGGACCGCTCCGGTGGCCAGCAGGCTGGGAATGGGAACATGGTCCCGGTCGACCCCGCGATCGGTCAACACCAGGATCGTGGTTCCCTCCCGCACCGCGCGGGACGCCTTGTCGCGCAAATCGTCGAGGGCCTTTTCCAGCCCCGCCTTGCCTTCCGCCGCGGGGAAAAGAATGGGCAGTTCCACCGTCTTGAGATGCGGCCGATCCAGATGGCGGATCTTCTCCATCTCCTCGAATGTGAGAATGGGATGCTGGATTTTCAGCTTGGCGCAATGGAGCGGAGACTCCAGAAGCAGATTCAGTTCCCGGCCCAGGGTGACATCCATCGACATGACCAATTCCTCCCGGATGGAATCGATGGCCGGATTGGTCACCTGGGCGAACAATTGCTTGAAGTAGTTGAATAACAACTGCGGTTTCTGGGACAAGACCGCCAACGGGGTGTCGTTGCCCATGGAGCCGGTGGCCTCGGCCCCGCTCCCCACCATGGGCGCGAGCACGATCTTCAGGTCTTCCGCCGTGAACCCAAACGCCACCTGCCGTTCCAGCAGAGTCTCGAAATCGGGACTGAATTTCTTTCCGGAATCCGGCAAATTCTCCAGGTTAACCTGGTTCTCGTCCAACCACTTTTTATAGGGCTGATGGGTGACGATCTGCCGTTTCAGTTCTTCGTCCGAGACAATCCGGCCCTTTTCCAGATGCACGAGAAACATCTTACCGGGCTGGAGCCGACCCTTCTGGACGATCTGCGATTCGGGAATGGGAAGCACGCCAACCTCGGAGGCCATCACCACCAGATCGTCTTTGGTGACGATATACCGGGAAGGACGCAGACCGTTGCGGTCCAGCACCGCACCGATGATGACGCCGTCGGTGAAGGCAATGGAGGCCGGGCCGTCCCAGGGTTCCATGAGGGAAGCGTGGTACTCGTAAAAGGCCCGCTTGTCCTCTTCCATCGTTTCATGTCCGGACCACGGCTCGGGGATCATCATCATCACCGCGTGGGGGAGCCACCGGCCGGACATGGCCAGAAGCTCGAGGGCCTGGTCGAAATCGGCGGAATCACTTCCCCCCGCCGCAATGACCGGAAGCACTTTTTCCACCTTCTCGAACAGAGCCGTGCCGAACAAGGCTTCCCGGGCGCGGATCCAGTTCTGATTCCCCCGTATCGTGTTGATCTCGCCATTGTGCGCGATGAACCGGAAGGGCTGAGCCCGCCCCCACGAAGGAAACGTATTGGTGCTGTAGCGGGAATGGGCCAGCGCCAGAGCGGACTTGAGGTCGGGATCGGTAATATCCAGAAAATACCGTTCCACCTGGGGAGCCATCAGTTGCCCCTTGTAAACCAGAGTGCGGCTGGACAGGCTGACGACATAGAAACTTTCATTGTCCTCGTTCCAGCCCCGTTCGCGAACCCGGTTGGCGGCCAGCTTGCGGACAACATACAGACGCCGTTCGAACTCGATCCCCGACTTGACCCCGTCGGGAGCGCCAATGATCCCCTGGCGAATCTCCGGCTCCATCTTGCGGGCACCGGCCCCAATGGCCGAGTTGTCGACCGGAACCGCCCGCCATCCCAGAAAATGCAGACCTTCCTCCTGCGTCACTTCTTCAAGGATACGATAGCGTTCTTCCATATGAGCATCGCGGCGGGAAAAGACCAATCCCGCCCCGTACCGGCCTACATCCGGAAGGGGGATCTGAAGTTTTTTACATTCCTTGACGAAAAAATCGTGCGGAACCTGAATCAGAATTCCTGCCCCGTCCCCCGTCAGCGGATCCGATCCCACCGCGCCGCGATGTTCCAATCGGTTCAGAAGTTCCAATCCCTGTAAGACAATCTTATGGGACTTGACCCCCTTCATATGGACCACGAATCCAACCCCGCAACTGTCCTTCTCAAATTCCGGGTCGTATAATCCCTGCTTTTTTGGAAATCCCATGATTCAACCTTGGATGTCTTGGATTAACCGGCAACCGCTTAAGAGAAGCCTGCCTTCCGATAAGCGCTTCCGGTCCTTTTGGGACCAGAGCCAGAACCTGTATAAAGCAATTCCCATGCCCTTTTACCGGGCTTTATTTTACGGGGTCCGCGCAAGCAGACTTGGCTTATTATGTATTTTTTTTACACACTTTGGAATAAAATTATTATTACCGCGTGATTGACTTTGTAGCCCCGAAAGCTACGAATGCCCCGATTCCGAGGCACAACCGTTTCCAGTTTGTTGGGGCGTTCGTTAACTTCTCCTTCCCGGTTGGCGGGAGGAACGGGAAAATCTGTAGCAAGGACGGGAAACAGATTCCCTGCCGGGGCCGGGATAGGCTTCCTAATTTGGGAAAGCTGATTTTATGGGATTTTACCGGCAAAAGACAATGCATTTTTAAAGCCCCCTGCTCTTTTACCGGACAGGCCTGCAATCGGTACCTCCGGGCACTCCCGAATGAATATTACTTTTCAATGAATTACCCTAAAACCGGGAAATTTCCCCGGCATACTGGCCGCACCTTCCCTCCGTAGCGGTCGAGGTAAATTTCCATCCCCTGGGGATCGGGAAAGTGGATGAGGCACGGGATGACGCCGGTGGGGAAGATCGCGCTATTCCTTCAAAGGATTGGATTCGGCTTTAGATTTCTGGTAAAAGTGCTGGGGAACACGGCCCGGACCTGGGCTCTTCCCAAGTCGGCCGGAAAATCGTAGAATGGGAATATTTTTCACGATTCCATCCTAATCCTGAACCCTTTCAGACACACCGGAGGAGATTTTCAATGATCGTCAAGGAGATCATGGTCACCAAACCCATCACGATCGGTAAAAGTGATTCGTTAAAGAAGGCGCAGGACCTGATGGTCGAGAATTCCATCCGGCATCTCCCGGTGGTGGAAAAAAGCAAGTTACTGGGCATCATTACCGAGAGCGATATCCGCGGGGCTTTCATCTACCAGGGGAACGGAGAAAACAAAGAGGTTTTTCAGTTCAATCCTGCAAAAATGCTGGTGATCGATTACATGACGCAAAACCCTCTGTCGGTGGCGCCGGAGACGAACATAGAGGACGCCGCCCTGATGATGTACCAGAACAAAATCGGCGGGCTCCCGGTGACCCAGGACGGCCGCCTCGTGGGCATTATCTCCATCATGGACATGCTGGGGCTCCTGGTGGACATGATGGGCATCCTCCATTCCAGTTCGCGGGTGGATGTCCTGATCGACAAAAATCAGGAAGCCATGGACCGGGTGGAAAAGATCATCGCCGAGCAGGGACTCGAAGTCATCGCCACGGCCCTTGAGCCCTACTCCAAAGGTAAAAACAAGCAGGTCTGCGCGATCCGTCTGGATTTGTGCGAGACCGGGCCCCTCGTCCAGGCCTTGGAAAAGGCGGGGTTCAAGGTGCTGGACGCAATTGATTGATAGCATCAATCGCATTTTCCAAATTCCCCCCCATTCCTGAACGCCCGTGCCTTCCAACCGGATCATTTTCTTCGACACCACGCTTCGTGACGGCGAAGCCTGCCTGGGACCGGGATTCGATCTGCAAGCCCGGGTGGAATTGGCCCATCTTCTGGCTGAAATGAAGGTGGATGTCATCGAAGCGGGATATCCCGGGGCTACGGAACAGGGATTCGATGGGGTCCGTGCCGTGGGGAAAAGCGTGCGGGGGGTGACCATCGCCGCCCTGTGCCGCTCCTCCAGACCCGACATCGAGTTGACCGCCCGCGCTCTGGAGGGGGCATCCAAACCCCGTATCCACACGTATTACCCCACCTCGGGCTCGCGTCCGGAAGAAATTATCGAGAAATCGGCCCAGGCGGTCACCTGGGCCAGAACTTTTATCGATGACGTGGAATTTTCTCCCATGGACGCCTCGCGGACCCGGCCGGAATTCCTCGTTCAAGTGGTGGAAGCGGCGATTCAGGCGGGCGCGGCGACGGTCAGCATTCCCGACACCGCCAGCTCCGCCGGACCGGAGGAATTTGCAGGATTGATCCGCCGGCTGAAGGATCAGGTTCCCGGTATCGAGCGGACGGTCCTGAGCGTGCATTGCCACGACGAACGGGACCTTGCGGTGGAGAATTCCCTTGCCGCCGTATCCGCCGGAGCCCGGCAGATCGAGTGCACCATCAATGGGATCGGCGAGCGTGCCGGAAACGCCTCTCTGGAACCCCTCGTGCGGGCTCTGCGTTCCCGGCCTGAATTTTCCGGCTTTTACACCGGGGTGGATTTGTCCCGTTTTCCGGCGATTCAGGCGAAGGTAGCGGCTCTTCCCTCTTCCTGAACCGCTCCCGGTGAAGCATTTGCCGGAAACGGAGATTTAGATCTTTTTTTGTTTTTCCCCCTCCGATCAGTTAAAATACAAGGTTCGTTTAGCCTTCGGGGCTCTTTAAATCGGGGTAGGGCCTGGACTTCCCTTGAAAGAAATCAAGGGCAGGCATAGGACCGAAACGGAACATTCCGACTCATTAGAGATCCCTCTTCTTCAAAATTAACACCGACTTTATGGAATCCGACCGACTCATCATTTTCGACACCACGTTACGCGACGGGGAGCAATGTCCCGGCGCCAGTCTCAACATCAAGGAAAAACTCGAAATCGCCCGTCAACTCGCCCTGTTGAAAGTGGACGTGATCGAGGCGGGTTTCCCGGTGGCCTCGCCCGGCGATTTCGAGTCCGTTCGCCAGATCGCGGAAGAGATCCGCGGATCGCAGATCGCCGGGTTGGCGCGCGCGCTGGAAAAGGACGTGGAGTCGGCGGCCAGGGCGCTGGAGAAAGCGGAATCCCCGCGCATCCACATTTTCCTTTCCACTTCCAAATCGCACCGCCTCTACATGGTGCAGAAGGCGAAGCAGGAAATCATCGAAATGGCGATGTCGGCGCTGAAGTTCGGCAAAAAATTCTGCGACAACCTGGAGTTTTCGCCCATGGACGCTTCGCGCACCGAGCCGGAGTTTCTCGCCGAGGTGGTGGAAGCGGCGATCGACGCCGGGGCCACCACGGTGAACATTCCCGACACGGTGGGGTACGCCATTCCCGACGAGTTCGGCGGGCTCATCCGGTATCTCCGGGAAAAAGTCCGCAACCTCGACAAGGCGGTGATCAGCGTGCATTGCCATAACGACCTCGGCCTCGCGGTGGCCAATTCCCTCGCGGCGGTCAAGGCGGGCGCCCGGCAGGTCGAGTGCACGATCAACGGAA
>PCWF01000198.1:10147-10289 GCA_002796165.1 Nitrospinae bacterium CG11_big_fil_rev_8_21_14_0_20_56_8
ACGTGCGGGCAATGCCGCGATGGAAGAGATTGCCATGGCGATTGATACGCGCCGCGATCTGATTGATTGCAGCACCGACCTTAAGCTGAACGAGTTCGCCAAGGCTTCGCGGCTGGTTTCTTCGCTGACCGGCATGGTGGTT
>PCWF01000198.1:10307-10572 GCA_002796165.1 Nitrospinae bacterium CG11_big_fil_rev_8_21_14_0_20_56_8
GTGGGCCGTAATGCTTTCTGGCATGCCTCCGGCATTCATCAGGATGGTGTGCTGAAAAAGCGGCAAACCTATGAAATTATGGATCCGAAGCGTATCGGGCTTCGGGGCAATCAGCTCATGCTGGGCAAACTTTCGGGACGCCATGCGTTTGAACAGCGGGTTAAAAAGCTGGGATTCAAGATTTCGTCCAGGGATATGGGACGCGCCTTTGACGAGTTCAAACAGCTTGCCGACAAGAAGAAGTATGTCTTTGATGAGGATATTG
>PCWF01000178.1 GCA_002796165.1 Nitrospinae bacterium CG11_big_fil_rev_8_21_14_0_20_56_8
TTACTCCAGCGAATCCTTCGATCCGGAAGATCCCGACACCTATTACCGGGAACTTCTCAAATAATCCCGGCTTTCCGCCCAGCGCCCTGCACCGGAGGGAATAAAATCAATCGGCCCCGGATCTCCTTTAATTAAAGATAAAGAGCAAATTAAATTTTGCTCTTTTGCCCCCTTTACTGTAAAAATATTGAAAATAAAGGGACCTCGAAAAATTTCCGGCCGACACACCCTTGCCCTTAAATTAAAGAAAACGCGATTTTACCAATCGCAACATCATGAATGATGAAAGGGTCCCCTGAAGCCGGCCTCGGGTTTTCTATGTCTGACGAAACGCTGTCCCCCATCCTCAGCTTTCAAAAATCCGTTCTACCCCTGGAAAAAATGAAATGCCTGCTCCCCGAAGCAACCACGAGGTACCGGGAAGCGGCGCCGTTTCCCCACATTGTCCTGGACGATTTCTTCGACCCGGAAATCCTGAACCGGGTGTTGGAAGAGTTTCCCAGCAATAAGGACATCCAATGGATCCAGTATTACGACACGAATCAGAAAAAACTGGCCAACGAAAACGAAGCCGGCATGGGACTGTTTACCCGGTACGTTTTGTACTCCCTGAACTCCGCCACGTTTTTAAAATTTCTGGAAGAGATGACGGGCATCTCCAACCTGATCTCGGATCCTTCGTTTCGGGGCGGGGGACTGCACAACATCTATCGGGGCGGAAAACTGGGGGTTCATGCGGATTTCAACAAACACGAAAAATTCAATATCGACCGCCGGCTCAATCTCCTGCTGTATCTGAACAAGGATTGGAAGGAGGAATACGGGGGGCACATCGAGCTTTGGGACCGGGACATGCGGCAATGCCACAAGCGGATTCTCCCCATTTTCAACCGCGTGGTCGTTTTCACCACCACCGATTGCTCGTATCACGGCCACCCCGATCCCTTGGACTGCCCCGATCACATGAGCCGCAAGTCGCTGGCGCTTTATTACTACACCAACGGCCGTCCCGAGGAAGAAATCGGGCAACACCATTCAACCCTGTTCAAACTGCGGCCCGGCGAGGCGGTGGAGAGCACGGCCTCCATCAAGGCCCAGAAGTGGTGGCGCCGCCTGAAACAAAAATGGGGCTCCTGACCCCTTTTCCGTCCGACCTTTCCGTCCCGCTCCTCCTGGTCCTCAACCCCCGGAATCGCCTTGATTGGCAATTATGAAGATCACCTTCCTGGTCAACCAGTTCATCCGTATCAGCGGCGGCAACCGCGGGCTTTTCGAGTATGCCAACCGGCTCAGCGTTCTGGGCCATGAGGTCCGGTGGTTCGTGATGCCCCCCCGGATCAAGTGGTACCGCATGGATAAAAAATGGGCGGCCTGGAGCAAGGGTGTGGAGGTGTTCCCCCCATCGACCGTGGATTGGATGGAAAACCGGATCCCCATCGAGATTCTTCAGATGGCCCGCCCGGGGCTCCTTCCCGAGGCGGACGTATTCGTCGCCACGGCATGGCAGACGGCGCAGTTTGCCGCCCGGCTGGCGCCCGGCGCGGGACAAAAGTTCTATTTCGTCCAGCACCACGAGAGCATCTGGGTGCGGGACCGGTCTCAGGCGGACAGTACTTACCGGTTGCCCTACCGCATTATCGTCATCTCCACCTGGTTGAAGGACCTGATGAAGACCCAATACAATCAGGACGCGCAGGTCCTCGTCACCCCCGTCAACCGGGACGTCTTTTATCCCGAAGGCCGGGCCCGACTCACCCCTCTGCGCGTGTGCATGCTCCACCACGATTATGACTGGAAAGGGTATCGCGACGGAATCCGCGCGGTCCAGACCGCCCGCGAA
This sequence comes from Nitrospinae bacterium CG11_big_fil_rev_8_21_14_0_20_56_8, assembly GCA_002796165.1. Classification (GTDB taxonomy): domain Bacteria; phylum Nitrospinota; class Nitrospinia; order Nitrospinales; family VA-1; genus 21-14-0-20-56-8. The sequence goes on from PCWF01000178.1 coordinate 1,841, forward strand.
GCGGGAACCGAAGTGGAGCTCGTCGTGTTTGGGGAAAAACTGGAGGATCCGGCCCCGCTATTCCGTGACGCGGGGTTCGAGTTCGAATATCACTACCGGCCCACCAAGGACCACCTGCGCCGGGTATACTCCTCGTCCGACGTTTATCTCTGCCCCAGCTGGTACGAGGGACTCGGGATGCCCGCCATGGAAGCGATGGCCTGCGGCGCCGCGCTGGTGACCACCGACACGGGAGGGTGCCGGGACTACGCTCTGCATGAAGAAACGGCTCTGGTTTCGCCGCCCCGGGACCCCAAAGCGCTGTCCCTCAATCTCCTTCGGATCCTGCGTGACGAACCCCTGCGATTGCGGCTGGCGGAACGTGGAACGGCCAAAGTTCTCGAATTCGACTGGGACGCCAACTGCCGACAGCTCGCGGAAATTTTTCAGGAGGCCGTTCGGGACGAGCGGTCCTGACCCGGCGGACCGTTCCCGGCTCAGGCCGGGCATTCCACCCTTCACGGTGATGGCAACATCATGAAAAAAATTTCCGCGGTCGTCGTCAACTGGAACGGAAAGGACGTTCTCGCCGACTGCCTGGAATCGCTGATGACCCAAGACGCCCCGAATCTTGAAATCATCGTCAGCGACAACGGGTCCGGCGACGGCTCCCTGGAAATGCTCCGCGACCGGTTTCCCCGGATCCGGTGCGTCGAAAACGGCGCCAACCTCGGTTTCGGCACCGCGGTGAACCGGGGCCTCGCGGTTGCGGAGGGAGACTACCTGCTGTTTCTGAACAACGACCTGGCTTTTGAGCCGGGAGCGGTTCGCGCCCTCGCGGACCTCCTCGATTCCCACCCCGAGGCCGGGGCCGCGGTGCCCAAGATCCTGTATTACGAAAAACGGGACACGATCAACTCCTACGGCGTTCGGGTTCATTACACCGGCGTGGCGTATCCCAACCGGTTGAACGAGCGGGACGACCCGAACCTGGATATCACCGAGACGGCGTGCGGAGGAATTTTCATGTTTCGCCGGGAGGTTTACGAAACCCTGGGAGGGTTCGACGAGGATTTCTTCCTCTACCACGAAGATCACGACCTTTCCTGGCGCATCCGCTTGGCGGGCTGGAAAATTCTCGTCACCCCGCGCGCCGTGTTTTACCACCATTACCATTTCAACAAGGGGGTGCGGAAATTTTACCACTCCGAGAAGAACCGGCTTCATCTCCTTTTGAAAAACATGGAAGGGAAAACTCTTCTCCTCCTTCTGCCCGGCCTGATCCTGGTGGAAACGGCACAATGGATCCATGCCGCGCTCAACGGGTGGTTCTTCCTGAAGGTCAAAAGCTACATTGAGCTTGCCGAAGCTTTCCCCTCCATTTTGAAAAAAAGACGGAAACTCAAGCGGCTTCGCAAGGTTCGCGATCGGGATCTCTTGACCCTGCACCAGGGGACTCTCGCGGTCAGCGGGATGAGGAGTCTTCTGGTGGACACCCTTCTCAATCCCATCCTTGACCTCTGGTGGCGATTCATCGGCCCCCGGATCTGACCTTTCGGCAGGGAACGAGTGATTTTCAGGCCGGTTTGTATTATAATTCCCCAGACTTGCCCCGTCCCTTTTTCGCAGGCGGATGATGCGTCGGCAGGTTTAAACTGTAAATTCCGTTGCCACACACACCTATCCGAAGAAAGCCCTTGTTTTTCTTCGGATGCGGAGAAATTTATGATTCAAAGGATCCTCCTGGTCGACATCGAGTATGACCGGCAAATGGCCGGGCAAATCACCGAATATGAGGCGGCCGGGAACACGCATCATCCCCTGGGCCTCATGTACCTGGCCGCGATGGTTCGTAAACAGTTTCCCGACGTGCAGGTCCGCATTCTCCATACCGCGACCTGCCAAAATGCCGAGGAGTCTCTCAAGACGGCGTTGAAGGAATTTTCTCCCCAACTGGTGGGCCTGCGCGCGCTTTCATTGTTCCAGAAGCCGTTCAAACACCTCGCCCAGGTGGTGCGGGAAACCCGTCCCGAGGCCTTCCTCATCGGGGGCGGTCCCTACCCCTCCGGATCGTACCGGGAAATTGTGGACAACGTCGTCGACCTGGTGGTCCGTGGGGAAGGCGAAATGACCTTCGTCGAATTGATCGAATGGCTCAATCGCCACGGCACCTATCCCGATCACCTCGACGGCACGGTGGTCAAAGTCAACGGAGAGTTGATAATAAACCCGGCGCGGGGCGAGATCGAGAATATCGACGTTCTCCCGAAACCCGCGTATAATTTGATCCAACTCTCAGATTACAAAGGAATTTACAACCTGGCCAACCAAAGCACGGCCACTTGCGTGTTCATTGAAAGTTCCCGTGGTTGCACTTATAAATGCTATTACTGTCACGCGGCGCTCAGCAAAACCGTTCGGCGGCGTTCTCCGGAATTGGTCCTGGATGAGTTGCAAGACCACTACAACCGGGGAGTCCGGGATTTCGTGTTCGTGGACGATATTTTCAATGTTCCCAAGAAAATCGCCAAGGAGATCCTGCGCGGAATCATTCAGCGTCTGCCCGGGGTAAGCCTGAATTTTTCAAATGGACTGCGCGCCGACCGGCTGGATGATGAAATCCTCGATCTGTTCGAAGAAGCAGGAACGGTGCAAATGTCTCTCGCGGTAGAAACCGCGACGCCCAGACTGCAAAAATTGATCGTCAAGTACCTGGACATCCCGAAAGCGGCGGAGATGATCCACAAAGCCTCGCAACGGTTTATCGTCCGAACCCTGTTCATGGTCGGGTTCCCGACGGAAAGCCTGGAGGAAGCCTGGAGCACCGTAAACATGGCCAAGGAATTTTCTTACGTCGCCGAGCCCGCCATGAGTATCGTCCGCGTTTATCCCGGCACTCCTCTCTTTGATGCCCTGAACCCCACCCCCGTGGAAGCCCGGAAAATCGAGGACCAGACCGCCGATTCCCTTCTCACTCGCCTGATGGACAGTCCCTCTTTCTATGGCGATTTCTTCCCGCGTGAAAAGGTTCCCCTCACCGGCAAGAATATCCAGGAAATCCGCTGGGAATGGATGCGGAACATCTATCACAATCGGGAACGGATCCGGAACAGCCATGGGGTTCTGGAACGCCATCTCAACCATGAACAGATTCTGACCTTTTACCGGAACTTGTATCAAAAGCCGGACTTCGACGACAAAACCCTGGAGCGATTTTTGGGTTACGCGAGAACGGAATCTTCTGCCGCGGAAACTCCGGCTTGATGGCAACCCTTCCGTGTTTCGTAACCCGGGATCCCATTTCGGCGACGCAGGAGACCCTTGAGCCCACAACCGCCATTCCATTGATCTTCGCAGGACGCCATTCGCCTTGAACCGGGTTCAACGATTTCTCGACCACTTTGCGGAACATTGCCAGGTTTATTTCCCTGCCATCGAAGAAAACCGCCGCAGAAATGAAGCGACCTTCACGGGGTTGGCGGAAACGCTCCTCGAATGGGCGGAGAATTATCTGGGAGAGGGCTGGCCCGAAGTGCTCGCGGACGGGTACAAATTTTTTCTCATGGATGTGAACCGGTCCCAGATTGAGTATGAACGCCGCGGACATTACCTTCACAAAAGCTACGACCAGGTTTATCAGAGCGTCTACAACGACCCGCAATGCATGAACCGGTACCATTGGGGCGTGTTTGTAAGCACCTTCGCGTGGGAACACCATATCCAGATCTATGAATTTTACCGGGACCGATTCCTGCCCTGCCTGCCTGCCGGGGAAGGCGGGCTCCTGGATCTCGGTTGTGGATCGGGTGTGTGGAGCCTGCTCACCACCCACACCCTGCCCGGTTGGACGGCGGAAGGCATCGACATCAGCGAAAAATCGATCGAGTTGTCTTCCCGCATGGCGCAGGCCTGCGGAATGAACGGGCGGATCCGCTTTTCGGTCGGCGATGCGCTGACCTACCGGTCTCCGTCTCCTCTCAATGCGGGCATTTCCTGTTTCCTCATGGAACACCTTGAGGCGCCGGATCGTCTTCTGCACACGCTGGCCGCAAACCTTTCGCCCCGGGGCCATGCCTTTGTCACCGCCGCCCTTACGGCGGCGGAGGTGGACCACATCTCGGAGTTCCGGAGGGAGTCGGAGGTGGTGCGGATGGCCGAGGACGCCGGGTTCCGCGTGGTGGCCCTCTTTTCGGCCGCGCCCCCGTCGCATCCCGAGTCGCACCGGTTCCTTCCCCGATCCCTGGCCCTGGTTCTGCAAAAAAGAAAAAACGAAATCTGGTAAGATCCGTCAATTCCGTTTCCATTTCCTTCTCATGCTCAACGAGTTTTTAACAGACCTGTTCAAGGGCCAAACCGGGAAAGCGTTGTCTCTCCTGGAATCGCGCCCCGTGGAGCAACCCGTTCCCCCGGACGTGATCACCATGCTCCGCCTGGCAATCCTGCAACGGGACCTGAATTTCCTGACCTGCCAGCGGCTTCACAATCTTTGGACCCGCTGGGGCCGCCCCGCGCTCAAACCCAATGCCACGCCGCGGAAGGTGCTTCTTCTCTCCGACTTTACGGCGGACAACTTCGTCCCGCTTGTCACCCTCTTCTGCGCCGCACAGGGAGTCGAGGCGGAAGTGATCCTGCCCGGATTCGATTCCATCGAGCAGACCGTTCTCGATCCCACTTCCAGTTTGTACCGGGCGAGACCGGACATCGTGATCCTGTTTTTCTCCGACCATTGGCTTCGGAGATATACGGGAAACGCCGCGCTGGTCCGCCACAGCGACCTGGAACAGGCGCAGGAAACTCTTTCCAATCTGGTACGCGAGATCGAGTCCAATAGTCCCGCCGACATTCTGGTGGGGAACCTGCCCGGCCGAGCCTATCCCCTTCCCGCCGGAACCGTGGCGGTGAAAGACCGCATGGGCTGGAACCTGGCGGTGACCCGCTTCAATGATTGGCTGGCGCGCCGGTCTTCCACCCGCGTGCACGTGGTGGACCTCGCCGAAGCGGTCTTCGGTGCGGGAGGCCGGCAGGCCGTGGGCGCCACCAACTTCCTCCGTGCCCGCATGGCGTATGAAACGTCCGGGACCCTTTCGACAGCGCGGGAGCTGGGATCGGGTATCGCCCACATCTGCGGGAAAACCCACCGCGCGCTGGTGAGCGATTGGGACAATACCCTTTGGGGCGGGGAGGTCGCGGAGGTGGGGAGCTTCGGCGTGGAATGCGGGCAGGAATCCCCCGATGCGCTTGGGTATTACATGGTGCAGGAATATTTGAAATCGCTTCAACCCCTGGGAATCCTGCTGGCCGGGATCAGCCGCAACGATCCCGCCGTGTCCAGGATCTTTGACGACAATCCCGAGATGGCCCTCAAACTCGACGACTTCTCCTCCCTTCAAATCGGGTGGAATCCCAAGAGCGAATCGGTTGCCCGCGTCTCGAAAGAGCTTGGATTCGGCCCGGAATTCATGGTATTTTTGGACGACAGTTTGTACGAGATCGCCGAGGTTCTCACTTCCCATCCATACATGGACGCGGTTCTGGCGGGGCCCGATTCGCAATCGACCCTGGCCCGGTTGACGCGGATGCGCTTGTTCAACGCCGTCTCCCTCTCGGAGGAGGACTTGAAGCGCAGTTCCCGCGCCCTCAAGCTCCGGGAGCAAAGGGAATTACAATCCTCGTTCGGCAATATCGAGGATTTCCTGAAGGCCATCCAGGTTCGTCTGAACGTCTCTCCGCTGAACGTGAATAATCTGGAGCGGGTGGTGCAGATGTTTCAGAAAACGAACCAGTTCAACCTGACCACCCGGCGGCACCGGGAGGACGATCTCAAACAACTCGAAAAACGCGGCGGCAATGTCTTTGCCTTTTCCTACGAAGACACGTTCGGGTCCCAGGGGCTCATCTCCATCGTCAACCTGGTTCCCGAGGACGACGCGGTTTTTATCGAAAGTTGGCTGATGAGTTGCCGGGTACTCAACCGGACCGTGGAGCAGGCCATCTTCTCCTTCATTGTGCAGAAGGCGAAAGGTAAACGGGTCCGGGGGGAATTCATCCCCACCGAAAAGAACGGTCTCGTGCGCAACCTTTATCCAGGCCTGGGTTTCAGGAATATATCCCGGGATGAACCGACCGGCACGGAATACTGGGTCTACGACGGGCCCGGTCCGGGTTCCGAGCCGCCCAAACATTTCACCACCATCCAGGAATCATGAGCGAGAACACACTCGATCCCAACCAGTTGGAAAAACTGACCGGCATCTTCCGGGTGCTTTTCAACGCACCGCAACTTGAATTGCGGGACAACCTCACCGCAAAGGACGTCGCGGGATGGGACTCCTTCAACCACGTGAACCTGATCATCAGCATCGAGGAGGAATTCGGATTGCGGTTTTCCAACGATGAAGTGGGAAGTCTGCAAAACGTGGGGCATCTGAAGCACCTGCTCGCCTCGAAGCTTGCGTCCTCCTGACCGTCTCTTTGCCGCCTCTCGAAATTTCCATGCCCCCTCGGCCCGCAGTCCTTCATGACTCCTGCGGCGGCCCGGACTTACGGGGGTAATCCTCGCTCTGGAGCATCGACTTGGTATTATTCATCAATCCCGCGTTCTGGATAATCGCGGCGGCGGTTTATCTCCTTTTACTTTTTGAAACCCCGCGCCGGGCCACCCTGCGCTTCGGGCTCTTCAACATCGCGGCCCTGGCAATCCTGCTGGGATGGAAGGTGGCGGCGGCCGTTTTTCTCTTCGTCCTATTGTTCTGGGGTGTCCTCTACCGGCTACGCCTCTGGCTTCGGGGGAGCCATTGGAAAGCGGATACGGGTGCCGGGTTCGCTCTCATTCTCATGCTGGCCCTGGTTTTCTGGGTCCACAAGCTCAACCTTGAGGATGGCGCATTTGTCTCCCGTTTTTCCCAGGCGGCTCCCTGGGCCCGGCCCGACCTCCTTTTGCCGTTCCTCGCGATGCTGTCGTTTTCTTACATCTTCGTGAGAAGCGTGGAGCTGGTCCATTGCGTGATCTGGAAACGAATGCCGCTCCTCGATCCGGTCTCCCTCGCGGGTTACCTCGTGCCCTTCCACATGCTGGTCGCGGGACCGGTGAATATTTACAGCGAACATCTGGAGATGGACCCATCTCCACCCCCGGCGCCGAACTCAAGCCAGGTCCTCATCGTGCTCAACGAAATCACCACCGGCTTGTTCTACAAATTTGTCATCGCCGAGGGAATCCGCATTTACTTCTACGGGCTGGAAGGTCACTTCACCGTGGCAAGCCTGTTTGACTCGGGGGTCCTGGTGGTTTACACTTTTTTCGATTTCGCCGGGTATTCCCGCGTGGCGCGGGGCATCGGCCGGTTGTTTGGCGTACCCACTCCCGAAAATTTCTCGGCTCCCTTCCGTTCCACCTCGGTGACCGATTTCTGGACCCGGTGGCATATTTCCATGGGCCTGTTCGTGCGGCGCAATCTCTTCACTCCCCTGCAATTGCAATTGGTCCGGAAAGTGGGTATTCGCCGCGCCGCCTGGGCCAGCGTGCTGACCATGATCGTTTCGTTCGGGTTTGTCGGTCTCTGGCACCGGCTCAGTTGGACGTGGTTTCTCTGGGGAGCTCTCATGGGCTTGCTCATGGCCGCTGAAAAAACCGCCCAGGGGTATTTCCTGAAATGGGGATGGAACCAATCTCCCCGGGCGCAGTTCTGCCTCAGGATCCTGGGACCGGTTTACGTTTTTTCCGTCGTTATTGTTTCCGCCTATTTTGTGGCGAACGAGATCTTTCCCGCATGAACAACCGCACGCCGCTCTTCGGCATCCAATGGAACGAACCCCTGTCCTTCTGGCAGACGACCTGGATCCTCACCTGGATCCTGATCAAGCTGGTCCTGGTCGCGTCGATGATGAACCTGGGTCCTGGAGAATTCATCTATGCCGGATTCTGAAGGCGTCAAAAGCAAAAAAATCATCGGCGCGGTCATTGTGCTGAGCGTGCTGATCGGTTACGCGGGCATCGTGTACCTGGTGGACCGGTTCGCCGGAACGGCGGGCCTCGCGCAATGGCTGAACCGCAAAAAGGTGATGACGGACCACCGTGCCGAATTGATGGAAAAAATCAACCGCGATCCGCATTTCAAGGACGTGGACAAGGAACGATACGCGGACGAGCTGGAACAGATCATCACCATGGATAAAAAACGGAACCTGGGCAACTGGGTGTCCTACAAATCTTTCACTCCCAACGTTTCGGGACGCTACATCCACACCAACGATTACGGCATGCGCTCCTCCCTGAGCCTCCGCGAGATGGTGGCCAAGGCCCGGGCCAACCGCCGGGCGGGAATACGCAATATCGTGTTTCTCGGCGGATCGGTGGCGTTCGGTTATGGCTCGGTCGACGACGAGCAAACCATCACGGGATTCCTCAACTCGATGCTGAAGGATCGCGGTTACGAGGTTTTCAACCTCGCGCAAGGCGGATTCACCAGTTTCATGGATCTGTTCATGCTGGCAACGGTGGGGTTGTACCTGGAGCCCAACCTCATCGTGTCGATGGAGAGTTACGCCGACATGTACCACCTGGCCTATCCTTCCAAAGGCGGGGAAC
>PCWF01000171.1 GCA_002796165.1 Nitrospinae bacterium CG11_big_fil_rev_8_21_14_0_20_56_8
TCACGGCAACCGATGTCGTTTCTCCCTTTTGCAACCCGGAAATTTTCTCTTTTATCTCTTTTATGTTCCCCACTCCCGGAATGGATTCGGTCATGCTGAAATAGGGGGTATGCTTGATTTCCAGCTTCAAGTCGCGGGCGATGGGTTCCAGCTCGGGGTTGGCATTCAACCGGCTACCCAATTCCTGAAACTTTCCCATTGCGAAGGTTTCGTTTTTTTTGTTTTGTACGGCTATTGTGACGGATTCCTTAACGCTGTCCAATTCGGGAATGTAGGGCATCGCCCGTTCCACCACTTTCAAAATATATGAGGTGTCGGTGGTGTTTATGGGCTCGCTGGCCTTGTTGTCTCCGATGGCAAAGGCGGTGTTGAAAAATTCCGGGGCGGGTCCCAGTTCAGGGACAATGTGTCTTTCTTGGGAGATGAAATCGGTGGTTTGAGTGGTTGTTTCGTTTTCTTTGGCCGCTCTTGCAAGGTTTTGATCCGTTTCGGCGGCACGCTGAACTCGCTTGGCGATTCTCCGGATCAATTGGCGGGCTTTGATCTCTTTGAGATCGGCCATCACTTGATCGCGGACTTCATCCAGGGGTTTAACACGGGCCTCGGTGACTTCCTTCAGATGAACGATGTGGTAGCCAAAGGGGGTTCGTACGACAGGGCTGATTTCTCCGGCCTTCAGTTTCTCCAGCGCGGCTTCGAACTCGGGGACCATGACTCCCTTGGGGAATTCTCCCAGGTCCCCGTCTTTTTCTGCGGTGGTCTTGTCATCGGAAAATTGTTTGGCCGCATCGGCGAAACTCATGCCCCCGCGGATTTTTTTGAGGGCGTCTTCCGCGCGTGCTTTGGCGTCCTTGTCGGCCTTGTCGGCTTTTTCTTCAATGGAGTCTTCCGCGTTCCCGATTCCGGGATCGAGGCGGAAGAGCAGGTGGCTCGCCCGGTACTTTTTTTCTTCCCGGAACTTGCCGATCTGGACATCATAATATTCCTTGATGTCTTCATCGGCGATCTCGACTTTCGACTCGAATTTTTTGGCATCCAGTTTTACATACTCCACCTTGATCCGTTCGGGGACTTCAAACCGGGATTTGTTTTCCTCGAAGAATGCCTTCACCTCCTCCTCGGAAACGGCCGGAGCGGAATCGAATTTGTCCTGGGTGGTCAGGATGTAATCGAACTTGACTTTTGCGTTTTCGAGTTTAAACAGATCGAGCGCTTCCTCTTCCGAAACCCGGACCTGGGTTTTTACCAGGTTTTCCATCTTTTCGATCAGCAGGGCCTCGCGCTGGTTGTCTTCAAATTGAGCTGGGGTCAGGTGTTGGTATTTGAGGTAATTTTTGTAAATTTCCGCGTTGAAATTTTTGTCCTTTTGGAAAGAGGGGACATTCTTGATCCGGTCGATCAACTCTTCGTCGGACACGCTGAGGCGGTTTTTTTCTGCCTCCATTAAGAGGAGTTTCTTTTGGATCAAGGCGTCGATGGCCTGAGATTTCAAGTCCAGCTTCTGGATCAACTCTTCATTGAACTGATTGCGGAACTGGTCGCGGTAAAAGTTGACGAGATTGTTGAAGGTTCGGTCATATTCGTTGAAGTTGATTTCGACTCCCTCGACCGTGGCGACGACACCACCCCGAGCCATGGAGGCCCCCCCCATTCCCCAGGAATAAAAAATAGTCGCGACAAACGCGAATACGATCAGCCAGAGAATTCCTTTAATAATCCAGGAATCGGCGTGGTTCCTGAGGTAGCTTAGCATTCAACGGGTCTCCAAGTGGGTGGGGATTCTGTAAAAATCTGTATATTATAATAAGGATCGGCGGCAGGCAACTGGATAAATGGGACCCAATTCTCCGGTGCATCCCCTTCAGGGGCGTGAAATCCTTAGGGGATAACCGGTTCGGGTTCCGGCGGATTTTATTTGTCTTGCAATTTATACACCCCATTGTTATAAAATGGAAGCATTTTGAAAAATAAGCAGTTACCATTCCTCTTTATCTTTTCCAAGGATCCACCCCGTGTTCAATTTATTCTGGGATTTGTTTTCCAACGACCTTGCCATTGACTTGGGGACGGCCAATACGCTGGTCAATGTTAAGGGGCAGGGAATCGTTTTGCGGGAGCCTTCGGTGGTTGCCTTGAACAACCATACGCGGGAGGTTCAGGCGGTGGGGGCGGAAGCGAAGCAAATGCTGGGAAGGGCACCCGGAAGTATCGTGGCGATTCGCCCCATGAAGGATGGCGTGATTGCGCATTTTGAAGTAACGGAAAAGATGATCAGCCATTTTATCCGCAAGGTGCATAATAATCGGAAAACCCTGGTAAGGCCACGGGTTGTGGTGGCGGTTCCCTCGGGGATCACGCAGGTGGAAAAGCGTGCGGTGCGCGATTCGACGCTTTCTGCCGGTGCGCGGGAGGTGTACCTCATCGAGGAACCGATGGCCGCGGCGATCGGGGTGGACCTGCCGGTTCAGGAGCCCTCGGGAAACATGATTATCGACATTGGAGGCGGCACCACCGAGGTCGCCATTATTTCCATGTCCGGCATTGTTTACAGCAAATCGATTCGCATCGCCGGAGACGAGATGGACGAAGCGATCGTCAACTATATCAAACGCAAGTACAATTTGCTGATCGGCGAACGTACGGCCGAAGAGGTCAAGATCAACATCGGGTCGGCCTATCCCATGGAAAAACGCATGACGATGGAAGTCAAGGGACGCGACCTGGTGGCGGGTATTCCCAAGACGCTCGTGGTTTCCGATGAGGAGATCCGCGAGGCATTGACGGAAACGTTCAGCGCCATTGTGGAAGCCGTCAAAATTGCATTGGAACGGACTCCTCCCGAGCTTGCCGCCGACATCGTCGACAAGGGTGTCGTGGTGGCGGGCGGCGGCTCGCTCATCAAGGGAATGGATATTCTTTTACGGGAAGCGACCGGCTTGCCCATTACCCTGGCCGACGATCCTCTCTCGGCCGTGGCCCTCGGTGCAGGCAAGGTGCTGAGCGATCCAAAACTCCTCAAAAAAGTCACACTCTGACCGTGCCCAGGCGGGGAACCAAAGGCAGAAAAAATATCATCCTCCTTTCTGCCATTTTCCTGATCTCCTTTGTTCTTATGACTGTCAATGTGAAACGTGGCAAGGGACCCGTGTTTTTCGAGACCTTTGCCATGTGGGTCGTCGATCCCATTCAGAACATGCTGACCCAGTCCGTGAATGCGGTCTCCGATATGTTCGATCATTATTTTTTCCTCGTCAATGTAGCCCGGGAAAATGAAAAGCTCCAAATAGAAATCGACCGGTTAAAGCAGGAGCAGAATGTCCTGCAGGAGGAGATCAAAAGTTGGGAGCGCATTTCCAAATTGATCTCTCCTCTTGAGTATACGGAACGGTCCTCTCTGGTGGCCACCATCGTTGCCTATGATGCAACCCAATGGTCCAAGATGGTTTTCATTGACAAAGGGACGAAGGACGGGGTCCAGGAAAATTTCCCGGTCGTAACCCACGCGGGAGTCATTGGCCACGTAATTCAGGCTGGACGAAATTCTTCCAAGGTACTTCTGATTACCGACAGTCGAAGCGCGGTCGATTCCCTGTTTAAAGAATCCCGCATTTCGGGTGTCGTGGTGGGAACCGGACGGGACAGTTGCGATATGAAATATGTTCCGATTACCGCCGAGGTGAAGGTTGGCGACCAGGTTCTTTCCTCCGGCCTGGGCGGTATTTTCCCGAAGGGAATGATGGTGGGTACCGTTTCGAAGGTGGTGCGTAAAAAGCAGGGCCTGTTTCAAACCATATCAGTCTCTCCCAGCGCCGACCTTTCCCGGCTGGAAGAAGTGCTGGTCCTTCTGTCCCCGGAATCGGGATGAACCATGATTTTTCTAATTGTCTCCCTTTTCCTTTTATTTTTATTTGCCGTCCAAACCACCTTCCTCAAAGCGCTGGCCATTGCCGGAATCACACCCGATCTCATTCTCATTCTTGCATTGTACTGCGGGATCAATTTAAAGGAAAACCGGGGAATAGGGATGGGATTTACGCTGGGATTGATCCAGGACTGCCTTTCGGGGGGGTTGCTCGGAGTGAATAGTTTTGCCAAGGGACTTGTGGGGTTCATTTTTTCTACGCTTAAAGATAAAATAATAGTGGAAGGGCTGATCCCCATCAGTTTTTTTCTCGTGGTTGCCTCTTTTTTGGATGGCGTGATTTATTATCTGGTGACCTCTACACTTTTGAAGGGGGAATGGGCAGGCGGAGTATTGCCTTTTTTACCTCTTTACGCGGCATACAATGCCCTCGCCGGATTGGTTCTATTTTTTTTCCTCGATTGGGGCAGAAGATGGATTCACCGGAAATTTCCCAATGACATTTTCAGGGTCTAATGAGTTTTCACCGCTATAGCATTGAGATCTCGGACAACGTCAGAAAGAAAATCAAGTTTTATGCCATTCTGGTGGTGGTCTGCTTTTTGTGTCTCTGGATGCGCGTCTGGTATTTGCAGATCCTCAAGGGGGAAAGTCTCAGCGAGCTATCGGAGAACAACCGGGTTCGGCTGGTTTCCCTTCCCGCCTTAAGAGGAACGATTTTAGACCGCAACATGGAGACGCTGGTCAGCATTCGTCCTTCCTTCAATCTCTATGTGACTCCCGAGGACACCCTCGATCTGAATCAAACCCTCGCGCGGCTCAAGCAGAGAATAGATTTCAAGGAGGACCGGTTGAAAAAGGGCATGAAGGAGGCGCGTCCGTTTCAGGACGTGCTGATCAAGGCAGATATCAGCCGGGAGGAGGTTGCCTTTGTCGAGGAAAACAAGATGCGGCTTCCGGGAATCCACATTAACGTCGAACCCCTGCGGAGTTATCTTCAGAACGAAATGGGGGCGCATATCCTGGGTTATCTGGGGGAGATTTCCAAACGCCATCTCGAACGGTTCGAGGAAACCGACTATCAGCTTGGGGACCTTGTGGGGAAGGACGGGGTGGAAAGCGCTTTCGAGGAAATTTTGCGCGGTAACAAGGGATACAAGGAGGTTGAGGTGGACGTCTCGGGACGGGAATTGAACACGTTGAGGAAACTTCCCCCCGAGAGCGGCAACAATCTGATTTTGACGCTGGATGCTCGAATCCAGAAAGAAGTTGAACGGCTGATGACCGGGACCGAGGAAGAGTCCAACAGCGGCGCGGTGGTGGTGATGAAGGTCCAAACCGGGGAGATCATCGCCATTACCAGCAAACCTTCATTTGACCCCAACCTTTTCGCCGCGGGAATTTCTCGCGAGGACTGGAGCAAGCTGATCAAGGATGAGATGCATCCTCTGCAGAACCGGGCCATCAACGGACAATATCCTCCCGGCTCGGTATACAAAATCGTGACGGCCCTCGCGGCGCTGGAAGAGGGCGTCATAACCCCCGAGTCGACGGTTTTTTGCCCGGGGCATTTTCGTCTCGGACGGGGGAAGTATCGTTGCTGGAAGAAGGGAGGGCATGGCACCGTCAACTTGCACCGGGCGCTTGTTGAGTCGTGTGACGTCTATTTTTACACGCTCGGGTTCCGGCTGGGGGTGGACCGGCTGGCCAAGTATGCCAAAATGCTGGGTCTTGGAAATTATACCGGCATTCCTTTAAATGGAGAAAAACCGGGACTGATTCCCAGCACGGAGTGGAAATTGAAAACCCGTAATGAATCCTGGCTTCCGGGGGAGACCATTTCCGCGGCCATCGGTCAGGGGTATAACCTCGTCACTCCCATCCAGGATGTGAATATGTTGGCCATGATCGCGAACGGGGGCCTGTTGTATAAGCCTTACCTTGTAAAGAAAATTGAGGATTCTGAGGGAAAAATCCTGCAGGAGTTTTCTCCCGAACTGGTCTCCAAAATCCACATTCACCCTGATACTCTCAAGGCGATCCGCGAGGGTCTGCGAGGGGTCGTCAATGAGGCGGGAGGAACCGGAGGAAGGGCGCGGCTGAACAACATTGTGCTGGCCGGTAAAACGGGAACGGCACAGGTGGTCCGAATGAAATCGGAGGAAATGGAAGTGGATGAGGAAATTCCCTATCCCTATCGCGACCATGCGTGGTTTGCCGCCTATGCTCCGTTTGAAAAACCGGAAATCGCCGTGGCGGTTCTGGTGGAACATGGAGGCCACGGCGGAGCCACGGCGGCCCCGATCGTGAGGGAAATATTTAAGATCTATTTTAAATACTATCCTCCCGCTCCCCCCCAGGAAGAGTCCTCCCCGATCGGTCCTTCCTGACAATTGGTCTTTTGACTTGAAAAATTATCGGGGGTAGCTTATTTTTTTACCTCCGGACAATGTGGATAGAATCGGATGTTGGGCGGGGGCTTAATCTCCCCATACGACCGCGGGAGTCTTGCCCCCGGGCCGAAACAGGTTTTTCAGACAGGGGTTTTCATGGCTCAGGATATTGGACAGGATCTTCCCTTGGACATGGGACGAAGGGTCATGGCCACGCTTCGGGGAGAAAGCTACGATATTTTTATCCGGGGCTGGGCTGAAAATCGTTTCATCATTCTGGACCTTCCCTCGGTGAACGGGGAAAACATCCGGGTGGCTCCGCAAACGGGGTGCGTGGTGAATTATATCCGCGATGGCCAGATGGTCAGTTTTCGTTCCAGCGTCATCTTCTCGATCAATCAGGCGCTTTCCATGATGATCGAGTATCCCAAGCATTTCGAAATATTCAATCTGCGCAAGCATGAACGCTTTAGGGCCAATTTCCCGATGACGTATTCCTATGAACTGGCCGGGAAAATGGTTCAGGAAAAAGGGTCGATCCGGGATGTGAGCATGAAGGGATTTTTGATCAGCCATGACAAACCCCTTGCCAAGAAGAGCAGTATATTTATTTCCGCCACCTTTGCGGATTTCGGTATCGAAAATGTAGAATGTATCGTCTGCAATCTTAAGAAGCGCAAGGCCGATAAGGACGTGTTTGTCACCGGACTTAAAATTGAAAACGGGATTTCACCGGAAAATCAGGAAGCCCTCAAAAACCTGCTTCGGCTCCGAAGCGGTGCCGACCGGCGCAAGCAACCCCGGTTTTGAAACATGGTTTCATTTCAGGAGGCCATTCCTTCAGGGACAGTTTCGCTAACCGGCTAGACTTCCACCCGAAGATCTTTTCCCCGCAGTTTCCTGACCTTGTCTCTCAATTCCGCCGCTTTTTCAAATTCAAGATTCCGTGCGTGGGTGTACATTTGCTGTTCCAATCGCTCGATGGTTTTCAAAAGGTTTCCCCCGGAAAGGTATTCCTCTTCCTCTTCGGTGACCAGGGGAACGACGGCGAATTTTTCCTGGTACACCATGCTTTCCTCGATTGATTTCTTGATCGACTCGGGGATGATGCCGTTCTTCCGGTTGTATTCCATCTGGTAGGTTCGCCGCCGATCCATTTCCTCAATCGCTCTCTGCATGGATTGCGTTACCCGGTCGGCGAAGAAAATGACCATTCCCGAAAGATTTCGGGCGGCCCGCCCGGCGGTCTGGATGAGGGAGGTGGTGGATCGAAGGAATCCTTCCTTGTCGGCGTCGAGGATGGCCACCAGGGACACTTCGGGGATATCCAGGCCTTCCCGTAGCAGGTTGATTCCGATCAGGGCATCGAACTCACCCAGCCGCAGTTCGCGGATGATCTGCGTGCGCTCCAGGGTGGCGATGTCGGAATGAAGATACTTGACCTTGAGGCCCATTTCCAGATAATGCTCGGTCAAATCCTCCGCAAAGCGCTTGGTCAGGGTAGTGACCAGGGAGCGCTCGGCTTTTTCCGATCGTGATTTGATCTCGTGGTAAAGATCGTCCACCTGTCCCGCCACGGGCCGGATAACGGTGGGGGGATCGACCAGGCCCGTGGGCCGCGCGATCAACTCGACCACATTTTTCCCGGATTTTTTCAATTCATATTCCGCCGGCGTGGCCGAGGCGTAAATGACATGCTTAGCATGTTGTTCGAACTCGTGGAACTTGAGGGGACGGTTATCGAAGGCGGAAGGGAGACGGAATCCGTAATTGACCAGGTTTTCCTTCCTGGACCGGTCCCCATGGTACATGCCCTGGATCTGGGGGATGGTGACATGGCTCTCGTCAACGATGAACAGCGCATCCCCGGGAAAATAATCCAGCAGGGTGGGAGGAGGGTCTCCGGGATCTCTTCCCATCAGGTGGCGGGAGTAGTTTTCGATCCCGCTACAGTAACCCACCTCCTTGATCATCTCGATATCGAACATCGTGCGCTGTTCGATTCTCTGCGCCTCCAGGAGCTTGTTCTGTGATTCGAAATAGTGGACTCGTTCGATCAATTCTTTCCGGATGGCTTCGATGGCGCGCTGGAGCGGCTCCTGCGGAGTGACATAGTGGCTCGCGGGGTAAACCGCAATGCGGTCGATTTCGCGCAGGTGTTTTTGCGTCAGGGGGTCGAAGGTATAAATCCGGTCGATCTCGTCTCCGAATAATTCGATGCGAATGGCTTCATTGCGCTCGTAAACGGGAAGCACGTCCACGGTGTCGCCCCGCGCGCGGAAGGTGCCGCGTTGGAAATCGATGTCATTTCTTTTGTACTGAATTTCCACCAGCTTCTGCAGGATGTGTTCGCGGTCGATTCGCATTCCCCGTTCGACGAACAGAAGCATCCCATGGTAGGCTTCTGGCGAACCCAGGCCATAGATGCAGGAGACGCTGGCCACGATCACCACGTCCCGGCGCTCGAACAGGCTGTGAGTAGCCGAGTGCCGCATTTTGTCGATTTCGTCGTTGATGGAGGAATCCTTTTCGATGTAAGTGTCCGATGTCGGCAGGTAGGCTTCGGGTTGGTAATAATCGTAATAGCTGACGAAGTAGCCCACCGCGTTGTCGGGAAAGAAGGATTTGAATTCGTTGTAAAGCTGGGCCGCCAGGGTTTTGTTGTGGGCGATGACGAGGGTGGGTTTCTGGACCTTCTGGATCACATGGGCCAGGGTAAACGTTTTCCCGGAACCGGTTACCCCCAGAAGGTTTTGCTGGCTGTGGTCCCCACTCAGGTTCCGGGCCAGTTTTTCAATAGCCTGGGGCTGATCCCCCGCGGGTTTGAAGTCGGACTTTAATATGAATGGCGGCATGGTATCCCGAAGATCGGAAACCCTTCTTAAAATGAGTTTTGAATTATGTTAAATTAGAAGAGACCTCTAAAATTTGCCGGTAACCTTGGAATCCCTCTTAACACATTGGAGGGAAAAGACGGCAAGTTCAGATTCGTGAATAATTAGAAACGCTCTAAAGTTTTGTAACCCATGACGACGGATTCCGTTATATTCATCCCCGCCTGCATTCCTATATAGATATAACCGAATGAGGGTCATACCGCTTGACAAAGTATTTCCGGTGAGGAAGGCCCCAACTGTTTCATTATACTCAAAATAGGGATAGTTTTACCTGCCCCGGGCAGAAAGGTTTTCATACGTGGATAACAGCGGTGACATCATAAAAACGGTTCGGTATGAGAATTCCACCATTACCCTGATCGGAACGGCCCATGTGTCGAAAAAAAGCGTGGAGTTGGTGGAGGAGACGATCGGAAACGGAGATTTCGACTGCATTGCGGTGGAACTCTGCAAACCCCGCTATGAAAAGCTGACCCACCAGACCGACTGGAAGGAACTGGATATCTACCAGATCATTCGGCAGAAAAAAGCAACGCTCCTGCTGGTCAATCTGGCGTTGGCGGCTTATCAGAAGCGTCTGGCGGATAAGCTGGGAATCGAGCCGGGCAAGGAAATGATGCGGGCCGTGGAACTGGCCGGAGAAAAGGGGGTGCGACTCGAATTGGTCGATCGGGACATTACCACCACCCTGAACCGGTTGGTCCGCAACGTCACCTTCTGGCAAAAGATGAAAATCCTTGCGGGACTGGTGACCAGTATTTTTGTGGATGAGGAAATCGATGAGAAGAAGATTGAGGACCTCAAAAATGGCGACATGCTCCACTCGGTGGTAGAAGAGTTCGGTGAAGAGCTTCCCCAGGTCAAAGAGGTGCTGATTGATGAGCGGGACGAATATATGGCGGGAAAACTGATTCAGCTGACGCGTCTGGAATCGGCTCCGAAAAACATCCTCGCCCTGGTGGGGGCCGGTCACCTTGCGGGAATGGTTCAGGCTTTTTCCAACCCGGCCGATTCGGAACGGATGGTGGAGTTGGACCGGAAAAAGCCTCCCAGCCGGGTGGGCTATTATGTAGGATGGGGCATTTGCTTCGTTGTTCTGAGTCTGTTTTACGTCGGCTATCGTCAGTCTCCCGATCTTGGACTCCAACTGCTGTTGACCTGGGTGGTGATTAACGGCGGTTTG
>PCWF01000166.1:0-9037 GCA_002796165.1 Nitrospinae bacterium CG11_big_fil_rev_8_21_14_0_20_56_8
AGACCGCCAACTCCGGTTACCTGACGCGGCGCCTGGTCGACGTGGCCCAGGACATCATTATCCAGGAAGACGATTGCGGCACCCTGAAAGGGATGGAGACCACCGCCCTCGTGGAGGCCGGGGAGATCATTCAGCCCCTGAGCGAGCGGCTTTTGGGTCGAACCGCCCTTGAAGACATCAAAGATCCCTTCACCGGGGAGGTTCTGGTTCGGGCCAATGATATGGTCGACGAAAAAGCCGTTGCCGCGATCGAGAACTCCGGCGTCGAGAAAGTCCAGATCCGGTCCTGTCTCACCTGCGAGTCCAAGAGCGGTGTCTGCATCAAGTGCTACGGCCGCAACCTGGGGACCAACGAATGGGTCGAGGTGGGCGAGCCCGTAGGCGTGATCGCCGCCCAGTCCATCGGCGAACCCGGAACCCAGCTCACCATGCGGACCTTCCATATCGGCGGAACCGCAAGCCGCGTCGTCGAACAGACCACGCTCCAGGCCAAGCGGAGCGGCATCGTGAAATATCATGGATTGCGGACCATCAAGACCCACCGCAACGAGATCACCGTCATGAACCGGAACGGCCAACTCATCATCGAAGACGAGAACGGCCGGGAAAAAGAACGCTATCCCGTCGTTTACTCCGCAAAACTCAAGGTGCTCGACGGACAGGAAGTTCAGGAAGGCCAGACCTTGGTCGAATGGGATCCTTATACCAACTCGATCGTCACCGAAGTCTCCGGCACCGTGGCTTTCGGCGACATCATGGAAGGGGTGACCATGAAGGAGGACTTCGACGAGATCACCGGCTTGTCCACCAAGGTCATCATCAGCCATCGCGACGAAAAGAAACAGCCCCGCATCTCCATCAAGGATGAAAACGGGGAGACCCTGCGGCGTTATATCCTGCCCGCGGGAGCCCACATCAACGTCCACGAGGACGAGAAAGTGCACGCCGGCGACATCATCGTGAAAATTCCCCGGGAAACCGCCAAGACCAAGGATATCACCGGCGGTTTGCCCCGCGTGGCCGAGCTGTTCGAGGCGCGCAAGCCGCACGAGCAGGCCACCATCACCGAGGTGAGCGGCCAGGTCAAGTTCGGCGGATTCGTCAAGGGCATGCGCAAAGTCGTGGTGACCACCGAATCGGGAGAGGATTTCGAGTATCTCATCCCGCGCGGCAAGCACATCAACGTCCACGAAGGCGACGAAGTGGTGGCCGGCGAACCCTTGATGGACGGGGCGTCCAACCCGCACGACATTTTGAGAATTCTCGGCGAGAACGAGTTGCAGAAATATCTGGTCAACGAAGTCCAGGAAGTGTACCGCCTCCAGGGCGTCGCCATCAACGACAAGCATATCGAGGTTATCGTGCGCCAGATGCTCCGGCATCTTATCATCGAGGATTCCGGCGAAACCGACCTTCTGATCGGCGAACAGGTGACCAAGAAAGTGTTCAACGAAAAGAACCAGGAGGCCATCAAGAACAAGAAGAAACCGGCCAGGGGAATTCCTGTCCTTTTGGGCATAACCAAATCTTCCCTCAGCACCGAAAGTTTTATTTCCGCCGCGTCGTTCCAGGAAACCACCCGGGTATTGACCGAGGTGGCGGTGAGCGGCAAACGCGACGACCTCGTCGGCCTCAAGGAAAACGTCATAATGGGCCGTTTGATCCCCGCCGGGACCGGTTGCCGGGCCTATAGCGGGATCCGCATCGAGGAACCGGAATACGAGGGGGAAGAAAAGAAGCCGGAGGAAGAAGCCCCGGTGGCCGTGGATACTGAATAAAAAGAATAAATTCTAAATTTTTATCTTGACTCCATAATTAACGGTGTTAAATTAGTCACTTTTCACGCCGTAATCATTCGACCGACGCTACGCATCTAACTCTTTGATTTCTCTTCATTCCAAGTGATGCGCGGGGACGGGCACCGCCGTTTGCGGTGTTCCTTATAGGAGAGTTTTGTTTTGCCCACAATAAATCAATTGATTCGGTCCGGCCGCCAACGGCCGGGAAAGAAAACCGCCAGCCCGGCCCTGAGGTCCTGTCCCCAGAAACGGGGGGTGTGTGTCCGGGTTTATACCTCGACTCCGAAGAAGCCCAATTCCGCCCTGCGGAAAGTGGCCCGGGTGCGGTTGACCAATGGAATGGAAGTCACCACTTACATCCCCGGAGTGGGTCATAACCTCCAGGAGCACTCCATTGTGATGATTCGCGGCGGGCGCGTGAAGGATCTGCCGGGTGTCCGGTACCATGTGGTCCGGGGGAGCCTCGATACTCTGGGCGTTGAAAAGCGCATGCAGAGCCGCTCCAAATATGGGGCTAAAAAGCCCAAGAAATCCTAAATTTATTTAAAGTCTCAGGTCGCAACGAATGGCACGAAGACGAGAAGCGGTAAAGCGGAGCATCACCCCGGATCCCAAGTACAACGACTTGCTGGTAGCCCGGTTCATCAGTTCCATTTTGCGGAAAGGCAAGAAAAGCCTGGCGGAACGGATTTTCTATTCGGCGATCACCAACGTCGGCAAGAAGGTCAAGGAAGATCCGTTGCGGGTGTTCAAGAAAGCGGTGGACAACGCCGCCCCCATGCTGGAGGTCCGGTCCCGCCGTGTCGGTGGGGCGACGTACCAGGTGCCCGTTGAAGTCAAGGAAAGCCGCCGGCTGGCCCTCAGCATCCGCTGGATGATTCAAAACGCCAAAGCCCGCCCGGGACGCTCCATGTCGGAAAAGCTGACCGGAGAAATCCTGGACGCGTACAACAATACCGGCGGGGCGATCAAGAAAAAAGAAGAGGTCCACCGAATGGCCGAGGCTAATAAAGCTTTCGCCCATTATCGGTGGTAAGTATAAGGAATTATTGAGATTATGAGCAAAGCAGTTGCGTTGGACAAAATCAGGAATATCGGCATCATCGCCCATATCGACGCGGGTAAAACCACGACCACCGAGCGGATCCTGTTCTACACCGGAAAGAGCCACAAAATCGGTGAAGTGCACGAGGGAACCGCGACCATGGACTGGATGGACCAGGAGCAGGAGCGGGGCATCACCATCACGTCCGCCGCGACCACCTGTTTCTGGCTGGATTGCCAGATCAATATCATCGATACGCCCGGCCATGTGGACTTTACGGCTGAAGTGGAGCGGTCTCTCCGCGTTCTCGACGGGGCCATCGGCGTCTTTTGCGCCGTGGGAGGGGTGGAGCCGCAGTCCGAGACCGTTTGGCGGCAGGCGACCAAGTACCGCGTTCCGCGCATCGGTTTCGTCAACAAGATGGACCGCTCAGGTGCGAATTTCTTCAATGTCATCAAGCAAATGAAGGACCGCCTCAACGCCCGGCCCGTGCCGCTCCAGTTGCCCATCGGCGCCGAAGCCGAATTTGTGGGTGTGGTGGACCTGGTCGCCCTGAAGGCCAACGTGTATTCCGACGACGCCAGCAAGGGAATCAAGTTCGACGTCAAGGATATCCCCGAGGACATGATGGAGTTGGTCGGTGAATACCGCGAAGTATTGATGGAAGCGGTGTCCGATGTGGATGAGGCGATCATGGAGAAGTATCTGGGCGGGGAGGAGGTTGGCCAGGAGGAAATTATGGCCGCCTTGCGTAAAGGCACCCTGGAGCTCAAGTTTACCCCTGTCCTGTGCGGCGCGTCGTTTAAGAACAAGGGGGTTCAGCAACTCCTCAATTCAGTCGTCTATTACCTTCCCTCTCCTGTCGAATCCCCCCCGATCGTCGGTATCAACCCGAACAACCAGCAGGAAATCGATCGCAAGCCCAATGTGGATGAGCCCTTCTCGGCCCTGGCGTTCAAGATCATGACGGACCCCTTTGTCGGCCAGTTGGCGTTTGTCCGGGTGTATTCCGGGGAGCTCAAGAGCGGAACTTACGTTTACAACTCCACCAAAAACCAGCGCGAGCGGATTGGCCGCATTTTGCGGATGCACGCCAACAAGCGCGAGGAAGTCGATTCGGTACGGGCGGGGGACATCGCCGCCGCGATCGGGCTCAAGAAGACCTTCACCGGGGACACCCTGTGCGATTCCGACAAGCCCGTCATTCTCGAATCCATCACCTTCCCCGAGCCCGTAATTTCGGTGGCCATCGAACCCAAAACCAAAGCCGAGCAGGACAAGCTCTCCGAATGCCTGGGCAAGCTGATCCAGGAAGACCCGACGTTCAGCGTGCGGGTGGATCCCGAAACCAACCAGACGGTCATCTCCGGGATGGGGGAGCTTCATCTGGAGATCCTGGTCGAGCGCATGCGGCGCGAATTTTCTCTGGCCGTTTCCGTCTCCAAACCCCAGGTGGCTTACAAGGAAACCATCACCAAGTCCATTGAAGGCGATTACAAGCATGCCAAGCAATCCGGGGGCCGCGGCCAGTACGGGCATGTCAAGATTCGCGTCGAGCCCAAGGAGGCCGGCACCGGGTACGAGTTCGTCAATAAAATCGTGGGCGGATCCATTCCCAAGGAATTCATTCCCGGGGTCCAGAAGGGCATCGAGGAGGCCATGGGCCGGGGCGTTCTGTGCGGATACAACGTGGTGGACGTTCGCGTCAGCCTGCTGGATGGGTCCTACCACGAAGTGGACTCCTCCGAAATCGCATTCAAGATCGCCGCTTCCATGGCGTTCAAGGAAGTGTGCGCCCGCGCCGGTGCGGTTCTGCTGGAGCCCATCATGGATGTGGAAGTGGTCACCCCGGAAGAATTTATGGGCGACGTAATCGGTAATTTGAATTCCAGGCGTGGAAGAATCAAGGATTTGAGCGACCGCGCCGGAGCCAAGGTGATCCGCGCCGACGTGCCCCTGGCGAACATGTTCGGTTATTCAACCGATCTGCGGTCGGGGACCCAGGGCCGGGCCAACTATTCCATGGAGTTTGCAAAGTATGAACCTGTTCCTCAGCAGATCGCCGAAGAGTTGATCGCGAAAATCACAGGTTCCGGCAAGGAAAAACTAGCCGTCTGATTTGGATACCAACCTTTAGATAAAACAAGTGGAGTGAAATAGCATGGCAAAAGAAAAATTTGTGAGAGACAAACCGCATCTCAACGTTGGCACCATCGGTCACGTCGACCACGGCAAAACCACCCTGACCGCGGCCATCACCGTGGTTTTATCCAAAAAAGGTTTGGCGGACTATACGCCGTTTGACCAGATCGACAAGGCTCCCGAAGAGCGGGAGCGCGGCATCACGATTGCCATCGCGCACGTCGAGTACCAGTCCGAAAAACGCCATTACGCCCACGTGGACTGCCCGGGCCATGCCGACTACGTCAAGAACATGATCACCGGCGCGGCGCAGATGGACGGCGCCGTCCTGGTCTTGAGCGCCGCCGACGGCCCCATGCCGCAGACGCGGGAGCATATCCTCCTCGCCCGGCAGGTCGGTGTTCCCCGGATCGTGGTGTTCATGAACAAGGTGGACATGGTGGACGATCCCGAACTGCTCGACCTCGTGGAGCTGGAAGTCCGCGAACTGCTGAGCAAGTACGATTTCCCCGGGGACGACATCCCCGTCATCCGCGGTTCGGCACTGCGGGCGCTGGAAAATCCTGACGATCCCGAAAAGTCCAAGTGCATCTGGGACCTGATGAACGCCCTGGACGAATACTTCCCGCAACCCGAGCGGCCCGTGGACAAGCCGTTCCTGATGCCGATCGAAGACATTTTCAGCATCTCCGGCCGCGGCACCGTGGCGACCGGCAGAGTCGAGACCGGTATCATCAAGGTGGGCGAGGAAGTCGAAATTGTCGGATTCCGCCCGACCACCAAAACGGTGGCCACCGGCGTGGAAATGTTCCGCAAGCTCCTCGACGAGGGACAAGCCGGTGACAACGTGGGTATCCTGCTCCGCGGCACCAAGCGTGACGAAATCGAGCGCGGACAGGTTCTGGCCAAACCGGGAAGCATCACCCCGCACACCAAGTTCAAGGCCGAGGTTTATATCCTGAGCAAGGAAGAAGGCGGACGCCATACCCCGTTCTTCAACGGGTACCGGCCGCAGTTTTATTTCCGGACGACCGACGTGACCGGGGTGGTCACTTTGCCCCCGGGCGTGGAAATGGTCATGCCGGGTGACAACGTTGCCCTCGAAGTGAACTTGATCACCCCCGTGGCCATGACCAAGGAATTGCGTTTCGCCATCCGCGAGGGCGGCCGGACCGTGGGCGCGGGCGTGGTAAGTGAGATCATTGAATAATGAGTGACCACAAGATCAAAATCCGGCTCAAAGCCTACGATCACAAGCTGTTGGACTGGTCGGTCAGCGAAATTGTCGAAACCACCAAGCGCACCGGCGCCAAAGTGGTGGGGCCCATTCCGCTTCCGACGGTCAAAAACAAGTGGACCGTTCTGCGGTCCCCGCATGTGGATAAAAAATCCCGGGAGCAGTTCGAGATCCGCACGCACAAACGGATTCTCGAGATCCTGGAACCCACCCCGCAAACGGTCGATGCGCTGATGAAGCTTGACCTGTCCGGCGGAGTGGATATCGAGATCAAGCTTTAGGGGATCTCGAAAACGGACCGCGCCCATGAGGCGGGCCCGTGAAAACCAGGGCCGAACGTCGGTCCAAACGGAAATTTCAGAATGATCGGAAGTTTCCTTTAATTAAAAAAGCAAACGGCGAGTCCCTGGCGATTCGCGGATGAGTGAAGCAAAACATGAAAGCGTTGCTGGGAAAAAAATTGGGAATGACGCAGATTTTCAGCGCGGGAGGGGATTGCATTCCCGTGACCGTCATCCAGGTGGAGCGATGCATTCCCGCGCTCAAGAAAACACCGGACAAGGACGGGTATCAGTCCGTTCTGGTGGCCTATGGGGTACGCAAGGAAAAGCATACCAATAAACCGCTCAAGGGCATTTACAACAAGCTGATGATCGAACCCGCCCGGGTTCTCACCGAGTTCCGCGGCGAGGACGTCCCCGACGACCTGATCGGTCAGCAGTTGAAGGTGGACATGTTCGCCGAGGGCGAGCGGGTCAACGTTGTGGGAGTGTCCAAGGGCCGCGGGTTTGCCGGCGTCGTGAAGCGGCACGGGTTTGCGGGCGCGCCCGCCTCGCGGGGTTCGCACGAGGCCTTCCGCGGGGGTGGTTCCGTGGGTATGCATACCTATCCCGGCCACGTGTTCCGGGGCAAGAAGATGCCCGGGCACATGGGCGCCGAGCGCGTCAACGTCCGGAATCTTCAGGTTGCCCGCGTTGATGTCGAGCGCAATGTCATTTTGATCAAAGGGGCGGTTCCCGGTTCGAACGGGGGACTGGTCCGAATTATGGAATCCCGAAAGAAAAAGAATTGAACTAGACGATCATGGCGCAGTTGGATTTGGTGGACAGGAATAATCAGAAGATCGGGACCGTGGAAACCCCCGCCGGGATCTTTGACGTAAAAGTCAGAGAGTCCCTGGTTCAGCAGTATGTGACGTGGCAGATGGCCGCGCGGCGGGGCGGCAATGCCGCGACCGTCAGCGATAAGGGCGATCTCCACGGGTCCGGGAAAAAACCGTGGCGGCAGAAGGGGACGGGCCGCGCCCGGTCCGGCAACACCCGGTCTCCCGTCTGGCGCGGAGGCTTGACCGTTTTCGGTCCCACCCCGCGTGACTACAGTTTCAAGCTCAACAAGAAAGCCCGGAAGCTGGCTCTCAAATCGGTTCTCACCGAGCGGATGAACAACAACCAGCTCACGGTGGTGGATCAGTTGAACCTTCCCAATCCCAAAACCCGGGAGGCGGTTCAATTGCTCAAATCCCTGGGGCTTCCCGATCGCACCCTGTTTCTTGTCGCCGAGAAAGACCGGAACCTGGAACTGGCGGTTCGCAACCTGCCCCGGGTCAACCTGCTTAGCGTCGATGGATTGAACGTATACGATCTTCTCCTGCACGAGAAAATCGTATGCACCCCGGAAGCCCTGAAGAAGATTGAGGAGCGGTTGAGCTGATGGACGAGTTATACAGAATTCTTGAAAAACCCCTGGTCACCGAAAAGAGCACCCTCTTGCTCCAGGAGGGCAATCGGGTGACGTTCCGGGTGCGGCCGACCGCGAATAAAATCCAGATTAAACAAGCCGTGGAGAAAGTGTTCAACGTCACGGTGCTTTCGGTTAACACGCTGAACGTCAAAGGCAAGCATCGCCGGTTTGGAAAGCACGTGGGAAAGAGCCAAGACTGGAAGAAGGCCGTTCTGCTGTTGAAAGAGGGCGATAAAATCGAGTTGTTTGAAGGAGTCTGATCTTTATGCCCATTCGAAAATTGAATCCACGGTCCCCCGGCGTTCGGTTTCTGACCTACTCCGGTTTTGACGAGGTCACCAAAAAGGAACCGGAAAAGAGCCTGCTGGTGTCGATTTCCCGCAAGGGCGGGCGCAACAGCTATGGGCGCATCACCTGCAAGCATCGCGGCGGGGGCCATCGGAAACAGTACCGTCTGGTCGATTTCAAACGCGATAAGGACGGGATCCCCGGTAAGGTGACGGGCATCGAGTACGATCCCAACCGCACGGCCCATGTCGCCCTGCTGTCGTACCTTGACGGAGAAAAACGCTATATCCTCGCCCCGGTCGGGTTGCAGGTGGGGCAAACGGTGATGTCGGGTCCCGAGGCGGAGATCCGTACCGGGAATTCCCTTCCCCTCAAGCTCATTCCCGAAGGAACGCTGGTCCACAATATCGAGTTGCGGCCCGGCAAGGGTGGGCAGATGGCCCGGTGCGCCGGGGCCTCGGTTCAGTTGATGGCCAAGGAGGGAAACTACGCAACCCTCAAGCTGGTGTCCGGAGAAGTTCGGCTGGTGGACATCAACTGCCGGGCGACGGTGGGGACGATCGGCAACACCGATCATGAAAACATCTCCCTTGGCAAAGCAGGACGAAAACGGTGGTTGGGACGGCGTCCCCGCGTTCGCGCGGTCGCGAAGAACCCGGTGGACCATCCCATGGGCGGCGGAGAAGGCAAAACTTCCGGCGGCCGCCACCCGTGTAGCCCTTGGGGACAGATCGCCAAGGGGTTGAAGACTCGGAAAATCAGAAAGAAGTCCAGCGATTTCATTTT
>PCWF01000166.1:9071-10593 GCA_002796165.1 Nitrospinae bacterium CG11_big_fil_rev_8_21_14_0_20_56_8
AAGATCGAGGACATGAATCGGGTGAACGACCGGAAGATCATTCGGACCTGGTCGCGCCGTTCTACCATCACTCCCGATTTTGTGGGTCACACCGTGGCCGTGCATAACGGGAAAAAGTTTATACCGGTGTTTGTAACGGAAAACATGGTTGGGCACAAGTTGGGCGAGTTCGCCGCCACCCGGACCTTCAAGGCCCACAGCGGCAAAACCAAGAAAGCCGCTCCGGCCAAGTAATTCAACGTAGAGAATCGAAGACAGGATCATGGAAGTCAAAGCCATTTTGAAACACACGAGGACTTCGCCGAGGAAAGCCGCGCTGGTGGCGGACCTGATTCGGGGGAAAAACGTCAACGATGCGATGAACATTCTTCAGTTCACGCAAAAGAAGCCCGCGCGGCTTTTTCAGAAGCTCTTGAAGTCGGCTCTGGCCAACGCCGAGGAGAACCACAAGGTGCTGGACGTGGACGACATGTATGTGAAGCGGGCGCAGGTGGACCAGGGTGTCACATGGAAGCGCAGTCTTCCCAGAGCCCGGGGCATGGCCACCGCCATTCGGAAACGCACCAGTCACCTGACGCTGGTCCTGGACGAAAAAGAAGCATAACGGAGGATTAGAACGTGGGTCAAAAAGTACATCCATTCGGGTTCCGGCTGGGGATCAATAAAACCTGGGTTTCCAACTGGTATGCGCGCAAGGGGTATTCCGACCAGGTGTTGGAAGACATTCATCTGCGCAATTACATCAGCCGGACCCTGTCGCATGCCGGGATCTCCAAGGTTGAGATCGAACGGTCGGCCAACCGGGTGAGGATCAATATCCACACCGCGCGGCCGGGAATCATCATCGGCAAAAAGGGATTGGAAGTGGACCGGTTGAAGGAGGAGTTGCAGAAGGTTATCTCCGGAAACAAGCAGGTCAACCTGAATATCAAGGAAGTGCGGCGGGCCGAGCTGGATGCGACCCTGATCGGCCAGAATATCGCGCTCCAATTGGAGAAGAGAGTATCGTTCCGCAGGGTCATCAAGAAAGCCGTGGTTTCCGCCCGCCGGTTCGGCGCGCAGGGAATCAAGGTCCGGGTTTCCGGGCGGCTGGGCGGAGCTGAGATCGCCCGAAGCGAATGGTACCGGGAAGGCCGGGTTCCCCTACATACCCTCCGCGCCGATATCGATTACGGCACGGCGGTGTCCAATACCACCTTCGGCACTATCGGGGTCAAGGTGTGGGTATACAAGGGCGACATTCACCCGCAAAAAGGAAGCGGAATTCCTTCGGCCGGCGGGGAAGGCGAAGAAGTTTCGGCCTGAAGGAAACGGATTCAACGTCATTTTAAAACCAGAGTTCTCCGGGGGAGCCGCAAGACGGTCCTTCCCGGGGAAGTCTTATGGGGAAATAGGTACGCGCCATGTTGATGCCTAAAAAAGTTAAATACCGCAAGCGCCAGAAAGGGCGGATGCGCGGGACAGCCTACCGGGGCGGGTCCCTGGCATTTGGGTCTTTTGGCCTGCAGGCGGTGGAGTGTGG
>PCWF01000166.1:10693-20866 GCA_002796165.1 Nitrospinae bacterium CG11_big_fil_rev_8_21_14_0_20_56_8
AAATCTGGTTGCGTATTTTCCCTGACAAGCCGGTTTCCAAAAAACCCGCCGAAACGCGGATGGGTAAGGGAAAAGGTAATCCCGAGTACTGGGTTACTGTAATCAAGCCGGGCCGCATTCTTTACGAAATGGAAGGTGTTGCCGAGATAACCGCGAAAGAGGCGTTTCGCCTGGCCGCACACAAGCTTCCTTTGAAAACCCGGTTTATTACCAAGTTCGTCACCAAGGAAGGGTGACCGGACCGTGCTCATAGAATGGGTCGAGAGATGAAAATCCAGGAAATACGAGAATTGTCGGATAAAGAGCGGGAAGAGAAGATTCACGACCTCAATCAGGAGTTCTTCAACCTGAAGTTTCAACTGGCGACGGGCAAGATTGAAAATCCGGCCCGCCTGCGGCTGATCCGCCGGGATGTCGCCCGGTTGAAAACCGTTCAACACCAGCAGGCAAAGGGTGAGGCCAGTACTCAGAAGGCTTGATCGCCGGGACCCCGGCTGAAGGCAAACGTTTTAACCAGAGATCATCGGATCCAGATTCAAGGAGCGGCATTTGAGCGAGAAAATCAGTCGAAAAGTTTTAACCGGTACCGTGGTCAGCGACAAGATGGATAAAACCATCAAGGTTCGCGTGGACCGGCGGTTCATGCATGCGAAATTCAAAAAGGTCGTCACCCGCTCTAAAAAATACAGCGTTCACGACGAGAAAAACGAATGTCAGATGGGGGACTTCGTGAGTATCTGTGAAACCCGTCCGTTAAGCAAGACCAAGCGGTGGCGGCTGATGGAAGTCATCGAACGTGCCAACCCCCTAGAACGTGCTGAGGCGTCATGATCCAGCTTAGAACCGAGATGGAAGTGGCCGATAATTCGGGTGCCCGGACGGTCCAGTGCATTAAAGTGCTGGGCGGTTCCAAGCGCCGGTATGCCACCATCGGAGACATTATCGTCGTCGCGGTCAAAGAGGCCGAGCCCAATTCCAATATCAAGAAGGGGGAAGTGAAAAAGGCCGTGGTCGTGCGGACCCGCAAGGAAATTCGCCGGTCCAACGGATCGTATATCAAGTTCGATACCAATGCCGCGGTGCTGATCAACGAGGCGAAGGAGCCCATCGGCACCCGCATCTTCGGCCCTGTCGGCCGCGAACTGAGAGCGAAGCGTTTCATGCGCATCCTTTCCCTCGCCCCGGAGGTGCTCTGATGCCTCAAGTCAAACTGCATCTTAAAAAAGACGATATCGTCCAGGTGGTCGCAGGCAAGGAGCGGGGCAAAAAAGGCAAGGTCCTCGCCCTGCTGGCCGATGAAGGACGCGTGACGATCGAAAAGCTCAACATGTTGAAGCGGCACATGAAAGGCGACGGCAAGACCCGGCAACCGGGCATTGTGGAAAAAGAAGGCAAAATTCACATATCCAACGTTCTGGTCGTTTGCGACAAATGCGGGAAGGGCGTACGCATCAAGCGCAAAAAACTGGATGATGGCAAAAGAGTCCGCGTTTGCAGAAAATGCGGGGAAGTGATCGATAAGGTCTGATATGGCAAACTTGAAAATCGCCTACGAGCAGAAGTTTAAAGCGCAGATCCAGAAAGAGCTGGATCTGAAGAACGTCATGCAGGTTCCCCGGCTGGAAAAGATCGTGCTCAACATGGGTTTGGGCGAGGCCATCCAGGATTCCAAAGTAATCGATTCGGGAGTGGAAACCCTGCGGGCGATCACCGGGCAGATGCCGGTGGTGACCCGGGCACGCAAGGCCATTTCCAATTTCAAGCTCCGCGAGGGCTTGCCGATCGGTGTGCGGGTGACCCTTCGCGGCGTGAGAATGTACGAGTTTTTCGAGCGTTTCGTGTCGTTTGCGCTCCCGCGGGTGCGCGACTTCAAGGGCCTGTCTCCCCGGTCGTTCGACGGCAGGGGTAATTATACGGTCGGTTTGAAGGAACAGTTGATCTTCCCGGAGATCGACTTTGACAAAATCGAAAAAGTTAAGGGAATGAACATCACCATTTGCACCACCGCCCGCAACGACGAAGAGGGCCGGTGTCTGCTTAAAACCCTGGGGCTTCCCTTCAGGAATTGATGGAAACACGGACTCCCACGGGATCCACTTTTTGGAAAATCAGAACATGGCAAAAAAATCGATGATCGCCAAGGCCAAACGCGAGCCAAAATTCAAGGTCAGGAAGTACAACCGGTGCAATGTGTGCGGACGGCCCCGCGCCTATCTCCGGAAGTTCGGCATGTGCCGGATCTGTTTTCGCGACCGGGCCCTGCGCGGGGAAATCCCCGGCGTGACCAAGGCCAGCTGGTGATGGAGAGCCGAAGCTTTATTCAGGAGATGAACCGACAATGCCGATGACCGATCCAATCGCAGATTATTTTACGCGAATCCGCAATGCCATCATGGTCAATAAAGACCGGGTGGAGATCCCCAACTCCAACCTGAAAGTCCGCATTTCGGAGATATTGAAATCGGAAGGGTACATCCGGAACTATCGCGTGTTCGAGGACGGGAAGCAGGGGATCCTCCGCGTTTATTTGAAGTACCATCAGGAAGAATCGGTGATCCGCGGATTGAAACGCGTCAGCAAACCCGGGCGCCGGCATTATGTGGCCGCGTCGCGGATCCCAAAGGTGCTCAACGGTCTCGGCATTGCCATCCTCTCTACGTCGTCCGGCGTGTTGACCGATCAGAGCGCCCGTGAAAAAGGCGTGGGCGGCGAGGTGCTGGGTCACGTTTGGTGAGTGTGCGTCCATTTCGGAATTCAGGAACCCTGTAAGCATTGGCGTCAACCCGGGTCCGGCCCGTTGAATCGGGCGTAGGAGCCGGGCTCATCGCCAGTTCGTGAAAATCTAGGGTCCTTCATAAAGTAGAACCAGAGACAGGAAGATGTCGAGAATCGGAAAATTACCCATAAAAATCCCCAGCGGGGTCGATTGCAAGCTCGCCGGCCATCACCTTACGGTGAAAGGGCCGAAAGGACAGTTGGAACGGGACCTGCATCCCAATATGTCGATCGCCATCGAAAGCGCGGAAATCCGGGTGACCCGGCCGACCGATGAACGGCAGGACCGGGCGCTTCACGGGTTGACCCGCGCGCTCATCAACAACATGGTTTGCGGCGTGACTACCGGATTTTCCCGGAAACTCAATATTGTCGGGGTCGGTTACAAAGTGGACCTGAAAGCGAACAACTTGGTTCTCAGTCTGGGTTTTTCGCACCCCGTCGAATATCCCGCACCGAAGGGGATCGAGTTTGAAGTGGATTCGAAAAACAACACCATCGTGGTGAAAGGCATCAACAAGGAAGTCGTGGGCCAAACCGCGGCGGAGATTCGCGGGTTCCGTCCGCCGGAGCCCTACAAAGGCAAAGGGGTCATGTATTCAGACGAGAGAATTATCCGCAAAGCGGGCAAAGCGGCGGCCTCAGGAGGGAAATAATCGTTATGAAAACGTCCGAACGGCAACGATTGAGGGAACGCCGCAAGCAACGGGTCAAGAACCACGTTCAGCGGAACAAGGAGAAATTGCGCCTTACGGTTTTCAAAACCGCCAAACATATTTACGCGCAGATCATCAACGACCTGGAGGGGAAGACGCTGGTGGCAGAATCCACTCTCTCCCCCGGCTTCAAGCAACAGCTCCAGAATGGGGGCAATGTGAAAGCCGCCCAACTGGTCGGTCATCTCCTGGCGGAAAAGGCGGTTCAGCAGGGAATCAAGGAAGTGTATTACGACCGGAACGGGTTCGTCTACACCGGCCGGATGAAAGCCCTGGCCGATGCGGTCCGGGAAAAAGGAATCAAATTCTAAAGAATCTCCACATCCGCCGCAGACTGAAACGGACGGCGATGGGAAACCGAAATCTGGAGGCGTCCATTGCAGGGACAATTTGAAAGCAAACAGGATCTGGTTGACAAGGTGGTCAGCATCAAGCGCGTCGCCAAGGTGGTGAAGGGTGGCCGCCGGTTCAGTTTCAGCGCGCTGGTGGTGGTCGGCAACCGGAACGGCGAAGTGGGTTGGGGATTGGGCAAGGCGAACGAGGTCCCCGAGGCGATCCGCAAGGGTGTGGAAAAGGCCAAGAAGAACCTGACCCGCGTGACCCTCGAGCGGGGGACGATTCCCCACGAAGTGACCGGCCGGTTCGGCGCGGGGAGTGTGCTGATGAAACCCGCCAGCCGGGGCACCGGGCTCATCGCCGGTGGCGCCGTGCGCGCCGTGCTCGAAGCGGTGGGAATCACCGACATCCTCACCAAGTGTTTGCGTACCAGCAATCCCCACAACGTGGTGAAGGCGACCATCAAAGGTCTCCTTTGCTTGCGGGGACATGATCAATGCGCCGCCATGCGGGGCAAATCCGAAATGACCAAAACGGCGTAAACCAACTATCATGAAACTTTCGGAACTGAAGTCCCCCGCGGGACTCAAAAAAAACAGGAAACGGATCGGCCGGGGCATCGGATCGGGTACCGGCAAGACCAGCGGTAAAG
Source organism: Nitrospinae bacterium CG11_big_fil_rev_8_21_14_0_20_56_8 (assembly GCA_002796165.1). Taxonomy (GTDB): domain Bacteria; phylum Nitrospinota; class Nitrospinia; order Nitrospinales; family VA-1; genus 21-14-0-20-56-8. The sequence continues at coordinate 15,173 of PCWF01000166.1, forward strand.
GGCAAAAAGGACAGAAATCCCGTTCCGGCGGCAAGCCCCATCCCTGGTTCGAAGGGGGGCAAATGCCCCTGCAACGGCGCCTGCCCAAGCGCGGATTCACCAATATCTTCAAAGAGCATTTCGAGATCGTGAACCTGGGCCAATTGGCCCGCATCCAGGGGGTCGATCCCATCAGCCCCGAAGTGATGAAAGCCAACGGACTAATCCGTAAGACCGGCAATGTTAAAGTTCTGGGCGATGGGGACTGGTCGGCGGCTGTGACCATCCAGGCACAGAAGTTCAGCCAGTCGGCTTCGAAGAAAATCGAGCAATCGGGAGGAAAGGCCGAAGTCGTTTAATGAGCGGGTCGGATGCTTTTGGCAACGTTTTTAGAATCCCTGAACTGAAGCGGCGGATACTGTTCACGCTGGGGTTGCTCGTTGTCTACCGTATTGGCGCTCATATTCCGACCCCGGGCATCAACTCGGTGGCATTGGCGGAGATCTTCGAGCAAGCTTCGGGCACCATCCTGGGTTTCTTCGACATGTTCTCCGGGGGAGCGCTTCGGCGGCTGACGATCTTCGCGCTGGGGATCATGCCCTACATCAGTTCGTCGATCATCCTCCAGTTGCTGACGATGGTGTCGCCGTACCTGGCCCGGCTGAAAAAAGAAGGCGAGCAGGGGCAGAAAAAGATCACTCAGTACACCCGCTACGGAACCATCGTCCTGAGCATGATCCAAAGCTCGGGCATCGCCGTGGGGCTGGAGGCGATGAAGAGCCCGGCGGGACACGCGATCGTGCCGCATCCCGGTTGGGGATTCCGGGTGATGACCATACTCACCCTGACGGCGGGAACGGCTTTCCTGATGTGGCTCGGCGAACAGATCACCGAGCGGGGCATCGGTAACGGAATTTCCCTGATCATCTTTTCGGGAATTGTGGCGGGAACTCCGGCGGCCATTTTCCAGTCGCTGGACCTCATGGGGACCGGAGAGATCTCGGTCCTCGTCATGTTGGTCCTTTTGGTCGTGATGGTTCTGGTCGTGGGGGCCATCGTTTTCACCGAGGGGGGCCAGCGGCGGATACCGATCCAATACGCCAAGCGGGTCGTGGGACGAAAAATGATGGGCGGGCAAAGCACGCATTTGCCCTTGAAGGTGAACACTTCGGGAGTCATTCCGCCCATCTTCGCTTCGTCGATCATCATGTTCCCAGCCACCATCGCCCAGTTCATCAATCACCCGGTGATGCAGACGGTGGCGGGTTCCTTGACCCCGGGCACGATCGTTTACAGCCTGATTTTTGTGGGCGCGATTTTTTTCTTTTGTTATTTTTATACGGCGGTCATTTTCAATCCGATCGACGTGGCGGACAATATGAAGAAGTATGGAGGATACGTTCCCGGAATCCGGCCCGGCTCCAGAACCTCCGATTTCATCGAACAGATCCTCAACCGTATCACGTTCTTCGGGGCGGTGTATCTGTCTTTGGTCTGCATTTTGCCGGATTATTTGATAAAATACTTCTCCATTCCCTTTTATTTCGGGGGGACCAGTCTTCTGATCGTGGTGGGTGTTTCGCTCGATACCATGCAACAGATCGAATCCCATCTGGTGATGCGGAATTATGAAGGTTTCGTCAAAAAGGGAAGGTTGAGAGGCCGAAGGGGCTGATACATGAGGTTGATCCTTCTAGGTCCGCCGGGGGCCGGCAAAGGGACCCAGGCAAAAATGCTGACCCAGAAGTTCAATATCCCGCAAATCTCCACCGGAGACATCTTGCGGAAGGCCGTCAAGGATGATACCGAGATCGGCCAGCGAGCAAAACAGTTTATGGATGGGGGATGCCTGGTTCCCGACGACCTGGTGATCGACCTCATCAAGGAACGGATCCGGGAACCGGATTGCCAAAATGGATTTATCCTGGACGGGTTCCCGCGAACCAATGTCCAGGCGGAAAAGCTGACCGAGACTCTCAAGGCCATGAACGTGGATATCGACGCCGTGGTCGAGTTTCGGGTCAATCCCGAAGAGGTCGTGAATCGTCTCACGGGAAGAAGCACCTGTTCGGAATGCGGAGCCATGTTTCATGAAACATCGCGCCCTCCCAAACAGGCGGGAATTTGTGATCATTGCGGCGGCGCCCTCAGCAAACGGCCCGACGATAATAAAGATACGATCCTCAAGCGGCTGGATGTTTTCAAAAATGAGACGGAACCGCTCAAGGATTTTTATCGCAAGCAGGGAACCTTAAAAACTGCGGAAGGATCCGGCACCGCCGAAGAAATTTTTGATCGGGTTTGCGCCATGATTTCTTGAAAATATGTCAAAAGAAGAATCCATCGAGGTAGAAGGCACAGTACTGGAACCCTTGTCCAACGCAATGTTCCGCGTAGAGCTTGAAAACGGGCATAAAGTGGTAGCCCATATCTCAGGGAAGATGCGGATGCACTTCATCCGCATCCTGGCCGGAGATAAAGTGAAGGTGCAACTATCACCTTACGATTTGAGCCGGGGACGCATAACGTACCGATATAAATAACCCAAGCCGGAAAGATTATGAAAGTCAGAGCTTCCGTAAAACCGATTTGTAAAAAATGCAAGGTGATCCGCCGCCGGGGGGTGGTGCGGGTGATCTGCGAGAATCCCAAGCACAAACAGCGCCAGGGTTGACCGTTCCGCTCCCGGACGAACGGTCCCCGGTCGCGACCTAATTTAAGACAGGAGTTCCCGTGGCAAGAATTTCAGGTATCGATATTCCCAGGGAGAAGCGGATCGTGGTGGCCCTGACCTATGTTTACGGCATCGGCCCCACCTCGTCCCGGAATATTCTCAAGAAGGCCAATGTGGCCGAAAGCGTCCGCGTCAAAGACATGACCGAGGACGAAATTACCCGAGTCCGCAACTTGATTGAAAAAGAATATGAGGTCGAAGGAGACCTGCGGCGGGCAATATTGATGAACATCAAGCGGTTGATGGATATCGGATCCTACCGGGGGTTGCGCCACCGGAAAGGACTGCCGGTGCGGGGTCAGCGCACCCACACCAACGGTCGAACCCGGAAGGGCCCGCGCAAAACCATCGGTGCCGGCGGGAAGGCCGGTAAATAGCAGGGTGTCCGATTCCGGGCTCCCGGTTCATAATTGAGGAAATGAATTCATGGCAGATAAAGGCAAGGCAAAAGGCGGCAAGAAAAAACAAAAGACCGCGCCGGAATTGGGTGTCGCCCATATTCAAGCGACCTTCAACAATACGATCGTCAGCATCTCCGATATGTCGGGGAACGTGATCGCGTGGTCCAGCGCGGGTGCGCAGGGATTCAAGGGGTCCCGCAAGAGCACCCCTTTCGCCGCCCAGGTGGCCGCGGAGAAAGCCGCCCACAAAGCCCTGGATATGGGAATGAGAAAACTGGAAGTGCATGTCAAGGGTCCGGGCGCCGGGCGCGAGTCCGCCATCCGGTCGCTCCAGGCCGCAGGCATGGAAATCACCGTGATTCGGGATCGCACCCCCATTCCGCATAACGGTTGCCGGCCCAGGAAGCGCCGCAGGGTTTAATTTACCGTTCACTTATTTTTTTCAGGGAGCACAAACTTGGCACGATATCGAGGTTCGGTTTGCCGGTTATGCCGGCGGGAAGGGATGAAATTATTCTTGAAGGCGGACCGTTGCGAAACCGCCAAATGCGCCATCGAGCGCCGGGGTTATGCCCCCGGCCAGCACGGGCAGGGCCGCCGCGGAAAATTTTCCGAATACGGGGTCCAGCTTCGGGAAAAACAGAAGGTCAAGCGCATTTACGGTGTGCTGGAAAAACCCTTTCAGAACTACTTCGAAAAGGCCGATCGGAAAAAAGGGATCACGGGCGAAAACCTTCTGCAGACTCTCGAATTGCGGATCGATAACGTCGTTTTCCGGATGGGCCTCGCGCCCTCGCGCAATGCGGCCCGGCAGTTGGTCCGCCACAATCATTTTGTCGTCAATGGCAAGAAGGTCAACATCCCTTCCTTTCTCCTCAAGCAGGGAGACGTCATTTCTCCCAATGAAAGAAAGCTGAACAAGGTCCCCATCAAAACGGCGTTGGAAAACATGAAGGACAGGTCCTTGCCCCATTGGCTCTCTTTTGATCCGGATAAAAAATCGGGTACGGTTCAGTCCTTGCCCACGCGGGAAGATATAACCATTCCGATTCAAGAGCAGTTGATCGTTGAGCTTTATTCTCGCTAATGATTCCGGATGTCAGAATTTTTACGTAAAAAAAGAAATTTTTCCTTCCTTTAAAGGTTATTGTTCGCGGAGGCTCTATGTTCACCGCCCAGGGAATTGTAAAACCCAAGCGTTTGGAATTCGATAAAAAAACCAAGACCACAAGTTACGGCAGGTTCACCGCTGGCCCGTTCGAACGCGGCTACGGCATCACCATCGGCAACTCCCTCAGGAGGATGCTCCTGTCCTCTGTGGAAGGGTCTGCCATCGTGGGTGTCAAGTTCGAAGGGGTCTACCACGAGTTTTCCTCCATCCCAGGCGTTATGGAGGATGTAACGGAAATCATCTTGAACATCAAGCAGGTCAACCTGCAGATGGCCCCCGGACTGAATGAGAAACGAATTTATCTCAAGAAGACCACCGCCGGGGAAGTCACCGCCAAGGATATCTCCGCCGATTCCGATATCCGGATCCTCAATCCCGATCATCATATCGCCACGCTCGATCAGAATGGAGTGTTGGATATGGAGATGCTGGTCCGCCGGGGACGCGGTTATGTTCCCGCCGAGAACCACCAGCTCGAAGACGAGTCGGTCCAGATGATTCCGGTGGATTCCATCTTCACCCCGATCGAAAAGGTGAATTACCGCGTCGAAAACACCCGCGTGGGTCAATCCGCCGACTATGATTCCCTGGTCATGGAAATGTGGACCAATGGAGGCATCTCTCCCGAAGACGCCGTGGCGCATGCCGCCAAGATCGTCAAGGACCACATGCAGATCTTCATCAACTTCGACGAGGAACCCGAACCGGTTCAACCCCAGGTGGACGAGAAAAAGCAGAAAGTCCTGGTCAACCTGGCCAAAAGCGTCGAGGAGTTGGAACTATCCGTCCGTTCCTACAACTGTCTGAAGAACGCCAACATCCAGACCATTGCGGAACTGGTGCAGAAAAACGACAGCGAAATGCTCAAGACCCGAAACTTCGGGCGGAAATCCCTCAACGAGATCAAGGAGATTCTCGAAGATATGGGACTGCATCTCGGAATGAAAATCGAGGATGAGGACCTGAAGCAGATCAGCCAAATGAGGAAGAAGCGGGAAGTGGAAACAGATGTCGAAAGTTAGGAGAACTTCGATGCAGAGGTTCCCCTCAGGTTTCCCAGCGAGCAACCCATTTAAACCCAAACATCGGAAAGCCCAATGCGTCATCTAAAAGCAGGAAGAAAATTCGGCCGCACCTCCGCGCACAGAAAAGCGTTGTTCCGTAATCTGGTCACCGCCCTTTTGGACCGCGAACGCATCCGGACCACCTTGCCCAAGGCCAAGGAACTGCGAAGCAAGGTCGAAAAGACAATCACCCTGGGGAAAAAGGGAACCCTCCACGCCCGCCGCCAGGCCTTGAAGCTGGTCACCCGCAAGGATACCCTGCAGAAAATCTTTGGTACTCTGGCGGAACGCTACGCCGCGCGGAACGGCGGGTATACCCGGATCATCCGCATCGGGAACCGCCGG
>PCWF01000166.1:20888-21487 GCA_002796165.1 Nitrospinae bacterium CG11_big_fil_rev_8_21_14_0_20_56_8
TTTATCGAGTTGGTGGACCGCGAGGGTGACACTCCGGAAACGGCGGGCAAACAAGAAAAAGCCCAAGCCAAACCGGCTAAGGGAGCCAAGGCCGGCAGTGTGAAGACGGATAAAAAGAAATCCCCGGAGAAGAAGGCCGCTAAAGCCGAATCCAAGGACAAAAAGCCCGCGGTAAAAAGCAAAGACGGCAAAGCCCCGGGCAAAAAGGATAAATCCGGGAACGATAAATAAAACACCGAACGGGACAAGTGGACCGTAATATTACGAATTATTAGCGGTGTCCTGAAGGACTCGGTTCCAGAAGCTCAAATGAAAAACCCCTTCCCCAAGCGGGAAAGGGTTTTTTTTTGCCTTGAAACTCTTTGCGCGTCTTCAGTCGATATTGGGTGTGACACCCGTCAGCGTTTGGTTGAATCGGAAGTTCGTGTTCTTCTGAATGTAGACCAGCAGGTCGTCGTAGCTCTTGAAATGCTCCGAAAAACCGTAATCATCTCCCGTGTATTCGCAATTTTCCACACTATGCTCGCGGCAAAGGTAGGGACGGGTTTCGTAGATCGAGCATTTGTTGGTGGGTGTCAAAAAATTGCAACGGGTGTGGA
>PCWF01000166.1:21512-22202 GCA_002796165.1 Nitrospinae bacterium CG11_big_fil_rev_8_21_14_0_20_56_8
AATATAAATCGAGACCTTCTCGTGGGCGATTTTCCAGAGCAGGGTTTCGTAATCCTTCCTGTTCTCCGGTTCGTCGATCTCGAAGGCGAAATAGTTACAGCAGTAAGCGGGTAAACATTTTTCGCACTGGCCGGTGTTGTCTTTTTTACTGGGGGTCTTCATAGGTCTTTCCTTTTTTCGTCAGAAGCGCATTCCCTGCAGGGATGCCGCCATTGAGTTTAGTAAAGTCTGTGGGGTTTGAAATGGCGCAACAAGTAAAAAGGGAGGACAGTTTTTCGCAATCCTCCCTGTCCTCGGCTCCTTGGGCCAGTCTCAGGGCCGACGCGTGTGGAAAAAAATAAAAATTTACGGCGCCGGGAAAATAAAAATACATTTTGCCTGCAAACGCAGTTGAAGTCAAACAGGTGTCACGAGAGTTCTGCATTGCAAAGAATAATTTTCCTATGACACAGTGTTGGTCAAAGAGAGCGCCCTGTGTCGAAGCGGACCGGCAGCTGTTTCATGGCAGAGGTAGCGCGCTCTCCGGCTTCCGGGAAGTGATGCGGCGGAGGACTTTGGCAGTCTCTTGAGGTGCACCGTCAAGGCGATGATGCAATCCAAACCTGCTCGTTTAAGGGCCGGGTCTTCTCCGGGGAAAGGCATGATCTCTTTTTCATCGGGGGCGCGGGGGGCCGGCAACGGCAAATAACG
>PCWF01000137.1:0-147 GCA_002796165.1 Nitrospinae bacterium CG11_big_fil_rev_8_21_14_0_20_56_8
TGGATTCGATCGAGGGATTGTCCCCGGCAATATCCATCGAGCAGAAAACCTCCAGCCGAAACCCGCGGTCCACGGTCGGAACGGTGACCGAAATTTACGACTACCTCCGCCTGCTCTTCGCCCGCATCGGCAAGGTGTTTTGCCACG
>PCWF01000137.1:170-10322 GCA_002796165.1 Nitrospinae bacterium CG11_big_fil_rev_8_21_14_0_20_56_8
CAAACCGTCCAGCAAATCGTGGACCAGGTCAAGGCCATCCCCGAAGGCAAGAAGGTCATGATCCTCGCGCCGATCGTCTGCGCCCGCAAGGGAGAGTTCAAAAGGGAGTTGAGCCTGCTCCAGAAAAACGGATTCGTCCGCGCCCGCATCGATGGAAAAATCCGCAATTTGGACGAGGAGATCCCGCTCGACAAAAAATTCAAGCACACCATCGAGACGGTCGTGGACCGGCTGGTCATCAAGCCGGACATGGGTAAACGCCTGACCGATTCCGTGGAAACGGCATTGAAGCACGGGCAGGGGTCGCTGGTGGTATCCCTTCTCGAAGGCGAGGGGAAGGAAGAGGAACTCCTGTTCAGCGAAAAATTCGCGTGCAGTTATTGCGGCATCAGTTATCCCGAGCTGGAGCCCCGGCTGTTTTCCTTCAACAATCCCAATGGCGCCTGCCCGCAATGCGACGGGCTGGGCACCAAGATGGTGATCGATCCCGATCTCGTGGTTCCGGATAAGACTCTGAGCCTGCGCAACGGAGCCCTGAAACCGTGGGAAAAAAGAAGTTCCATCTTTTTTTTCCAGATGCTGGAGTCGCTGGCCAAACATTTCAAGTTCAAGCTCTCGACTCCTTTCGGAGAATTACCCGGGAACCTGAGGCAAATTCTTCTTTTCGGTTCGGGGAAAGAGGAGATCCAGTTCTATTACGAAAAAGACGGCCGGAAGCACTATTATGCGTCTCCGTTCGACGGGGTCATTCCCGACCTGGAGCGGCGATACCATGAAACCGAGTCGATGGCCGCGCGGGAGGAATTCGCCAAGTACATGCGAACCCTGGATTGCACGATGTGCCAGGGGACCCGATTGAAAAAGGAAGGGATCTCGGTAAAAATCGCGGGGAAAAATATCGTGGACCTGACCTCCCTGTCCATCCGGGATATGGCCGGGTTTTTCGAGTCCCTGGAACTGACCGAGCAGGAACACAACATCGCCCGCCGGATCGTTAAGGAGATCCGGGAACGGTTGGGATTCCTCAAAAACGTCGGACTGGATTACCTGACGCTGAACCGGTCCTCGGCAACGCTGTCCGGAGGGGAGGGACAACGGATCCGGCTGGCCACCCAGATCGGCTCGAGCCTCATGGGTGTGCTCTATGTGCTGGACGAACCCAGTATCGGCCTGCACCAGCGCGACAATGAGCGGCTCCTCAACACTCTCATCAATCTACGGGACATCGGGAACACCGTCATCGTGGTGGAACACGATGAGAAAACCATCCTTGCCTCCGATCACCTGGTAGACCTGGGACCGGGAGCGGGAGTGCACGGGGGAGAGGTGGTTTTCTCCGGACCTCCCGACAAACTGCTCAAAGACAAGGCATCGTTGACGGGTCAGTTTCTTTCCGGACGGCGGAAAATCGAAATCCCCCGAAAACGCCGGCCGTCCAACGGAACGTTTCTCGAAATTACCGGCGCAGAACAAAACAATCTCAAAAGCCTCGATATAAAAATTCCTCTGGGATGTTTCGTGTGCGTCACGGGTGTTTCGGGTTCCGGCAAAAGCACGCTGGTCATCGACATCCTTTATAAAGCGTTGGCCCAGCATTTCTGGAAATCGACGGAGCGGCCGGGATCGTTCAAAAAAATCACCGGTCTTCACCTGATCGACAAGGTCATCGATATCGATCAATCGCCCATCGGCCGCACCCCGCGCTCCAATCCGGCGACTTATACCGGGGTCTTCACCCTCATCCGCGACCTGTTCAGCCAGGTCCCCGAGTCCCGTGTCAGGGGATATCAGCCGGGCCGGTTCAGTTTCAACGTCAAGGGAGGCCGTTGCGAGGCCTGCCAGGGGGACGGAGTCATCAAGGTGGAGATGCATTTTCTGCCCGATGTGTTCGTCACCTGCGAGGTGTGCCAGGGCAAGCGATTCAACCGCGAGACGCTGGAGATCACCTACAAGGGGAAGAACGTCGCCGAGGTCCTGCATATGACGGTCGAGGAGGCGCGGGATTTTTTCAAGAACATTCCGGCGCTCAAATCCAGGCTTCATACGATCGCCGAGGTGGGGTTGGATTACATTCAACTGGGCCAGGCGGCCACAACCCTCTCGGGCGGGGAGGCGCAACGGGTCAAGCTCTCCAAGGAACTCAGCAAGCGAAGTACGGGCCGAACGCTTTACATCCTCGACGAGCCCACCACGGGACTCCACTTCGCCGACATCGAACACCTGCTCAAGGTGCTGTCGCAACTGGTGGATGCGGGAAATACGGTGATCGTGATCGAGCACAACATGGACGTCATTAAAACCGCCGATCACATCATCGATCTGGGGCCCGAGGGAGGAGACGCGGGCGGCCGAGTCCTCGCCCAGGGCACCCCGGAGAAGGTCGCCCGGGTTGCCGCCTCCTACACGGGGAAGTACCTCAAAGAACACCTTTAGGGAGTGGGAGAATCGGCCGCGCCGGAGGCATGGATCTTTTTAGGGAGCCGGACGGTAAACGTCGAGCCCTTCCCCAACTCGCTGACCAGCTTGATGTCTCCACCCATCATCAGACAAAAGAGCCGGCTGATGGCGAGTCCGAGGCCGGTGCCGCCATATTTGCGGGTCGTGGAGGGATCGGCCTGAGAAAATGCCTTGAACAATTTTGCCTGCTGTTCCGGGGACATGCCGATACCATTGTCGGCGACGGAGAAAAAACACCATTCCGCCTTTTTCACATTCTTCACGCAGACCTCAAGAGACACTTTTCCATTTTCAGTAAACTTGAATGAATTCCCCAGCAGATTGATCAGAATCTGGGCGAGTTTGGTGCGGTCGTTTTGTATGTTCCCCAGGCCGGGGGGGACCCGCACCTCGAACCGATTCCTTTTATTTTCTGCAAGGGGACTCACGATGCCCATCACTTCCTTCAGCAATTCCTCAATACTGAATTCCTCGATGTGGACTTCCATCTTACCCGCCTCAATCTTGGACAGGTCCAGGATATTATTGATGAGTCCAAGCAGGTGGTAGCCCGCCTCGTGGATTTTGTGCAAATCGGGAACGAATATTTCCGCCACCCCCTCCTCCGCGGCGATTTCCTCCAATAACTCGCTGTAACCGATGATTGCGTTCATCGGGGTGCGAAGTTCATGGCTCATGTTGGCCAGAAACGTGCTCTTGGCCCGGTTGGCTTCCTCCGCCTGCTCCTTGGCCCGCCGGAGTTCCTCCTCGGTATTCTTGAGTTCGGTGATGTCTTCCTTGACGGCAATAAAATGGGTGATTTCTCCCTCCTCATCAAAAATGGGGGAGATGGAAGAATATTCCCAATACAGTTCTCCATTCTTTTTCTTGTTCTGAAATTCACCTCTCCAGCTCAGTCCGGATGTGATGTTCCGCCATAGCTCATGGTAGAACTCCGGAGGGGTGAAGCCCGATTTAAGAATGCGGGGATTCTTTCCCCTCACCTCCTCGAAGGTATAACCCGTCGCTTCGACAAACTTGGGATTGACGTATTCAATCTCTCCCTTCCGGTTGGTGATCACCACCGAGGCCGGGCTCTTTTCTATGCCCTGGGACAATTGACGGATGAGTTTATCCTTTTCCTTCAAATCCTGCTCTTTTTGAGCAAACTCTTCAAAATGCGCCACAGCCTCTTTCACAATATGAATCACATTGTCGAGTTCGATCGGTTTGGTCAGGAACCGGAACACCTCGGACTTGTTGATGGATTCTTCCATCATGTCCGCGTCCTGGTAAGCCGTGACCATAATCCGGGGTGAAAAAGGAAGAAGCTCCTTGGCCGTGGCCAGAAAGTCCGTTCCCTTCATTTTCGGCATTTTATGATCCGAAATTATCACGGCGAAGGGGCCCTCCTTACGAATCCGTTCAATCGCATCCAACCCATTGACGGCGGTGGTTACCTGGTATCCCTCCCCACTCAGGATATCGCTCAACAAGGTCAGAATCTCTTCCTCGTCGTCCACCACAAGAATTTTATGCCGGGATAAATTCATGCCCTTCCTCCCCAATCCGGATCACCGGTTCTCTCCACTTTATCAGGATAATCCTGATCCTGATGAATATAACCCCGATTATTTTTATCGGCAAGCACGACCATTTTTCAATGGCGAAATGCCCCTGGAAACTATATCATTGTAAGCACAAATGGGTGGAAAATCATCCGCGCAAGAATTCTCCCCTTTTTCAGGAGTCCATTTTGCCCAATCCACTTTTATTCGCAAAAATTCTGGTGGTGGACGACGAAGTGGAAGTCTGCAATACCCTCAAAGAATTTCTTGAGGGCGAGCAATGCCATGTGGACGTGGCTCACGACGGTGAAGAGGCGCTGGCCAAAATCTCGGATTTCCAACCCTATTGCGTGCTATTGGATATCCGCATGCCGTATCTCAACGGCATGGAAGCCCTCAAAATGATCAAGGACCGGGCTCCGGACGTGGAGATCATCATGGTTACCGCCGTGGCCAGTATCAAGATCGCCGAAGAGTGTTTGCGGAGCGGGGCATTCGGTTACGTTACCAAGCCCGTGGATCTGGACCACCTGCTCAAGGAAATTCAGTCGGCCCTGGAACATCGGCAAAAAATTCTCGCGGATAAAAAAAAACTGGGCCTGGAGAAACAGGAAAAAAAAGAACTTGAGGAGATGAACAAACTCCTGAACAAGGAGCTGTTCGAAGCCCTGCAGTTTCCCATCCTGATCCTGGGATTTGTCCAGCAGGAATTTTCAGTTCACAGCCGGAACGTGGCCTGGCTTTCGCAAAAAATCGCAGAACAGCTCAACCTTCCCCACAATCGCCTTTGCAGTCTTGCCGGTTTGTACCATGACCTGGGAAAATTGTGCCTTCCCCCCTCGATTAAAAACCGCGAACCCAAGACCTGGACTCCCGCCGAAAAGAAAATCTACGAAAATTATCCCATCTATGGACAGGATCTTCTTCAGTCCCATTTTCACTTAAAAAGTCTCGGATCGGTGATCCGGTACCATTGTGAAAATGTCGACGGAAGCGGTTTCCCGGACCGGTTAAAAGGGGAAGACATTCCCCTCGAATCGAAAATCGTGGCGCTGGCCAACGCCGTGGACGAAGAGTTGATCCAGGTTCAAAAAAGGAATATCGAGACCGACATGGAAATGGCCACCAAGCTCCTTCGGCCCATCGAGAGGAACCTCGATATCAAATACGACCGCGGAATCTACGAGGCTTTGATCAAATTTTTGAAAAATTACAAGGCCCCGCCTCCGGACGAGGAAGTGGGGATCTTTGGCCTGCAAAGAAAAATGATCCTTTCCCGAGACATTGTCACCCAGAGCGGCAAATTGATCTTTCCAAAGAATTTCCTGCTCACCGAACACCGGATCGACAAAATAATGGACCTGAATCAAGTCGATCCTCTCCGCGATCCGGTCCGGGTATTTCCGGAAAAAAAGACCTGATTACGGCGCGTCACGTTTCCCTTTCAATTTGCCGAACCAGTTCCCTGGACCGATTCCAGAAATTTTCCAGATCCTTGTCCTGAAGCTGTTGGGAAACCGTTCGTATCCGGTCCACCTGATCCAGATTTTCAATAAGGACCCGGACCACCTCTTCATCGAGTCCACCCTGTTTAAGCAGATTGGAAAACTCCCCGCGGATTTCATTCAAGGCCATTCCTTTCCGGTAGGGCCGGTCTTCGGCCAGGGCGGTAAAAATATCGGCAACGGCCATAACCCTTGATCCCAAGGGAAGGTGTTCGGCGGTGACATGGAAGGGGTAACCCTCGCCATGAAGCCGCTCGTGATGAAAGGATGCCCATTCGGCAATTTCTTCAAGCCCTTCAACTTCACGAAGGATATTGTAAGTGTGGTAGGTATGGGCCTTCATGATTTGCATTTCCTTACGATCCAATCTGGCCGGTTTTTCCAGGATCGTTTCGGATACCGCAAGTTTTCCCAGGTCATGAAGATAACCGGCGATCCGTATTTTTTTGCACTCTACGCTCGACAGTCCCATCAGGCGGGCCAATTCGGCGGCGGAAGAGGCCACCCCGCTGGAGTGGTTCGCGGTAAAATGACTGCGGGTGTCGATGATCATGGAAAAAAAACGGGTCAGTTCTTCCAGTCCGTCCAACCCAAGCGGAATTTCAGGAAGATGGGATTTCAGTTTAAGGACCCGATCCAGAGACGCGGAGGTGACGTCGAGCCAGAAAGCCTCCCGCCGCGAAAGATTCAAAAATGCATCCACAAACTGGGGAACAAAAACTTCTCCCGCCGCATCCCCTATTTTATGCTCAATTTCGGGAACCTGATCGAAGATGGGGCCCTCCGATCGCACTAGAACGGCCACCCGGTCTGCAAGGTGAATGACGTGGCTTCCTCTCGGGACCTCCCCTCCATTAAATGTATTTCCTTTCCCGTTTTTCCAGGGCACATGGTGATATCGCACCAGGGGGGCCAGGGGAGCAAAGGGGGGGAAACTGGCGAAAAGGATTGCCCCCAGCTCTGCATGGGTATGAGGGGAGGAGTCCTCAAAGGCCAGGAGCTTGAACCGGTCTGCCAGGGCAATCGCCCCGATGTCATGTAAAATGGCGGCAATAAAAATCGAACTCACTTCCCGGGCCGGAAAACCCAGCTCGGAAGCGATGCTGGAGGCCAAAAAACAGGTCCGCTTGTGATGCGCGTTAAGAGTCGGGTTGATGATATCCAGCGCGGTTGACAGGGAAGAAAGCATCTCGAACATCTCTACCGTCATCACCTCGGATTTCTCCGTGACTTTTTTTTCTTCAGCGGCCTCTTCATCCCCAGCCAACTGAACGGCGCCACCGATTCCCGTCTCGATCGCGGTGGACAATTTCTCGATCAACTCGTCCTTTCTCTTGCGGCTCTCGATCTCTTCCTTCCGCTTGAGATACAAATCGCACCCGTCCCGAATCGACTCCAAAAGCCGATCGAGATTCAGGGGTTTGGTCAGGAACCGGAACACCTCGCTCTTGTTGATGGATTCCTCCATCACGTCAATACTCTGGTAAGCGGTGACCATGATCCGCGGCGCCAGGGGGCAAATTGCCTTGGCCCGGTTCAGAAAATCGGTTCCCCGCATCAGCGGCATTTTATAATCGGCCAAAATGACGAAAATTTCTCTTTCCTTTTCCAGGATTTCCAACGCTTCGAGGCCGTCTTTTGCGGCCACCACGCGGTAGCCATTTTCAGAGATAACCTCCCGGAACAGGGAAAGGTATTCCTGTTCGTCATCCACCACCAATATGCTGAACGGGTTTTTCGATTTTCCCATGGGATTGCACCCTCAGCCTTGCAGAAGTGAAATAATAAAAGTCGCACCCTTACCCAAGTGGTTTTCGACCTCCAGCTTGCCTCCCTGTTTTTCCACCAGCGTCCTCGAAACCGAAAGCCCCATCCCGGTTCCCTCGCCATGCGGCTTCGTGGTAAAAAACGGATCGAAGATATGATCGAAATGTTCCCGCTTGATCCCACCCCCCGTATCGGATATTGAGATATGCCCCCATTTCCGCGACTGAATGCTCGATTCCCATATTTTGAAAGTCAATTGGCCTCCACCCTTCATCGAATATAGGGCATTATTGACGATATTCAACAACACCTGCCGAATTTCATCGGGGTCCGCCTGAATCGTTATTGCATTGGCGGGAAAATCGCAAACCATCCGGATGTTATTCAGGGCAAATTCCTTTTCATAAAGAGAAATAATTTCCGTCATCTCATCCCTAATGACGATTTTAACTTTACGAGATTCCCCTTTTCGAGCAAACACTAAAAGCGATTGGGAAATCTTTTCGATACGGTGGACCTCTTTCATCATCTTGGCCAGCGTCTCCTGCGGCGGGATTGAGTCAACACCCTTTTTCATCAACATCTGAATATGGATCGAAATGATATTGAGCGGATTCAATATCTCGTGACAAACTCCCGCCGCCAGTCTCCCGATTCCCGCCAGCTTTTCGGAAAGAATCAACTCGGTTTGCGCCCGCTTGAGGTTTTCCTCTGCCAATTTCTTTTCGGTAACGTCCTCTTTGACGGCCAGGAAGTAGGTGATAATGCCCTTTTCATCAAGGATGGGGGAAATGGAAGCCTGTTCCCAGTACAGGTCCCCATTTTTCTTTTTATTGAGGAATTCCCCGTTCCAGGTTTTATGCGCAAGGACGGTACTCCATAAATTTGCATAAAAGTCCTCAGGATGGTGACCGGATTTGAGAATGCTGGTTTTCTTGCCGATCGCTTCCAGCCGGGAATAGCCCGTCAGTTGCACAAACCTGGGATTGACGTATTCGATGACCCCCTCCAGATTGGTAATGGTGATGGTGACCGGACTCTGCTCGACCGCCGTAAACAGGGTTTTGAACTCCTCCTCGACCCGTTTCCTTTCCGTAATATCCGTGGAAATCCCACACACACCATGAGTAACTCCGGACGAATCCTTCAGGGGAAATTTGACGGATAAATACGTATGCCATACCCCGTCCACCAACACCATTTCGTCAAACCTCAATGGACATCGCAGGTTTAAAACGCGGGCATCGTTTTCGGCAAACTGACCGGCGGATTCGGGAAACAGCTCGTGATCGGTTTGCCCCAGGACTTGTTCCCGATTCAGCTTCCAGAGTTTCTCAAACTGCCGGTTCACCAGCGTGTACCGTCCCTCAAGATCTTTAATGTAAATAATGGCGCTGGTTTCATTGATGATGTTTTTTAACAACTCCTCCCGATCCAGAAGCATTTTTTCCCATTGCATTCGTTCCCGGATATCCCGGATCGTCCCCAGAAAGAGATCGTGCCCCCCGATGCGAATGGTTTTCAGGGTCACTTCGGTATCGAGGATGTTTTGATGCGCGTCTCTGAACTTCCATTTGAAAGGAGCGGGCGCATCCTCCCCCGGCATGGAACTTCCTCGCAACAATTCGGGAGATGGGCCATCAGGCGCCTGCAACGGGGCTGAAAAAGAAGCCAGGGTTTTCCCTAAACATGACTCCCTGGGCTGACCTAAAAACTGACACATTCGTTCATTGCAATCCACAAGAACCCCCTGGTCCAGAAGAAATACCGCATCGCTGGATCTCGTAAAAAGGGAGCGGTATTTTTCTTCACTCTCCTCCAACCGGCGCAT
This sequence comes from Nitrospinae bacterium CG11_big_fil_rev_8_21_14_0_20_56_8, assembly GCA_002796165.1. GTDB lineage: Bacteria > Nitrospinota > Nitrospinia > Nitrospinales > VA-1 > 21-14-0-20-56-8. The sequence continues at coordinate 9,278 of PCWF01000137.1, forward strand.
GAGGGAGGAATGAATCTTGTGAAATATTCCCGCTCCGATGAGAATGAGGAATCCCGCTCCGATTCCAGCAAAAGACGCGGCTACAAAAAAGGGTTTCCGGATCTCCTCCAGGTTCACCTTGGCCACAATTCCAAGGTTCAAAAAACGCACGGGTTCATAGGCCGCCAGGACTCTATCTCCGGCATAATCGGACAAGATGGCCATTCCCGATTCCCCCTTAAGCGCGCGGCGCATGGGTTCTGCCCAGGAGGTTGCCATGGGAATGGATTGCGGCCGGGATTTAGCCTTGCGTCCTTTCCCCCAAAGGAACCGGATCTGGCCATTTTCCAATGTCCCCAGAACAAATTCACCCGTGGCCCCGAAACCTTCCATACGGTCGAAAACCCCGGTTATTTGCGAAAGCGCCGCCGAAAGGGCTCCGCCCGGAACGTCATCCCGGCTGTATCGCAAGTCAAAACGGGCGACCGCTTCCATCAGCCGGGCCTGGGCCTTGACCATTTCCATCAAGTTAATTTTTCGCCCGTCCATGTCCGACTCGTACAAGCGGGCGAGGATAATCCCACCCACACCCGCCCCCACGAAGACCATCAGCAGGATCAGCAGAATTATTGTTTTCCGGTCACCCATGCGTTCGATTCCCTTCTGGAACCCCTCGGCCAAGAGACACAAGTTCCCCTTTGCGGTTTTCCATATTCCTTAATATAAGGCCTAAGTGGGTGCTGAAAAACTACAAAAATGTCATTCTGAGTCCTTCGGCAGGCTCAGGATAAAATTCCGCGAAGGATCTGGCCGGATTGGTAAATTCAAGCTGGCAAGGGTTTCGGGCAAGATTCTTCGCCGCATTGCGGCGCAGAATGACACCCGAAAGAGTTTTTCAGCATCCTGCCAATAGGGTCTCAAGACCTCAGGAAGGTGTAAACGGGGAAGAAATGCATCAACCCGCACGACATTGCGAAGTGTTTACGGGTCCGAAGGGAAGGCTTTTGACGGGCAGGTCGATGATGAAGCAGGTCCCCATGTTGTCCTCGCTCTCGACGTTAAGCGA
>PCWF01000249.1 GCA_002796165.1 Nitrospinae bacterium CG11_big_fil_rev_8_21_14_0_20_56_8
CTGGGTTCGGAAAGTATTCGCCAAATTGCCTTGATGCAAATGCCGACCATGCCGGTTCAGTTGACCTTTTCGGGTTTCAGTGATGCTGAACGTGACGCGCTCATATTACGTTTCGATCGTGCCTATCAACGAGGTGGTGGGTAAGCGCAGGTTTCCGATCAGGCGTAAGGATTTTTCCCGGACCGCGTATGAATACGGAGCGGTATCCCGTCGAGGCCAAAATCATCCCGTAGACCATTCGCGAGGTAGCGTAGATAGCTCTCGGGTAATTTTACTGCCGTTGACGAAAACAGATAAAACGTCGGTGGTCTGGACTTTGCCTGCGTCACATAGCGAACGGTCAGCCGTTTCCCGTGTGAGCCCATAGGCGGTGGGTGGGCCTCCAGCATCCGCGAAAGCCACCTGTTCAACGCACCCGTTGGCACCCGGGTATTCCATAGGTCAAAAACCTCGAACACGGTCGGCAGCAATTTGTCGACACCGCGCCCGGTCAAGGCGGACATTGTAACAACCCGAACGCCTCTGATCTGTTGCAATGATGTCTGCAAGCGGGCATTAATTTGCGCCATTGCAGCAGCCTTGTCTTTAACGGTATCCCACTTGTTGACGGCGATGATCAGGGCGCGCCCTTCATCAACAACCTTGCGGGCAATATTCAAATCCTGACGTTCCAGCGGCTGGTCGGCATCCAGAACCAGAACTACAACCTGTGCATATTGTATAGCCCGGTACGTATCGTTGACGGCTAAATACTCAAGTTTTTCCTGAACTCTCGCTTGTTTGCGCAGGCCCGCCGTGTCGACCAGTTTGATGTCACGGCCCTGATACGACCAAGTCGTGGCAATGGCATCCCGGGTGATCCCCGCTTCCGGGCCCGTAAGCATGCGATCTTCACCAAGCAGTTTATTCACCAGTGTGGACTTGCCGGCATTTGGGCGGCCAACGATGGCCAACTGTAAGGGAGAGGCCAAAACAGTCTCGTCATCTTCTTCTTCACCGCTATCGACGAGTGGGACTTCTTGGTCAAGTTTGGCCTGTTCGGCAATTTCAGCCAATGCTTTCTCATGAAACGGCAGCAAGGCATCGTACAGAGCATCAACACCCAGGCCGTGCTCGGCCGAAATTGCAATCGGCTCGCCAAGACCAAGGCTGTAGGCCTCATAAAGGCCACTTTCTGCCTGCTTGCCCTCGCACTTGTTGACCCCAAGAAGAACAGGCGTTTTTTGGGTGCGCAGCCATTGTGCAAAATGACTGTCCGTTGGCGTGACACCGGCGCGACCATCAATGAGTAAAAGCACGACGTCTGCCTCTGCAACCGCATTTTCCGTCTGAATGCGCATGCGTCCTTCAATGCTGGTATCAGTGGCGTCTTCAAGTCCGGCGGTGTCAAGAAGACGAAACTTGAGGTCGGAAATCGAGCCTTCACCCTCGCGCCGGTCACGGGTTACCCCGGGCGTATCATCGACAATCGCCAGCCGTTTGCCGACAAGCCGATTAAACAGCGTCGACTTACCGACGTTAGGCCGGCCAATAATAGCAAGTGTGAAGGTCATTTTAAGTGTCCGGTCTTATGCCTGTGTCACCGATAAGCGACAAGATCAGCGTCATTGGCAAGAAAAATGACTGTTCCGTCTGCAACAATCGGTGTCACAGACACGCCATCAGGCATTTCAACAACGCCGATCAGATGCCCGTCATATGGCGATAAGGCCAAAGCCTCGCCGTCTGATCCGGCAACAATAAGGCGATCACTGGCAAGAATTGGACCTGACCAGACAATGGGATCTTCATGATCTTTTGGGTTCTCAAATTGCGGCAAGCCAATAACCCAAAGCACTTTGCCGTCTGTTCTTGAAACACAGATGAGCTCATTGTCATTGGTGATCGTATAGATGTAATCACCCGCCACCCAGGGGCTATCCGTACCACCGATATCACGTGACCAAAGCCGTCTGCCTGTGCGGAGGTCAATTGATGCCATGACGCCGGCGTGGCTGATGGCAATCACCTTGCCCCGGTCAATGACCGGTCGGCCACGGATTTGCGCAAGAGCGGCGACCGCATCAGTACGTCGGATAGAAACCAGATTTTCCTGCCAGATGACCTTGCCTGTATCAACTTTAAGAGCAAAAAGTTCTCCGGATGAATAGGGGACAACAACGATGCCATTATCAACGGCAGGGCTGGCACCGCCCAGTAGTGCAGCGGTTTCCTGCGCCCCGGCGTGAGTCCAGAGTGTCTTCCCGTCACGTGCATCAAAGGCGATCAGGTTATTATCGAGTGTGACGATAAAGACCCGGCCGCCCCTTACCGTTGGTGCCGCCCTTAATGGGATGCCGACTTTTTCCTGCCATAGAACCTTGCCATTCTTCGCGTCGACCGCAAAGACGACACCAAAGCCTGTGGCAACGAAGACCCGTCCGCGTTCGTAGGCAACACCACCACCGATATGGCCTTCGTCATCGTTTTCGGGCTCAAGATCGGAATCCCAAATGTTATCGCCGGTTTTCAGGTCGTATGCGGACAATTGGGATTGTGTATCCAATGCGAAGACGACGCCGTCCCCAACAACAGGGGGGCTGACAAAACGAAGTTCGTCATCTGCGCCGGTGCCGATGTCGCGGCTCCAGACTTCGCTCAGGTTGTCGCGCACCGCAATATGATGCATGGCATGGTTGGCGTATCCACCGGCCATTGGCCAATCCTTGTTGGCGCTGGGTGCTGGCAGGATGATTTTGGCTTCGCCAGGTGCGACATCTGCACTAAGGCTACGTTCGTTTGTCAGAACGGAAATACGTTCACCCGGCAGCGGTTTTTGTTTCTTGCCGAACGGGTCCCAATCCTTGAATGAGCTGCAGCCACCAAGTGACATCGACACAACCATCAGGGTGACGAGGATGGCAAAGCCGGGTCGGCGGGATGTGGGGCGTGCAGGTAAACTCATTGGCCAATCGCTTGTAATAGTTCCTGTGACCGAGAGCGTACGCCGCCCGGTGCTTGCGGGTCCAGCGAGATCGCTTGAAGCTGCTCACGGGCCATATCCATTTTGCCGAGCGAAATCGCCGCTACAGCAATGGTTTCGCGGGCTGAGTGGCGCCAATTACTGTTCGGAGACGCCAAGGGCTGCAAGCGGTCAATAACGGTTTGAGCGTTATCCTTGCTGATGTCGAGGAGTTCAACGGAACTTAAAATCGTTGCCAAATCACGGAACGAAGTCGAAATGCCACTGTCGTTGGCTATGGCATCATAAGCATCTGCAGCCTTTTGCGGCTCACCATTTTTTGCCAGAAGGTTGGCATGGCGAAGCCTTACAAGGACTTCGATGTCGCCAATCTTGGCATTTTCCAGCTTGCTCAGGCTTTCCATGGCGGTCTGGGCATCACCGTTTTCAGCCAATGTCGCGGCCGTAATCAGCTGATCCGTCGATTCCATCCGTACACTTCGGTCGTAGGCCTGCCAGCCTTGATAGCTGGCGACCCCGATGACCACAGCAATGGCCACGCCGATAACGTAATTGCCGTAGGCTTTCCAAAGTTTTTGGGCCTGTTCGTGGCGCAGTTCGTCGTCGATTTCGCGTAATAGAGCGTCGTCTTCCAGCTCAGCCAAGGTCGTCTCCGTTAACTTGGTCCACTTCAAAATCTCGGACCCATTAAAATGCGCCCAAACATATCGGGGTGAGGCCCGGATGGCAAACGATTGCAGCGGCTTAGGGTCGGTATTGTCAGAGAGCCATGAGCGTGTATCTTAATCCGACATTAACCATTGTCGTGGCAATATGGTTGATGTTTACAGGAGACTGCGGTGCCATGAAGACGTACCTTAAATGGCTGCTCGTTGCAGTTGTAATTTCTGCCGGACTTAGCGTTTCGGCTTGTGCGCCTGTGGCTATTGCCGAAGCAGAAGCCGTAACAGTGATGGGATCCGATAAAACAATCGTTGATCATCTGGTATCATTAGGCAGCGGCAAAGACTGTTCAACGATTCGTAAAGAGCGCGGATTGACCTATTGCGTCGAAGATATGCCGAAGATCAGACAAAATATTTACTGCTATCGTAATCTTGCCGGTGTGACCTGTTATGATCGCGCCGACCCGCATGGTAGCGGTCAAAAACAACAACGGATTGGCCAGAACGACCATAATTTACCGAAATGATCGGTATGGTTTTGTTGTGTTCTCCGGGCCGTGATCGGGTTGGGCCGCTGGCCACGCAAGCGCCATGACACTGCGTTTTATCTTCTATACGGTCCTCGCGTGCCTGATTGTTTCAGGCGTTGCCGGCTGGGTGTTCTTTGGCGAACGAGAACCGGATCCGCAGGAAAAGGCCCTGGAAGCATATCAGCTGATACTCCTCTCTGAACGACGCTCGGCAGAAAAAGGCGATGTCGAGGATTGGACACGCTATGCAAATTCACTGGTTCACGGACCTGCCGACTTACGCGATCCGAAGGCGGCGATGGTCTGGTACCGCAAAGCGGCGGATGAAGGATATGCACCGGCCCAGGTCGGGATCGGTGATTTGTACTCCAAGGGGTTGGGCGTTCAAAAGAACAATCACCGTGCCCAGGAATGGTATAAACTGGCGACCCGCCTGTCGCGGAATGCCGAGGCCTATTTCAAGGTGGGGGAAGGGTATTTCCGGGGATTGGGGGAGCCGCAGGACTATGGGACTGCGCTATCGTATTATAAGACCGCAGCAAAACTCGGACATCCGGTCGCACAATATCTGATCGGTTCCATGTATGAAGTCGGCTGGGGCGTTGACAGTGATCTCATTGAAGCATGGGTCTGGTATATGCGGGCATTGCCGAAAGCAGAGGTTGTCGCCAGCTATCAGGAAGATTTCGACGTTCAAAAAGCGCTCAACCGACTGGCCAGGCATATGAATCAGAGTCAACTTGATGTCGCGGCCAAACGCCTGGCAAATCTGCCTCAATAGGCACCAACGTCGTTGACGCAAAGCCCGCTATTCAGCAACATCCCGCTATGACAATCAAAGCCATAACATTTGACCTTTGGGACACCGTTTTTGACGACGAATCTGATGAGCCTAAACGGCTGTCGTTGGGATTGGAAAACAAAGCCGAAACCCGCCATCGTATGCTTTTGGAAGCCCTGCAGCGCCATCATCAGGTGAGCCGCGCAGAAGTGGATCTGGCCTATGGCGTTGCTAATGCTGCATTTTATAAAGTTTGGCAGGAAGCCAGCATCACCTGGACCTGCCGGGAACGATTGCAGGTTTTGTTGAACGGCCTAGGCAAATCCTTGCCGGATGATGCGTTAAGCGCACTGGCGGATGATATGGGGCGGCTCGAAGTCGATGTCCCGCCTGATATTTTACCCGGCGTTAAGGATGCTATTCATTCACTGAGTGAGCGCTATAAACTTTGTGTCATCTCGGACACCATTGTGACGCCCGGCTCAGGCCTTCGTGACATTCTTGCGCATCATGGTTTGTTGAAATATTTCAGCGGTTTTGCTTTCTCTGACGAGGTCGGTCGCTCGAAGCCGGACGCGGCCATGTTTACCAGCGCCAGAGAGCAAATGGATGTTCCGTTTAATGAAATGGTTCATATCGGTGATCGCGACAATAAGGACATCAAGGGGGCGCAAGCATTGGGCATGAAGGCAATCCTCTATACCGAAAAACGCGATGTCGATCAATTAACGACCTCAGCCGATGCCGTCTGCACCACACACCGCGATCTGGCCGGTATTATCGGCGCGCTTGATGAGGTGAAATAAATGAACCGGCAACTGAAAATTCTTATTGCCGACGGCAATACCAGGGACCGCAATGATGCCATGACGGCGGTCGGCGGCGAGTTGGGGGCCGAGCGTTATGCCAACGAAATTCGCCGTATGTATCCCAAGGCTGAATTGACCACGATCTATCCTGCAGACTCGGATCATTACTTGCCGAAGGGTACGGCGCTTGGTGATTATGATGGTATGGTGATGGGCGGCTCCGGTTTGCACGCCTTCGATCAGGCCCCCGAAGTAACGCGTCAGGTAGACTTGATGCGCAGTGCTCTTGAGGCTGGAATGCTGGTGCTCGGCAGTTGCTGGGGCTTGCAGGTCGCAGCCGCAGCGACCGGTGGCACGGTTGCGAAAAGTCCACGTGGCCGCGAAGTCGGCATAGCCCGAAAGATCGCGCTGACGGCGGCCGGTGTGGGTCATGCTTTGTATGCTGACAAGCCGGGGGTTTTTGACAGCCCATGCATTCACTATGACGAAGTTACTCATCTTCCGGCAGGATCCGTAATCCTTGCCCATAATGCACATTCAGCCGTGCAGGCAGCGGTGATCCGTGTGGGCGCGGGGGTGTTCTGGGGCATGCAGTATCATCCGGAATTTGATCTGCCACATCTCGCCAATCTGTATCGTCGTTATGCCGATGACATGCTGTCGCAAGGATATTTCATTGATCGCGATGCACTGGAAACTTACGCCAATGCTTTGCGCGCTCTGGCTCAGAATCCGGACCGATTGGATCTCCGCTGGCAGCTTGGGATTGACGATGATGTTCTGGATGCCGATATGCGCTGCCGGGAAATCCGTAACTGGGTTGAAAGCCTCACCTGACCCGGCGTTCGTGTTAGCGGATGCGGTATGCCTGATGACAGGCATTGCAACTCTCCGTTATCGCCTTCAATGCTTTATAGACAGCATGTTGAGACTCCCTGCCGGGGTTTAACTCAGCATTCTGCGCGGCGACGACAAACTGGCTGGCAGCATGATGCAACTGTGTTCCCATGGCTTGCATGGGTTCTGGCATGAACGCCGCAAAGGCATCGGCGCCGTGATGTGATAGCGATGACATCCCGAGGCGTTTTTCGGCGATTGCGACGGAATCATTGGTATTCCCGTCGCCAAGAGCCCCTAAAATTTCATCAAGAGCGGCAAGATGATCACGCATGTTGGCCAGCATGTGTTCCTGCATCATTGGTGGTAGCTTGACCAATTCACGCTTATCTTCTGCTGCATGGGATGACGCGGAGACACACCAAACGGTTAAAGCAACAAGAAAGCGGATAATCAATAACCTGGTTGATGACATCCGGTGGTTTCCTTCTCGCGGACCGCGCATTGTGAAAATATCGTTGTTATAGTCGCGGCTTGCATTAACGTTGAACCTAAATAAATGAGAATAATTATCAATACAAATATAAAATAAAGACCCATTAACTGCTTGATTACTGATTGGTAACTTTACACGCTGTGTAACTCAAAAATATTCTAACGATGGAATTTGAACGCAAAAATGAAAAAAGCAAAACCCCAGGCCAAGAAAAATGTGCTTGATGCTTCAGTCACGACCGGCGTTGACGGGCTCGACAGCATCCTTTCCGGAGGGTATCCGGCGGGGCGATCAACCATCATCCGCGGGGTCAGCGGCTCGGGGAAAACCCTTTTTGGGCTGCTTTTCGCGTTGTGCGAAGACAAAGACAATAAACCGGCAGTCTATGTCACTTTTGATGAGTCACCGGAATCCCTTGAACGATATTTGAAGGCTTGGGGGCGGCCCAATGCCTTGACGATCCTCGATATGCGGCCAGATCCCGAACTTCAGGTTGCGGGAAACGGCGTTGAGCTTGGCGGCCTTTTGGTGCGTATCAGCCATGCGGTCGCAAAAACCGGCGCCAAGCGCCTGGTGCTAGATGCGTTCGATACACTGTTTTCGTCTTTCGAGGATAACCGTCAGGTGCGCCTTGATCTCGCTCGTGTCTTCGATTGGTGCCGTAAAGAAGGCCTTACCGTGTTGGCAACCACTGGCGAAAGTCCCGATTATCGTGTCGCAACAGGTTTGATGGACTATGTTGCCGACTGTGCAATACGAATTCAGCAAAGTATTAACAACGGCTTGTCGACCCGTGTCCTTCATATCTTAAAATGTCGTGGTCGCGCCCATGGCACCAGCGAATATCCGTTTCTTATTCATGAACAGGGAATATCCCTGATTCCGCTGTCTGAGGTCAGAATGAAAATTGCGACTTCGCGCCGGCACCTGCCGACGGGGGTTGTCGAACTCGACAAAATGCTTGGCGGCAAAGGTATTTGGGGAGGCCGCACGACAATGATTTCGGGACAATCGGGCACCGGGAAGTCGTTACTTGCAATGACCATCGTCAATGCTGCCTGCGAGCAGGGCAAGAAAGCTCAATTCTTCACGTTTGAGGAATCGGAGAACCAAGCGATCCAGGATAACCGCTCCTGCGGGGTAGATCTGCGACCACATCTTAAAACAGGGATGCTGGAGATCCATTCGCGCCGAGCCATTGAGTGCGGACTTGAAGAACACATCATTCATGTCTGGCGCATGATCATCAAAAGCAGGCCCAGCGTAGTGGTTCTGGATCCAGTGAGTTCGCTTACCGATCTCGGCGATATGCGAGCCTTCAAAAGTACGGTGATCAGATTATCTTCCTTGCTGAATGGCCTTGGCGTCACACTCATTATGACGGAGCTGATCCCGGATGATGCCGCGAGTGTTTCTATGCTGAATGTTTCCTCGATGGTTGATACTTGGATACGTCTCCGGCGGGAAGAGCGGGACAATCAGTTGGTCCGGGAAATCTATATCCATAAATCCCGGGGGGCGGCGACGAGCAGTGATATCCGGGAAATGCAAATTACCCATAATGGTATTGTCATTAATGCAAAGACGGGTGGGGCTGCGAAGCCGGTGCGTCGTGTTACGGACGTATCGGTCAGCAGGAGCTTGCAAAAATGAGCGAGCCTATTGTCTTGAAATTATATATCGCCGGCATGACGCCAGCTGCCCATCGAGCAATCAAAAACCTGAACGATATATGCTCAGAAATCAGCAACGGTGCAGAATATGTTCTCGAGGTCGTCGATATCCTGTTGCACCCGCAACTGGCAGAGGATGAAAAGATTCTGGCGACGCCGACCGTCATCAAAAAGCTGCCGCCACCAATGCGTCGGCTGATCGGGGACTTTTCTGTCAAAAGCCAGGTTCTGGTCGGCTTGGATCTCGTTACGTCGCCATAGATTCATATGAATTTGCGGGGAGGGCGGTTTCGACAATCCGGAACCTTGTCTTCATTTAAAGGTAACGCCCAAGACGGCCTAAAGCGTAATTTCGCCTGCGTTGACCAGGTCGACACAGGCTTTGACGATATCAGCATCAAAGGCAGTCCCTGCGCCCTCCTGAATAATCTTTGTGGCGGATTCAATCCCAAGTCCCGGCCGGTAAGGACGGTGACTGGCCGCAGCCTCCAACGTATCCGCGACGCCCAGAATGCGGGCTTCGAAAAGGATATCTTTGCCCATCAGCCCCTTCGGGTATCCGCTGCCATCCATGCGCTCATGATGCTGTTCGATGATATCGGCAAGCGGCCAATCAAAGTCTATGCCTCTGATGAAGTTCGCACCGGCTTCGGGGTGCGTTTTGATAAGATTAAATTCCACCTTTGAGAGGCGCGTCGGTTTGCTGAGGATTTCTGAAGGGATTTTAATTTTCCCGATGTCGTGTATCGTCGCGGCAAGCTCAAGCCCATGCAGGCGCACTTCGTCCAGCCCCATGCTTTTTCCGATCTTGACGGCAATCTCTGCAACCCGTTCTTCGTGCCCGGCGGTATAAGGGTCCCGGGCTTCGAGGACAGACGAAAGCGCAAAAATTGTCTTTTTCAACGTCTCGGATAACGCAAGCGAGGTCTTTTCAAGGTCCGTAACGTCGGTGACATAAAGGTTGGTGTAATTATCAGATGATACCGGAACGATATGGAACAGTAATGACCTCTCGGCGAGTTTTAATTCAAAGGTGGTTTTAATATCTGTTTCTTTTGCCAACTTGATAAGCGCCGACCATTGTGCTCGGCCGTTGTGGCTTTCCTGAACTAACCCATTGATCAGTTCGTTTGCCGCATTATTAGCAAGAAGTGTATCGCCATTTTTGTCATCGATACGGAAAACCGGGTTGGGGTCTTCGAGTAGCATACTGGCAAGGTCATGAGCGGTTTTCTCAGCCAGTTGTCGATCCGTTATATCCGCGCCGAATGCAATGATACCAAGCGCGATTCCATCGGCGTCACGATCAACGGTAAAATACCAATGTATTGTATGCTGCTTTGCCGTTGTTGATATAATCTGGTTTTCGTGTTCGAAGATTTCGTCTTTTGAGTTTTTCCCAATAGCATCTTGAAAGATGTTCCATATTTTCGGACGCATTCTCTCGGGGACGAAGTTGTCGATCCATTTGGTCCCGATCATGTCTTCCCG
>PCWF01000181.1:0-359 GCA_002796165.1 Nitrospinae bacterium CG11_big_fil_rev_8_21_14_0_20_56_8
CCAGATCCCGCTCGTGCGCGATATCATCCAGGGAAAGGAAGGGGGAACGCTGGAGATTTTTCTCGACATCGGCGGAACCTTGAGCGAACCCGAAATCACCCCCGCCCCCGCAAAATCCGTAATCCGCCAACCCGCGCGCATCATCGAAAACATTTTCAAACTGCCGGGAAAACTCCTGGGAAAAGATTAATCCATTCGTCCCTACCGAGGGTTGAGCCGCCCCCTCGCCGTTGGGGGCGGATGGCGGAATTAGTGCACAACCGAAGGAGGCTCGATCGCCTCCTACAACGGCGCGGGCCAATGCGCGGGATCGGCGGGAATTAGTGCACAACCGAAGGAGGCTCGATCGCCTCGGAACG
>PCWF01000181.1:445-10205 GCA_002796165.1 Nitrospinae bacterium CG11_big_fil_rev_8_21_14_0_20_56_8
GTGGTGGAGGTGGGGCAACTCCCACACGCCCCTTGATACAGGATGCGGACGATATTGCCCTCGATCCCTTTCACCTGAACCCCGCCGCCATCGCGGGCCAGGTTAGAGCGGATCGACCGGTTGAGCACCATCTCAATGGCCTGAAGTTTTTCCGGCTCGGACAAGGCCGGGAAATTGACCACGTCGATGTTTCCCGCATCCGCTTTTTTTGCCGGGGGATAGACGGCCGCGAGCTGGTCGATGGTCTTCCAGACGCGGTCCTTAATGAGCCCCCACTTCGTCTCCACCACCTTCGTCACGGTAACGAAATTTTCCATGACATAGACGCTCTCAATGTCCCCCAGATCGAAGAGGGCGCTGGCCATCTTGTCGTGCGAGGACTCGGATTTGGAGGAATAGGACCGGTTCCCGTAATCCAGGATCTGGGTGTTCAGGACAAACTGGAGGGCATTGGGATTGGGGGTTTCCCGGGTGCGCAGAACTTTCAGGGCCTTGTCCGCAAGGGGAGCCCGTTCGGGAACGGAAGCCGAAGCGGTGACGCTTTTCGTTCCCTTGTCTCCATCCTTTTTTTTACGCAGTGCCAGAACTTCGCTGAGCTTCATTGGAGCCGGAATCCGATCGAGGGTGATTGCCCCAATCATATAACAGAACGGGTGCAAATCCAACCCCGGGTCAAGTAAGTTTACCGAAAATCGAAAAATCCGTGGAATTACTCCGCCATTTCGGGAACCACATCCGTGGATCGCCGGCCGCGGAAGACCTGGAACCCTTCGTTACCCACAAACAGGGCAAGGCCGACGAGAACCAACGCCGTGAAACCGAGCAACAGGTTGGGCTCCGGCGCCGTGAAGAACCGATAGGCCTGCCAAAGGAGCGCCCCGATCGTGGTCACAACCATGAACAGAGCGGGATACAGGGCATACCGGGCGTTGCGCCGCATGGCCATCAGCCAGGTGGCGATGACAAACAGCGCCACGGCGGCGATGAGCTGGTTGGTGGCGCCAAAAATCGGCCAGATTTTCTGCCAGCTTTCCGTCGCCCCGATGAGATACGCCAAAACCATCACCAGCAGGGTGGCCATGTACTTGTTCTGAAACGGGGGGAATTTTCGTCCGATGGATTCCTGAATGATAAAACGGGTGATTCGGGCGGAAGTGTCCAGGGTGGTCAGGACAAAGGTATTGAGCGCCAACACGGCGATCATGGAAGCGAAGGTAAGACCCATAAACGGCAACATCTGGTGCACCACGTTGCCAAACCCGTTCCCGTAGGCCATGATCCACCCTCCCGACTTGAGCGTCTCGCGGAAGCCCAATGTGGCCATGTCCACGTTCCCCCCCGCCGGGGCCACCCAGTACAATCCTCCTCCCACCAGAAGGACCGTGACGACCGCAACAACGCCCTCGGTGAGCATCCCGCCATAAGCGATGGGCTTGCCGTGCGACTCCACCGCCAGTTGTTTGGAGGTGGTGCCGCCCGCAACGAGGGAGTGGAATCCGGAAACCGCGCCGCAGGCCACCAGCACGAACAGCATGGGCCACATCGGTCCCTGCTCCTGCGACATGGCGCCGAGGAAGGCGGGGGTATGAATTTCAGGCCGCACCCAAAGCAGGGCCAGCATGCCCAGGCTGAGCGAACCGAACAAAATGTAGGTGGACAGGTAATCGCGGGGTTGAAGCAGAATATGCACCGGGAGGACCGAAGCGGCCCCGGCATAAATCATCAGCATGACAAACCAGAAGACCAGCGGCGAAAAGCCCAGCACCCCCTCCTGGGGCAGAGGGATGGGCCATTTGAATCCGATATAGATATTCAGGATAACGACCGCCACCCCGATCATGGAGGCGACCACCAGGTTGGCATTTTTCTGATAGATGCAATAGCCGAGCACCATGGAAACCGGAATGATCGCAAAGGAGGGGAACACCATCTCCGGCTGGGCGATGAGGGTCTTCGCGGCCACAATGCCGAATACGGCGATCACCAGCAACATGGCCAGCGTGAGGAAAATCGCGAACACCATCTTGGCGCGGGTGCCCATCGTGCTTTCGGCAATGTCGGCGATGGAATTGCCGCGGTTGCGGAGCGATACCATCAGGGTAAGGTAATCGTGCGCCGCCCCGATGAACACGTTGCCGATCAGGATCCAGATCAGGGTCACGGTCCAGCCGAAATGTTGCATGGCCACAATGGGACCGATCACCGGTCCGGCCCCGGCAATGGAGGCGAAGTTGTGGCCGAACAGGACAAAAGGCTTGCTGGGGACGTAATCCACTCCGTCCCGAAGTTCCACGGCGGGAGTCCGGTTGCCGTCGTCCGGAAAGACCACGTCGCGGTCCAGCCTCCCGGCGTAGTACCGATAGCCCACCCCGTAAAAAAACAGGCAGGAAAATATTAAGATGGCAACGGTCATCATGAAGGGGCGTGAAACACCGCAACCGACAACAAGGGTCCGGTTTTTCCCGCATATAAAAAGGAGGAATCTTCTCCTTTTTATAATATGAGATTTACCCCCCCCAACTCAAGCCTTTTGAACGGACCGAATCCGGACAAGGTCAGCCGGAGCGCTTCCTGGGTCCTCAACAATCGGGAGAGATAAATGTGAATCCCGTGAACGACGAACCGGCGATAGAGTTCGGTATTTTCAGGAATTCCGTCGCGGAACCGAATCTCGGGGAGACGCCCCACGCAACAAGGGCTCGAAAGTTCTTCCAGGTCTATGGTGAGGTGCGACTGGTTGCGCTCCTGGAAGTAGTTCAAAACCTGTTCGCCGAAATCGAAGGTCAAGGTCCGTTTCCCGGCAATAAACCATGCATCTTAAAACAGAGATCCAAGCCTTATGGTTTGCTCGCGTTCCGGCCCAGTGGACACCATGAGGAACGGAACTTCCAGAAGACGGGACAATTCCTCGATATATTTTCCGGCGTTGGCGGGGAGTTTGTCAATGGAATCAATGCCGATGGTATTTTCCTTCCATCCTTTGAACTCGATGTAAACCGGCTGACACCGTTCCAGAATGTGGGGATCGGCGGGAACATCCTGATACACGCGGTCTCCATCGCGGTAACCGGTGCAGACTCGAATGGTATCGAATTTGTCGAGCACATCGATCTTGGTCAGGACCATGGCGTCGATTCCGTTGAGGCGGATGGCATACCGGGCCACCACGGCGTCGAACCATCCACAGCGGCGGGGCCGCCCGGTCGTGGCGCCGAACTCATGCCCCTGCTCGCGCAACATTTCTCCGCATCCATCCTTGAGTTCCGTGGGAAACGGTCCCTCCCCAACCCGGGTGGTGTAGGCTTTGATCACCCCGACAACCCGGTCGATCTGCGTCGGGGGAATTCCCAGCCCCGTGCAGGCGCCACCCGCCGAGGCATTGGAGGAGGTGACGAAGGGATAGGTGCCGTGGTCCACGTCCAGCATGGTGCCCTGGGCGCCTTCGCAAAGGATGTTCTTTCCGGATCGAATCTGTTCCTGCAGGAGGACATGAGTGTCTCCGACGAACCTCAACAGCGTGTCCCGAACCTCCATCAACTCGGTGAAGACGGCGTCAAATGGGGGCAGGTCATGATTGTACAGACTCCTGATGATGACCTTTTTTTCGTCATAGGTGGCGCGGAGGATTTCCTTCAGCCAGGTTTCATTTTTCAGGTCGCACATGCGGATTCCCACCCGGGCGATCTTGTCGGCGTAGGATGGGCCGATGCCCCGGCCGGTGGTCCCGATCTTCTGAAACTTTCCTCCACTTTCGCGGCTTTTGTCGCTGGTGCAATGATAAGGAAGAATGATGTTGGCCCGGTCGCTGATCACCAGCCGGTCTTCGAAATCCAACCCCGCTTCGCGGAGCAGATCCATTTCCTGGATCAATGCCTGGGGATCGATCACCACGCCGTTGCCGATCACGCACAATTTATTTTCGTGAAAAATGCCGGAGGGAATCAGGTGCAGGACAAACTGTTTCCCACGGTAAAAAATCGTGTGACCGGCATTGTGTCCGCCCTGGTAACGTGCCACCACATCGGCTTTTTCGGCAAGAAGGTCGACAATCTTTCCCTTGCCCTCGTCTCCCCATTGCATTCCTGCGACAACCGCGACGGACATTTTTAATTCCTCTTTGATAAAATAAATTCCCGATTCAAAAAAACCGGATAGCGAACAAAGTTTAAAGGATCGCCCTCAACACTTTCGGCCTGCGAGGGACCATACCTTGAACCTGTTCAATCGGAAGGAGCCCTTCAAAACATCGGGTCAGCCTGAATGACAAACATGCGGGATGTTTCGGCAGATCCGCCGAAAGCCAGAAGGGATTATGCGGTTGAACCCCCTCATTGTCAAGCACCCACTCGCCGCTGGACTACAGGGGTGCAAGGCAAGGTCCCGTAAGGTATGATTGCGCCTTCGACCCGGGCAATGAGTTTCTCCGCCTCTTCCCCAATTTTGGCAAACCAACCCGATTATTTGTCTTTTTGTTCCGTACCGGTACGGTATAAAATAGGGCGCATGCATCCACCGGCTGAAAGCGATGAAACAGGGAACTGAAAACTTCAAGGTCCGAATCCTTGTCCCCTTTGGCCTGGCCCTCCTTCTCATCCTCGGTGTTTCGTTTAATTTCATTTTCTGGCAACAACAAAACCATGTCGATCAGGTCATGCACCAGAACCTGCAGAGACTCCAGAATGCCCTGGACCAGGTTCTGCGGGAGGAAGCCCAAACTCTCGACAGTTATCTCAGCCTTCTTCTCACCCACCCGGAATTATTGCGCGCCCTTGAGGAAAAAAACCGCGATCACCTCCTGGAATTGACCCAACCCCTATTCGCCAACCTCCGCGAAAATTATGGGGTTACTCACTTGTACTTTTATCGTCCCGACCGGACCGCATTTTTGCGTGTCCATCTTCCCGAGATCCATGGCGACGCGATCAACCGGAACACTCTTTTGAATGCCGCGAAAACGCTGAGAGAAAACTGGAATATTGAGGTGGGCCGGTTCGGAACGCTTACCCTCCGCAATGTACGCCCGTGCATCAAGGACGGTCAGCTTATTGGGTTTGTCGAGATCGGGAAAGAGTTGTTGAATTTCACCACGCAAATTTCCCATCTCCTCAATATCGAAATGATCCTCCTGCTGGACAAAAAACTCATCCAACGTTCGGAATGGGAAACCCGCCAGAAAGCAAAACAGCGCACCTGGAAATGGGACCTGTTGCGCGACGAGGTGGTCATCGACAGCACCCTGAATTCCCTGCCTGGGGGACTGGCCCCGGCTATGGGCTCGGTGTCGGGCGGGGACGTTCCCGCTCCTCTCTTCTCGCTCAAAGACCCACGGACGGGCCGAAACTGGCAGGGAGGGGAAATTCCGCTCCGGGACAACCAGGGAATTCCGCTAGGCCATATCCTTATACTCCATGACACCCGTCCGGATGCCAAGACCCTGTCCTTTCAGGTCATGGTGCTGATCGCCATTGCCGTTCTGGGCGGCGGATGTTTACTCACCCTCGCATGGTTCTACGTCCAGTTCATCGAAAAAAGCCTGACCCAGGCCCGGCGGGATCTTTCGCTTGAAATCTGGAAACGCGAAGCCACGGGCAAATCGCTTCTGGAAAGCGAATCGCGGTTACAGGACATCATCAACAACACCAATGCCGTCATTTTTTCCAAGGATCCGAAAGGCCGGCACCTCCACATCAACCGGGAATGCGAGCGTATCCTGGGATTGAAATGCGAGGCGATTCGGGGCAAAACCGTTTTTGACCTCTTCCCACGGGAGATCGCGGAAATTCTGGAATGCAACGATCAAAAAGTCCTGGCGGAAGGGAAACCGGTCCAGTACGAGGAAACCCTTCCCCTCCCGGACGGGAAACACACTTTTATCTCCATCAAGTTCCCTCTTAAGGACGCGGCGGGAAACACCTACGGCCTATGCGGAATCTCCACGGACATCAGCGATCGCAAGCGGGCGGAGGAGGAGTTGATCAAGGCCCATAGCAATCTCGAATGGGAGGTGGCTCAACGGACCAGCGAATTACGAAAAACCAACAAGCAACTGCAAATCGAAATTTCCGAGCGTGAAAAAATAGAGCAGTCCCTGATCGACAGCCAACTCCGTACCCGCGCGGTGGTGGAAGGGGTTCTTGACGGTATTATCACTTTCAACGACAAGGGAGACATTGAAACGCTCAATTCGTCCGCCGAACTCCTTTTCGGTTACACCCTCACCGAACTGATGCGTAAAAACTTTTCCCTGTTGCTAGCCCCGGAAAACCGGGAGAATCTGGACAGGGTTTTCGGAGAAATCCGGAAACGCGGCCGGATTCATCCCAAGTCTTCCTCCTCGGAAATGGTGGGTCTCCGCAAAGACGGGTCCACCTTCCCCATGGAAGTCGCCTTCAATCCGGTAACGCTGGGCAAGGGGATGATCGTCGTCGGGGTGTTCAAGAACATCACGCTCAAAAAACAGGCGGAAGAAAACATCAAAAACTCGCACGAGCAACTGAGACGGCTTTATTCCCATATTCAAACCATCCGGGAAGAAGAGCGGAACCGGATCGCCCGGGAAATCCATGACGAATTGGGACAGGTGCTGACCACCCTGAAACTCGAGCTGTCATGGCTCCTGAAAAAACTCCCCGAAGCGGAGACCCAGGCGCGGGAAAAAGCTCAATCCATCCTCAACGATATCGACTCCACGATTCAGATGGTCAAGCGGCTGATCACGAAACTCCGTCCCGAAATTCTCGATCTCCTCGGAATCGGGGAAGCCATTGAATGGCAGACTGAAGAGTTCCAGCAACGGACCGGGGTCGAAACCGAATGTATCATCAACGCTCCCGGACTTTCTCTCGATCCCGAACGGTCGATCGCCCTGTTCCGGATTTTCCAGGAAGCTCTGACCAATGTGACCCGCCACGCGGAGGCGTCCCGGGTTGTGGTCAATCTCCGCCGGAATGATGATAAACTGGAACTGGAAGTCATCGACGATGGCAAAGGCCTCGACGAGAGTTCCCTTTCGAATTTGACCTCTTACGGCCTGACGGGAATGAGAGAGCGAGTCCTGACTCTGGGGGGGAAAATTTCCATTGAAGGTCCTACGGGACAAGGAACCCGGATATGGGTTAGAATACCCTGCCAATGAATACAACCGTCGAAAGTCAGATCCGGGTCATGATCGCCGATGACCACCCCACCTTCCGCCGCGGATTGAAATATATTTTTTCCGAGACGCCCGACATCGTGGTCCAGGGAGAAGCTCAGGATGGACGGGAGCTTTTGGCCGCCATGCCCGATAACCCCTGCGACGTGGTTCTCCTAGATATCGCCATGCCGGGTCCCAGCGGATTCGAGATATTGAAACAACTCAAGGAACAATACCCGAACCTTCCGGTCCTGATTTTGAGCATGTATCCCGAGGATCGGTATGGCGAGCGGTTTCTCCGGTTGGGCGCGGCAGGCTATCTGAACAAGGAAAGTTCGCCGGATCAATTGCTGGACGGGGTTCGCCAAGTCGCCCGGGGAGAAAAATACATCAGTCCCACCCTGGCGGAAAAACGCGCTCTAATCTCCGCCGAACCTAAAAAAACTCCGCACGAACTGCTGTCCAACCGGGAGTATGAGGTGATGTGTCTTCTGGCCTCGGGGAAAACGGTGACGGAAGTGGCCCGGGAACTTTTCCTCAGCGTCAAGACGGTCAGCACGCACCGGGCTCATATCCTGCAGAAAATGGAAATGAAAAATAATGCCCAGTTGATCCTTTACGCCGTGCAACGCGGCCTGCTGGAGTAACCGGGATTCCCCCGGAGTTCCTGCCTCCTTAAAAATCCTAAAGATCGAATTTCTTTAAAAACGCCCGAACGGTTTCCACCAATACCATGGGCCCCCGGCCGATTCCCGGGCAGAAGCCTTCGGCCAGCTTCCAATCGTTCTTCGTTGCCAGAAGTTCTCTCCAGAAGGGGTAGGTCTGGCATTGCTTCGGCTTGACGGGATGGATGTGGCATCCCTCGAAGGTGAGAAAGGAGCAGGGCCGGTTTTCCTCCACCCGGTGCAACCAGTAGCCGTCTTCCCGAACCAGATATTTCTGCTTGAAGTCCCGGATGGAGCAATTCAAATAGGCGGCGACCCGGCGAACGTCCTCGTCATCGAAATAAACTATGCCCGGCTTGAGGCAACACTTGAAGCAGTCGGCCTGGCACTCAAATCTCAGGGGTTCTTTTTCCCACCATTTCGCCATGTTCAGACCAGGATCACCAGGTCGTCCCGGTGAATCACTTCCTCGTAAAAGTTAGTGCCCACCATGGTCCGGACCAGCGCGGTTTTTTTCCCCCGGATCGATTCCAGGTCCCGCGCGCTATAGTTGACGAGCCCGCGGGCAATTTCGATCGAGGTTTCATCCAGGATCCGTACCGGGTTCCCAAATTCGAAATTGCCATCCACCCGGATCACTCCGGCGGGAAGGAGGCTTTTGCCCATCTGCACGAGCGCCTTGCGCGCCCCTTCGTCCACGGTGATCGTGCCCAGGGGTTTGAGGGTATGGGCGATCCAGTGCTTCCGGTTGCGAATCTTGCCTTTCTCGGAACAAAACAGGGTTCCCACCGGTTCCCCTGAAAATACCCGGGGAAGAACCTTCTTGTCCAAGCCGTTCACCAGCAGGGTGGGAATCCCGTAACTGAGGGTCTTTTTGGCCGCGAGAACCTTGGTATACATCCCGCCGACGGTCAGCCGATTATTGCTTTTGCCCGCGAGACGCTCGATCTCTTCCGTCACCTGTTCCACCTGTGAAATCAATTCGGGGGGGGCCTCCCCCTTCCGCACTTTTCCCGGATCGCGGGAATACAAACCTTCCACGTCGGACAGGACGATCAACAGCCCGGCATCCACCAGGCAGGCCACCGTCGCCGAAAGGGTGTCGTTGTCGCCGATCTTGATCTCGTCGACGGTCACGGAATCGTTTTCATTGATGATGGGAATGACGTTATGTTCGAGCAGAGCCTCGATGGTATGCTTGGCGTTGAGGTAGCGCCGGCGATGCTCCAGGTCGTCGCTCCCGAGAAGGATCTGCGCCACCTTGAGCCCCTGCTTCTCAAACTGCTTTTCGTAGGTATGCATGAGAAAACTCTGCCCGATGGCGGCGCAAGCCTGTTTTTCGGGAATGGTGAGGTTGCCCCGGTCGAGGCCCAACCGCTTTCGTCCCGCCATGATCGCTCCGGAGGAGACCAGCACGACCTGACGCCCCGATTCGACAATGGTTTTGATCATTCGGGCGTAGTACGCAACCATGCGCGGATTCAGCCCGCCCACAAGCACCGATTTTCCCGGCTCCTTATGGGCAATGACGCTACTGCCGATCTTGATCACCACCCGTTTCAGCTTGCCCAGAATCTTTTTTCGAGTTTCAATTCCCATCGGTTGTTTTGCCTTTCCCGTTCATCCAAACGCATCGCCACAATTTATCTCAATTGCTTCAATCCTGCATTATCAATTCTTTGGCGTAAGGTCGAGGGTGTCGCGGATAAACCGCTGAATCGCCTCGAAATAGGCCGGCCCTCCAAGCAGGTAGGTGTCATTATGACGCGCCCCGGCAATATCGTAAAACCTCTTGGGTTCGCCGGCCGCCTCATACAGCTTCCTGCCCAGGGAATAGGGAACCACCTCGTCAAGCGTGCCATGGAGGAACAGCTTGGGGATACGCACGCGGGGAATTCGCTCCATCGCGTCGAGGCGTGACCGGATCGCCCAGCCCAGGGGGAAAAAGGGAAAGATTTTC
>PCWF01000156.1 GCA_002796165.1 Nitrospinae bacterium CG11_big_fil_rev_8_21_14_0_20_56_8
TTTTGCCGACCCCGCCCTTGTTACTTCCAACGATAATCTTGTACTTGATATCGTTCATCCGCTTATTGACCAGCCAGCGGTTATGCTCGTTCTTATCCGCCTTGCAATCGTGGTCATTGTTAAATTCACACATTTCACACGTGTGAAGGAGCCTGCATTCACCAGTGACTACCATCTGTACCTCCCCAGAATTGCCAAAAGTTTAAACGGGGAAACCCCGAAATTTACTGATAATTGAGTGCTGTCAATGATTTATGAGGTTATGTAACTATCCAAACGATGTCAAGAAAAATAGACCGGGAGGGAGGACCGGTCACGCGCCTCCAACCTCGGGAGGACCTGGGTTTTCCGGAAAACCGGGGGGATAATTTTTTTGAATCCTTTGTGGGCAAGTTCTTATCTAAGGTGATATTTGATCCCAGGACGGGAGCTTGTTCCGTTTAAACTTTGATTCCCCGAATTGTTTACCTGGCGCGAGGCCTTTGGGCATTCTTGTTCCTGCCCCGACAGTTAAGCTTTGATTCATAGACCCCCAAACCCAATCTTATTTTTTAAGGAGCCCCACCCAATGAAGAAAGTTTCTGTATCGTTTGTCGTATTAATGTTCTTGCTGGTTCTGGTTTCCGCGGCGTTTGCCGAAAACAGCGTCACCATCACCGAGCCGAAAGACGGCGACACCGTCTCCAGCCCGGTCAAGGTCTGCATGGAAACGCATGGGGTCGAGGTGGAGCCCGCGAAGAACGGGGTCAACCCCGGCAAAGGCCACCATCACCTCCTGGTGGACGTTGAGGTTCCTTCCGACCTGAGTCAGCCCGTCGGCAAGGATGCCAATCACATTCATATGGGTGACGGTTCCACCTGCAAATCGTTGGATTTGCCGGCCGGTTCGCATACCATCACCGCTCTGTTCGCGAATGGGAAACATGTCCCCTACGATCCCGCGATCACCGCAATGGTAAAAGTCACCGTGAAGTAACCCGACTGACCCGAAATGCTGTCCTCCCTTTTTTGGGAGGACGGCATTTTTTTTGCCAGTTCCGGGCGAATTCGGTTGTTTTCAAAGGGGGCAATCACTAGAATTTACTTATGAGCGCCTCTGATCGATTATGATTTCCCAATCTCATCCCATTCGCAGGCCCGCGAAAAACAAGGGCCTGCTCGTGGATGACGTTAACTTTTAGAGGTCCACTTCTATACATATACCGCGAATTGAAGTTGCGGATTTTTCCAATCCGCCTTCGGGCTCGGAAACAACTTGCGCCGACCGGTCTTTTGAATTCATGAATGCATCCTCTCCCCTGAAACGATTCCCCCTGATCATTACCCTGGTCCTCTGGCTGGGAGGGCTTGTTCCCCTCGCCCAGGCGGCTACCCCCAACGAGGGGGCGGTTGCCCTGCTGGTGACCCGCGATGCGCAAGGGCAGGAGTTGTCCACAGGATCCGGCTTCGTCGTTAAACCGGAGGGGACGCTGATCACCAATTATCATGTCCTGGTGGACGCCGCCTCGGTGGACGCGGTTTTTCCGGACGGCCGCATCGTTCCGGTGGAAGGCATCTACAAGGTGGACCGGCGGAAAGATTTCGCCGTTCTCAAACTCCAGAAGGATTTTTATTCCACCCTGGAAATAGGCAATTCGGCGACTCTCAAGGATTTTGATTACGCTCAGGCTCTCGGTTACCTGTCCCAGAGTCTGACGCATGAGGGGGGAAAACCGCGGGGGACCATTTTACAGACGCATGGGTTCGTGTTGGGCCAGCACATGCAGGCCTACCCGGATTTTCCGTTCATTTATACGACGGCCGCCTTCGGCCCGGGCTTCAGCGGCGGCCCGCTGTTGAACCTGGAAAACCGGGTTGTGGGGATCGCCACGGTGGAAGGACGCGCCATCAATCTGGCCCTGCCCATCGACTTCATAAAACCCTACCTTAACGAAAGCCAGATACAAACCGTCAGCCAGCTATTGGATGAAGATAAAAACTCCGCGGAAGCACGCTACTACCGGGGAAATTTTTCTCTTTACAGCCAGGGGGATCCCGATCGGGCCATCGCCCAGTTTCAGGAAGTTTTAAAGATGAACCCCAATTTTGCTCCGGCCCACTACGACCTGGCTACGGCTTACCGGGACAAGGGAATGATCCCGCAGTCGATTGCGGAATATGAAAAGACCCTGAAGATTCATCCGAAGTTCCCCGAAGCGATGGCCAACCTCGCCAGTTATTATTTCCGTGACGGCCGGACGAAGGAAAGCGCCGCGCTATTGGAAAATGCCATCAAGATCTATCCCAATTTCATCCAGGCCCACTCCAACCTCGGCGCCATCTTAAATAAGTTGGAACGATATGATGATGCGATCGAACACCTCAACCGCACGCTGGCCCTCGACCCGGAGTTCGAAATGGCCTACTTCAACCTGGGAAACGCCCAGTTCGCTCTCAACCGCCTGGATGAGGCCCGCCAATCGTTCGAGCATGCCCAGAATCTGGGGATCGACTTCCTCTCCCTCCATTGGAAACTGTACGAGATCCACCAACGGCAGGGAAACCTGGAGGAAGCCAAACGGGAACTGCGGATCATTCTTGAAATCGATCCGGAAAATCCCGAGGCCCGCCAGAAACTCGCCGATCTTTCGCGTTGAACCGGGCTCCGGTTCAGATATCCTTTAGCGCTTCCACCAGGACCGAAAACACCGCAAACAGGCTTTCCGGCGAACACTTGTCCAGCGTATCTTCCTGCGTGTGCCAGTAGGGGTAGTCGAAGTCGATAAGCACCACGGCGGGAATGCCCGATCGGAAGAAGGGGTAATGGTCGTCGTAGAGCGAATACTTGGAATTATCCTTGAACTGGGAAAACCCTCCCTTTTTGGCCGCCGCATGAAGGAGGTCCACCAGCCAGGGCGCACTTTCCAGGGAGTAGTTTTCCTTGAAAATTTCCAGATCCCGGTCAGCCACCATATCGACCACAATCACCGCCCGGGGCCGTTGGTCCCCCTCCCACCCGGCGGCCAGGCTGGCATAGTGGGCCGATCCCAGTAGCATCTGCCCCGAATGGAGCAAACCGTAATCTTCCCCATCGAAAAAAACCAGGTGCACGGGCCGTTTAAAGCGGTGGTCCTTGAGGTAATGGGCCAGACCGAGCAGAAGAGCCGTTCCCGATCCTCCGTCATTGGCCCCAATGATGGGGGTGTTTCGGCGATCCTCCTGCTTTTCTTCATCGGCAAAGGGACGCGTATCGTAGTGGGCGCCGATCAGGATGGGCTGGCCCCCTTCCGTACCGGCAAATCGAAACTCGATGTCCGCCAGGGTCACGGGTTCCCCCTGGCTTCCGTGAACGGTAAATGGGTATTGAAGCACCTCGTCAGCCTGTTCCCGGCCTATGTGCAGGATTCGACCTACCATTTTGGCGTACCCTGGTGAACCTGGGTTGCGGGGCCCCATCGAGCAGAGTTCTTCCAGGTAGGCCCAGATCAGCTTGGAAAATGAACCCAATCCGGCATTATCCGGGGCCGGAGGGGGCGCGGCCCAGCCGGAGGCGGCCGCGAAGCCCATCGCGGCCAAAATCAATCCCAGAACCCGGATCCAATGGGGGGAAGAAGGTCGCGCTTGCCGCCCCAAGGAGCCCTTCGAATGGTCCGAACCCTTGTCGATCACGTCCCGGCACTCCCTCCCGGCGTACCCTCAAAATAGTCGCGGAGAATGGCCCCGTGATCGAACACCATCGGCCGGGGGAGCGTTTCGCGAGTGAAAATTCCCGCTTCCTTCGCGTCCGACCCGGCCCGGGGAATTCCTTCCGACCGGGCAATGAATACGGTGGAAATGGTATGGTGCCGGGGATCCCGGCAAGGATCGGAATAGGTATAAAACTGGCGGATCAGTTCCACGTCCAGACCGGTTTCCTCCAACGCCTCGCGCCGGGCCGCGGTTTCCAGAGACTCCCCATAATCCACGAATCCCCCGGGGATGGCCCATCCCCGTGGTTCGTTCCGCCGGCGAATCAAAACGATGTTCCCGCCGCCCAGCTCGATAATAATATCCACGGTAGGAATGGGGTTTTTATATTCAGGCATCCTGCCTCCACAAGGACAATCGGACCATTTTACAATTTCCCCTTTATTTTCGCCTTAAAAAGAAAGATAATATGACATTACTGGTTTATCCGTTTTCCCGCGATGGATGGGGATTTAACAGGTGAAACCGGGGAAAGCCCCCCCTCGTGAAAAATATTATCCCGAAAATTGGTTTTGGGCTTAAGTTTTCACTCAAGGTTCCGATAAAAAAATGTGGCGGGAGGAGGCCCAAAACCCTCCCAGCAAGGTTGGAATCCTTTAATTCTTTGAAAAACTGACCGAATCAGATTCATTAGGTGGGAATCATGGAAATTCCTGGCAACGAATTCAGGATCAAAAACAAGACCATTCAGGACCGGGTCAAGGTCGGGGGCAATCCCGGGGTCAAAAAAACCGAGGATGTATCCACCGGCAAGACGGGGGGGACGGAAAATGTCAATGTTTCTTCCCAGGCCAAAGATATTCAGGCCGCCCTGCAGGCCGCCCGGTCGGCTCCGGACATTCGCGTTGAAAAGGTTGAGCGAATCAAGCAGTTGATCGCACAGGGCAAGTTTCACGTGGACAGCCGCGACCTGGCTGAAAAAATTCTTAAAGACATCATCTCCGAATCCAAATTCCCGGGCTGAACCCAGCCGCTAGCGCGTAACCGCCCCCCTTTCATTCACGCAGTCTCCCCCTCCTCTTTCCTCGGCGGAAACCCAAAACCAGCAATAGTTCAATAAGTTACGTTTACTCAAAACCGGACAGGCAGATTCGTTGGTGGGAAAAACCACAGGTCAGGGGGGATAGCGCTTGAAGCCCGGAGGGGAACCTTAAACTTTGCGATTGCAGGCGATGGCGTTAGACTGACCCTCCAGAAAACGGGACAGTTGTTCGATGAGCCGGTTGACATCCATACCGTGCATCAAGGCGCCATTTTCCAGGGTATCGAAGTTGACGGCAAAACAACCGCCGCAACTCATTTTAAGGTCGTTGAAAAATCGGAGCGTTTCCGGGTAAGCGGTTATGATTTCGTTTATAGTGGTGTATTTAGTGATGACCATCATGCGAACACCCAAAATTTCTTGCCCCTTTTTCCCCCGTATGCTAGCATTTAAACTTTCTCGAAACAATGGTTTTTGAAAAGGACTTGAAAAGGAGAAGTCAATGGCAAGGAAATGTGAGGTTTGCCAGAAGGGCCCGATTTTCGGCAACAACGTGAGCCACGCGAATAATAAGACGCGGCGGCGATGGAATCCCAACCTGCGGAAGATCCGCGGGATTTACAAGGGAGCCATCCGGACGATGAAAGTGTGCACCCGGTGTTTGAAAGCCGGCCTGATTGTCAAGGTGGTCTAGACCCTGAGCTCCCGCCCTTCGGTAGTGGAAGTGTCGCTCACCCTCCCGTCCAGCGTATTTTTTCCGGAAACTTTTTTCTTATATTCCTTGACCCGTTCCACATGGATGACCCCCTGAACGCGGGTGATGGCGTTCAGGGTGTGGTTCAACTGGTTCAGGTCGTGGATTTCAATGAAGAAATCGAAATAAGCCCGCTTGCTGGGCCCCTGCTGGACGTTGGCGCGTGTAATATTAACGTCAAAACGGGCAATGGCATTGCTGATCTCGGCCAATTGCCCCGGCTTGTCCTCGGCCACGATGGAGATACGCACCGGGAAGGCCGTCTTTTTTTCCGCTCCCCACTCCACCTCGATGAGGCGCTCGGGCTCACTTCCCAAGTCGCTTACGCTCGGGCATTCCAGGTGATGCACGGTCACGCCCCGGCCCCGCGTAATGTAGCCTACGATGGGGTCCCCGGGTACGGGGTTACAACACTTCCCCACCCGCAGTAAAATATCCTCGTTGAGACATTTGACCTTGATGGGGCCTTCCGTTTTCGGCGCCTCGTGGGTCTTCAGCTTGAGGGTTGCCGCTTCGGCCGGTTTCTTTTTTTCGAGCTTGTCGCGGGGGACGAGTCTTTCGATCACATGAATGGCGGAAATTTTGCCGATCCCGATCCCCCGGAGCATGCTTTCCATATTGCCAAAACCCGAAGCATGAATGGCCTCGTCCAGGTTCTTCGCCTTCAACACCGCTTCGGGGTCCAGCCCCAGTTCCCGAATCTCCTTTTCAATCAGTTCCTTCCCTAAAAGAAGACTCCTGGCCCGTTCCTGACTATTGATGTAATTGGAGACCCGGCTCCGGGCCTTGGAAGTTTTGACGAAAGACAACCAGTCCCGATTGGGATTTTTCAGCTTGGACGTGACGACCTCGACCTGATCGCCATTTCTCAACTTGTAGCGCAGGGGAACGATTTTCCCGTTGACGCGGCAGGTCTGGCAATGGTCCCCGATGTCGGTATGGACCGAATAGGCGAAATCCACCGGCGTGGATCCCCGGGGCAGGGCGACCACTTCGCCGCGCGGAGTGAACACGTAAACCTCGTTCGAGAACAGGTCCACCTTGAAGGCATGAAGAAATTCTTTGGGATTCTTGAAGTCTTTCTGGCTTTCCAGAAGGTGGCGGACCCACACCAGTCCCTGACCGGCGGGTTTAGGTTTGGCCTTGTCGCTTTCTTTATACTGCCAATGCGCGGCAATGCCCTCTTCACAGACGGAGTGCATTTCTTCGGTGCGGATCTGAACTTCCACCCGTTCCCCCTCCGGACCGATGACCGTCGTGTGCAGGGACTGATATCCGTTGGGTTTGGGCATCGCGATATAATCCTTGAACCGGCCCGGAATCGGTTTCCAGAGCGCGTGGATCAATCCCAGAACAGCATAGCAGTCTTTGACGGAATGGGTCAGCACGCGCACCCCGATCAGGTCGTACACATCGTCAAAGCCGATGTCCTGCCCCATCATTTTCTTGAAAATTCCGTAATAGTGCTTGGTGCGCCCCTGGACGGCGCCTTGAATCTCGGCGCCCGCGAGTTCATCCATCACCAACTGGCACACGCGCTTCACGAATTTTTCGTGCTTCGCCCTGCCCGCGGCCACCTTTTTTTTGATCAATTGATACTCGGCGGGATGAAGGTACTTGAAGGCGCCGTCTTCCAGTTCCGCCTTCAACCACCCGATGCCGAGCCGATTGGCAATGGGAGCATAAATATCCAACGTTTCACGGGCAATGCGTTTCTGGCGGTCTTCATGAAGCGACCCCAGCGTCTGCAGATTATGCGCCCGGTCCCCCAGCTTGATCAGGACGACGCGGATATCCTTCGACATGGCAAGGATCATTTTCCGGTAGTTTTCCGCCTGCGTCTCTTCCTGACTGGAAAAATGGATCTTGCTGATCTTGGTCACCCCGTCCACAAGCTGGTACACTTCTTCCCCGAAGGACTGGATGATTTCCTCAGGCGTGGTCAGGGTATCTTCAAGGGTGTCGTGAAGCAGGCCGGCGGCAACGGCTTTTTCGTCCATCTTGAGGCGGGTGAGGTTCCAGGCCACTTCAACCGGATGCGAAAAATAAGCCTCGCCCGATTTACGGCTCTGGTTTCTGTGAGCTTTGGCGGACAACAAATAGGCATCGAGGATGATGTCCACATCGCCGTTGGGGTGATATTCCAGGATGGCGTCCGTGATGTCACTGAGCTTGCGCATGCTTCGCCTCTTCCTCGCGACCGCATACAACACTAAATCGCGCGGGCAATTCCCTGTATGTAGGATTTTGTTTTTTCAGGCTTTGCCCCATGCCAGCATACTTGCCACCCGATATTCTGTCAAATTTTCTTTAATTTTTGCGCCAAAAGTTTGTAGGATACGTGGATTTTAATCGGGGCCTCAGGGAAAACTCTCCCATTCTCCTCTTCTTTTTTAAACGGATTAACTTTTTGAAAAACAGATTATTACAAGACAGCCTGCAATACATCAAAGGCGTCGGACCGAAGCGGGCCGCTTTGTTCGAAAAACTGGAGCTCCGTACCACCGAGGACTGCCTGTTTTTTTTGCCTTTTCGTTTCGAAGATCGAACCCGGGTCAAGAAAATTTCCCAACTCATTCATAATGAACAGGTAACCGTTGAGGGGACCATCCTGAACGCCGGTTCGTTTCGCATCGGGCGAAGGAAGAAAATTTTCGAGGTGATCGTCCAGGACGAGACCGGAACCTTGCGGGCCAAATGGTTCCAGTTCAACGAAAAGTACATGCTGGAAAAATTCCCGATCGGGAAATCCTTAGTCATTTCGGGCAAACCCGTTTCCAACCGCCGGTTGGGGATCGGATTTGAAATGATACATCCGGAATGCGAAATTCTCACCGGAGACGCACCCGATGCGCTGGAGATCGGGAAAATCATCCCCGTGTATCACACGACCGAAGGACTTCATCTCAAATCCCTTCGAACCATCCTGAAAACTGTCGTCGACCACTATGCGGACCTGGCGGAGGAGTTTTTGCCGGAAGAGATCATGCGCCGGCACCGCTTTCCCCCGCGCCAGGAATGTTTGCGGCAGGCCCATTTCCCGGCCCAGGAGACGGACACCCGGCTCCTGAACCAGTTCAAGACCCCCGCTCAACAACGCCTGATCTTCGAAGAACTGTTTCTGATTCAACTCGCCCTGGGATTCAAAAAGAAACACGCGTCCCGCGCCGCCAACGGCACGCCGCTCAAAACCCGGGGCGCAACGATCCGGAACTTTTTCGGGCATTTGCCATTCGAACTCACCGGCGCGCAGAAACGGGTCCTGGGAGAGATCATGAACGACCTGGAACAGGACCGGCCCATGAACCGCCTGCTACAGGGAGACGTGGGATCGGGAAAAACCGTCGTCGCCCTCATTTGCCTGCTGACGGCGGTGGACAATGGGTATCAGGCCGCGCTCATGGCGCCGACCGAGCTCCTCAGCGAACAACACTATCTGAATCTGAAGCCTTACTGCGACAAACTGGGAATCCCGATCGAACTGGTCACCAGCACCGCAACGGGCAGGGAACGCAAACGGATCCAGGAAGAGATCCGATCGGGGAAAATCCATATCATCATCGGAACCCACGCGCTCATTCAGAAGGACGTCTCCTTTGACAACCTGGCGCTGGCGGTCATCGACGAGCAACACCGGTTCGGCGTTCTGCAACGTGAAGCGATCGGAAAGAAAGGGGGGAATCCCCACCTCCTCATCATGACGGCCACACCCATCCCGCGGTCCCTCGCCCTCACGCTTTACGGGGATCTCGACGTCTCTTATCTGGACGAATTCCCGCCGGGGCGGCAACCCATTCCGACCCGGGTGGTTCAGTCCCGTGACCGGGAGACCGCCTATCGGCAGATCCGCAAGGAAATCCTGCAAGGCCGCCAGGCCTACGTGGTCTGCCCGCTCATTGAAGAATCGGAAAACTCGGATCTCAAAGCCGCCGTGGAGGTGCAGGAGCAATTGAAACGCGAATGGTTTCCCGACCTTCAAATCGCCCTGATCCACGGCCGCATGAAAAAAGAGGAACGGCAAAAGATTATGGCCGATTTCCTTGCCGGGGCGATTCACATCCTCGTCGCCACCACCGTGATCGAGGTGGGAATCGACGTTCCCAACGCAACCCTCATGATCGTGGAGCACGCGGAGCGGTTCGGTCTGTCCCAGCTCCACCAGCTTCGCGGCCGTGTGGGACGCGGCCAGCACGCCTCCCATTGTTTCCTTCTTGCCTATCCCCCGCTCTCGGACGAGGGCCGCCTTCGCCTGCAGGCCATGGAAGAGTCCAACGACGGGTTCCGCATCGCCGAGGAAGACCTCAAGATCCGCGGACCGGGAGACTTCATGGGCACGCGGCAATCGGGGATGCCCCTCCTCCGCGTGGCCAACCTGCTGAGGGACCTGAAGATACTCGACCTGGCGCGGAAGGAAGCCTTTGCCCTGATCG
>PCWF01000254.1:0-5177 GCA_002796165.1 Nitrospinae bacterium CG11_big_fil_rev_8_21_14_0_20_56_8
TTGGCCTGGACATGGAGTTCCCTCCCCTTATTTTCAATATAATGTCGCTGGAGCCAAAGTAAACCCATATTTATACCGCTTCGAGTCAATTTGGGAGATTTTTTCTAAATCGATAACGATCCGGCTACTTGTACGGGCAGGATTTCCGTTGGATCCGGGTCCCTGCGATTTTTTCGGATAAGGGGATGGAGTCCGGGGGAATTATGAGGCCATCTGGAGCCGGATCGCGAAGCGGGCGGTGGCCCCCGGGGCCAGGTCCAACGGCCAATGGGCCAGCAGGCAGGATCCCTGGTAGGTTCGCTCGAACCCATCCTCCGATTGCGATACCGTTTCAACCGGGAAACGCCACAACCGCGTTGAGGGGTTGAACGAGAGCGTCAATTGAAATTTGTGCCAGCTGTCCCGCAGGCCGATGGTTTCGACCCCCTCCAGCTCCCCCATGCTGTTCATGCGGTTGGCGTCCAACGTTTTGCCGGGGCAGAAATAAAACCGGTCCTCCGCGTCGCCCGCCAGCAAGGTAAAATTGAATTCCACTCCGAATCGCAGAGCCACGGGAGCGCTTCCGTCGTTGCGGACCTGGTATTCCACGCGCATTTCCGCCTGGTTGCGCGAGAAGATATATTTCTTTTCAACGGTGGCGGGGACCGGCGTATCGGGTGCGCCCAACCGGCCGGAGCGCCGGAGCAGGACCGCCGGGTTGGGGTCGGCCGGACCGGGAGTGGACACCAGCGCATAATCGGCTCCGGCAAAATCGCCCCAGGGTTCGAACCGTCCCTCGCGGAATTCCGCAAAGGGGGTTTGCGGGGCCAGGAAATGGTCGAGAAAGGAGTACCGGGGCCACCGGTCGTAGAACAGGTGGGCTTGCAGGTTTTGTTCCTTGAATTTTACGATATCGTGGATGGACTGGGGTTGTCCCTCCGGACCGTTTCCGCCTTGCAGGGCTTCCCGGATCGTCTGATGGTAGGTTTCTTCCCGCCGCGCCAGCACGTTGCTCAGGTTGAAGCAGGCGGGACGGTAGTCGAGCTCGAACAGACTGCCGCCGCAAGCCGGGGCCAGGTAGGCGTTCAGGGTCGGCTGGCTGACGATCACTTCCTCCCTTCCGTCCAGATTGTAGTCGAACACTTCCAAAGAAAATGTTTCGTCCCGGCGGGCGTCCACCCGGTTTTCCGCCGCGATCAGGTGATGGTACAGGGCATGCCGCAGGTAATTGAGATACAATCCGCCGAAGAGGCCATGCCATTGGGCGCAGTTGCATTGCCCCCGGTACAGCTCCCGCAGGGCTCCGCTGGATTCCTGTTCCTGCAGGGGAAGGCGTTTCACCTTGCGGCTCACGTGGAGAATTTTTTTGTGGATGTTGTTGGCTTCCTCGTACTTGGTGAGAAAATTGTCCCATTGCCCGCCCCGCAGAAATACCTTATAGTGCTCCTCCTCGATGCCCCGTTCTTTCAACTCCACCTTTAACTGGTGAAATCGGCGGTTCGCGCGGGTGGGGAGCGACCACTCCATCATTTCATCGTAGGAGGCCATGGGCAGGTAAATCCGGCCCGTGGGGGAATGCCGGTCAAGATACTCCCCGAAGGTGAGGGTTTCGATCCAGCCGCGGTTTTCCTCCAAAGCGGAGAAAAAGCGGCTCAGCCATTCTTCCTCGTAGACCCACTTGTAAGTTTCCGGCCAGCTCCCGAACTTTTCGCCATCGTCGGCGTAGGTGACGCCGGCAAATCCGAACTCGTCACGGGCGCGGCGCAGGTAGTCGATCGTTTCGTGCGGGAGCTTGAAGGGAATGGCGTAGCGCAGGGCTTTGATGAGGGGGAACACGCGCAGGGGGCGGCCCTGCTTTTCGGTGACGAAATAACCGTGGATCTCGCGCTCCTCCAGCCCCGAATAGTAAAAATGGGTATCGTCGATGACGGTGTACTCGATTCCTGCGGCGGCGATGATCCGCGGCAGATCCGGAGTCCAGATGCGCTCGGCCAGCCACAACCCGCGGGGAATGCACCCGAATTCTTCCCGGATAAAACGGTTCATCATCTGGATCTGCCCGATCGCGTCTTCTTCGGGAAGCGTGGACAGAAGTGGCTCGTAGAACCCCCCGCTCAAAATCTCAAGCCGCCCGGCGGAGACCATTTCCTTCAGGTGGGAAAGGTATTCGGGATGATGATCCTTGATCCATTCCAGAAGCGGGCCGGTAAAATGCGCGGCGGTCTTGAGGTGGGGAAACCGGTCCAGCACCTCAAAGTAGGGCCGGTAGCATTTCTGAAAAATTTCCTCGAACACGTGTTCGAAATTTCCCACCGGCTGATGGTTGTGAATGCAGAACAGGAACTGAATTTTACGTTGCGGATCCATGGTCAGGGTGCGGCGATGGCGCCGAAGCGGGTCACCCCTCGGCGTAGTTGATTTCGAGGAGCCTGGAAGTATAGAGATGGTAGTAAAGCTTTTCGTTTTGCATCAGTTCCTTGTGGTTGCCCGTCTCCACCACGCGCCCCTTGTCGATCACGACGATCTTGTCGGCGTTGTGGATGGTGCTCAACCGGTGCGCGATGATGAACGTCGTCCGCCCCGCCATCAATTTTTCCAGGGCCTCCTGGATCAGCATTTCCGACTGGTTGTCGAGAGACGAAGTTGCCTCGTCGAGCACCAGAATGCGCGGATTTTTAAGCAGGGCCCGGGCGATGGCGATGCGTTGCCGCTCTCCTCCCGACAGCTTGACTCCCTTTTCCCCCACCTCCTGCTGATAGCCTTTCTCCAGTTTGACGATGAAATCGTGGGCGTGGGCCGACCGGGCGGCGGCGATCAGTTCCTCTTCCGAGGCATCCAGTTTGCCGTACAGGATATTTTCCCGGACCGTTCCGCCGAAGAGAAGCGTCTCCTGGGGCACCAGGGCAAACTGATCCCGGTAGTGTTTCAGTTCAAGCTGACGGATATCCTGTCCGTCCAGCAGGACGGTTCCCGTCGCCGGATCGAAAAATCGGCTCAGTAACTGAATCAGGGTGGATTTCCCGGCGCCGCTGGGCCCGACCAGCGCGACCGTTTGACCCGCCTGGACCTCGAACGTGACGTCATTGAGAACCGGCGCCTCTTCCGTGTAGCCAAACGTCACGCGGTCGAATCGAATCTCCCCCCGAACGTTCTGCGGAACGACCGG
This sequence comes from Nitrospinae bacterium CG11_big_fil_rev_8_21_14_0_20_56_8, assembly GCA_002796165.1. Classification (GTDB taxonomy): domain Bacteria; phylum Nitrospinota; class Nitrospinia; order Nitrospinales; family VA-1; genus 21-14-0-20-56-8. The sequence continues at coordinate 3,146 of PCWF01000254.1, forward strand.
GTGCGCGCAGTTGCGAACCACGGGCCGGATGTCCATGATCTCATACACCCGCCGAACGGCGCCCAGGGCCTCCTGGGTTTGGGTATACAGGCGGACGAAGGTTCCGATCGGCCCGGCGATGATGAGGGCATACAGGAAAAAAGCCGCCAACTCGCCCGGCGTGGTCGCGCCATGCATCACCTGCCGGCCCCCGAACCAGATGAGCAGGGCGGAAACCAGAAAGGTGAGGCACAGAATCAGCGGCCCGAAAGACGCGGAAATTTTCAGCTTGGCGACGGCCAGATCGAAGGCGTTTTCAATTTGCCGGTCGAACCGGTTTTTCTCGTACGGTTCCCGGTTGTACGACTTGACCACCTTGACCGACGAGACCACCTCTTCGAGGACCACTCCCGCCTGGGCGACCCGGTCCTGAACGTTGGCGGCAAGGTGTCTCAGCCTCCGGCCGAAGACCCGGGCGAACACCATCAACGGGGGGAGGACGAGAAGGATCAGCCCCGTCAACTTCCAGTTCAGAAACAGGATGATGGCCAGCGCGCCCACCAGGGTGATCGTTTGCCGCAGGACGGCCATGGGGATGGCGATCAGCGCGTTCTGAATCACCGAAATATCGCTACTCATGCGCGAGAGAATTTCTCCCACCCGCCGGGAATGGAAAAAACCCAGCGACAGGGTCAGGATGTGAGAAAAGAAATCCTTGCGGAAATCGGTGGTCACCCGGTGGCCCACAAATCCGAAAATATAATTGTGAGCGATGCCGAAGGCGGCTTGCAGGAGAACCACCACCACCCCCACGACCGTAAGGCGGTTGAGTTCCACCGCATCCCGCACCACCATGACCGCGTTGATCATGTTCTTGACGACCAACGGCAGGAGCAGGTTGATGCCTGAAGTGAATACCAGGCAGAAAAAAGCGAGGATGATCTTGCCCCGATAGGGCCGGGCATAGCTTAAAATCCTGGAAAAATCCTTCATCGTTCTATCCAGACGGGCGGCGGAGCCCATGTTTTTAACGGAGCAAAGCCGTTATCATACCGCCTACCCGCAACAAACTCAACGATTTCCTGGGATCCCGGGGAACCGGGGAAAACCGGGAAATGCAGGAAAACGGATCGCCACACGTGAATTCGGAACGGCATTAAAAAAAATATTGGATTTCGGTTTTTTCTGGAAATCTCCCCTAAAGTTTTTCCCGTATGTTCCGAAAAGAAGAGTGCGACTACTGCCTGGTTTTTATGCGCCCGGGAAAACGGCGGCGAAAAAACCGTTTAGTTTCAATAGTTTCCTTCCGGGCCAAGGCTTATTAACAAAAGGCATCGAAGGTAATCAGTCATGGACACCGAAGCAGTAAACCCAACAGGAAGACCTCCTGTCGAACCCGCTCGGCCGCGGCCCAGTTCCAGCCCGGCGAGTCGTCCGGCACCTCCTGTGGATGTCCAAACCCCTTCCAACGACTCGGTTTCCCTTTCCAATGAAGGGAAACGGGCGCTGGAACAGGTTGAAAACGCGACGGGGGGGATCCCGGCTCCAAACGCCGAGGGCCAAAGCACGCTTCAAAATCCGGAAGCAACCATTCCACCTGAAGTTCAGCGGCAGATCAAGATCACCGACAATAACCAGGTGGTCGTAAAAATCGTCGACGGGAAAACTCAGAAGGTTGTTCGTCAGATTCCGGCTGAAGAAGTCCTGCGGCTGAAAAACGCCATGAAGGACGTGCTGGATAATCTCTGATCCACTATTGCGATTCGTCCGGGAGGGAGTGCGTGGAGATCAATAGTCTGGGGAATTTTATCGCCGCTCAACGCGTCGTTGCGACGGGAGCCGAAGACGATGCGACCGAAGGCAGGAACCTGAAATCCGCCTCGACGCAGGAAAAGGGAAGCGTGTCGCGCGAAGCGGAAACGCGGCCCCTGCCGCCGCCCACCCCCACCGGAAACATGGGCGGAGAGCAAAGCCGTATCTCGGAGAAAACCCGGGGCGGCGAAAGCAAAATCAACATCACCGTCTGATCCCGCTTCCGGAATCCTCCCGGTTC
>PCWF01000254.1:5213-9478 GCA_002796165.1 Nitrospinae bacterium CG11_big_fil_rev_8_21_14_0_20_56_8
GGGCCCCGCCATATTTGGTCTGTAACTCGTAAACGAGTTTGATGTATTCCTTGATGCCGTCCATTCCCCGGAACTCGACTCCCAGTTGACGGGCCGCTTCGTTCGACATGGGGACTCCTTCCTCTCCCATCACCCCTTCGACTTCCCCGAAGGAATCCACCATTTCGGCAATCATCTTTGCCAGGTCCAGGTTATGGATGTGACCGTCCACCAGATGAAACACTTTGCCTGCGGCATCCTTGTTGCCCAGACTTTGGATCACCGCCTGCACCACCGAGTCCACCGAAACATACTTGGTGCTTCCCTTCACATCCACATTGTAATTGGTGGCCAGGTAATCGATGGTGCGGAACCACTCGGACTTGTCGATTTCGGGCCGGACCCCGTAAATGGTGACCGGACGCAGGATGACCACGTCGAACGCCCGGCTCTTTTGAAAATGGAAACAAAACGATTCGACGGATGACTTGATGGCCCCGTACAGAGTGCTGGGCATGACCGGGTGCGTCTCGTCAAGCGGGTGTTCCTTGTTCACCGTGGGAAGAATTTGTCCGAAGATCGTGCAGGCGCTCATGAATATCACCTGCCGCACCCCGGCCTTGCGGGCTTCTTCGAGAAGGTCGAACGACCCGCTCACGTTGGTGCGCACCAACTCATCGGTCGCTTTGACCGGGCCGGGAAAATGCGCCAGGTGGACTACGGCATCCCTTCCCTCCACCAGTTTCGCCAGAGACTCCCGGTCCTCCAGCCCGCCGATAATGTAGTCCACGTCCTCAAATGGCTTCAGGTGTTCCACCACGCTGGTTTCACGGATCAGGGCGCGAACCTGCGGCGCCTCGCCGCCATTGGGATTCTGCGTCAACTGCTTGATCAGGTGGGATCCCACAAGGCCGGTGATCCCCGTCATCGCTATTTTCATCATTCGCTCCGATTATTTTTTTTCGATAAATCCTCCCAACCGCCGGTCTCCCGAAGGCGGCCGGTCCCGGGGTGCTATCGGAACCTTAAGGACGGATGCTGGGGAAAATCGAACAGGTTGAGGCTAGATCCAAAGGAACCTCCCCCAATGACCGTTTGCCCTGTGCAGGTCCTCGAGAATAAGGAATCCGCATATCGGCAGTCACGCGCCATCACGGATGATTGGGGGCGCCTTTAAAAAAGTTCAAAGAATCCTGTAATTATGGAAAGTCTATGGGGCGAAGTCAAGGATTTTGCCCGGCGCGGGGGGGGAGGCTCGGCGCCTTCCACTCGGCGTAAATTTTATCCAGGTATTCCCGGGAGGGGAGATAACCAGGTTTCAGGATCAGCGCGGTTCGGAATTCGGCCTCCGCTTCTTTCAATTTCCCCGCGGCGTACAGATAACCGCCGAGGTTGTGGTGCGCCTCGGCGTAATAGGGATTGATCTCCGCCGCCCGCCGGAAATGAACGGCGGCTTCCTCGGCCTTGCCCTGGCGGTACAGGGCGTTCCCCAGGTAATTGTGCAGGATGTAGTTTCCCGATGTGACGCGGAGCGCGTGTCCGAAAAGCGTGGCCGAATCCTTCCACCGGCCCGCCTGCTGAAATGAAAGGGCCATGAGGAGAGCGAGGCCGCAGGCCCCCAGGACGGCCAGCCCGCGCCGTTGCCCGGATGAAAAACGGTTCTCCACCGCCTCCGCGGTTTCCCAACACAACAAGACAAACAACCCGATATAGGGAAGATAGGTGTACCGGTCGGCAATGGATTGCGGACCGATTTTTACCAGCCCGATCACGGGAATCAAAGTGCCCAGGAACCAGAGCCAGCCAAACCCCAGCCACGGCCGGCGCCCGCAGTTGCGCAGAACCCAAACCGTGATCCCCGCCAGCAGGACGAGGGAGAGGCCCAATCGCCCCCACGCCACCCCGGAAACGTAGGGATAAAGTACCGCCAGATCCATCGGCCAGAACAGTTTTAAAATGTAAGCGGCATACCCCTCCACCGCGTGCGCCAGGCGCTCCGCAACCGGGATGCGGCTCATGGCTCCCTGGCTCCCCTGGAATCCATAGGCCGCCGCGCTTAACGCCATCGAAAGAAGAAACCAGGGAATTTTTTCCTTGAGCAGGGCCAGGACATTCGACCGCCAGGTTCCGTCACCGTTGCTTCCGCCCGTCACGCGGTTGAGCGGCCAGAAATCCATCAGCAGAAACATCAAAGGCAGGGTGACCAGCATGGGCTTGCACATGAGGCCCAGAACGAAAACCCCCGTTACGAGAAGATACGCGGAAAGCCGCGGCCGCTCCGCATACCGTGCGTAAGCCCACAACGACAACAGGCCGAACCATCCCGAGAGGAGATCTTTTTTCTCGGATGCCCAGGCCACCGATTCCACGTGCATGGGATGCACCCCGAACAGGGCGCCCGCCGCCAGCGACGGCCAGAACCGGCCCGTCAGACGAAACAGCAGGAGAAAGAGAAGAAGGGTGTTGGCGAGGTGCAGGAAGAGGCTGGTCGCATGGTGCCCGGAGGCGTCCGCCCCGAACAACCGGTAATCGAGCATGTGCATCCCCCACGTCAGCGGATGCCAGTTCCCCAGATAGTCCGACGTCAGCGCCCAGCGGAGGTTTTCGGGAGTGAAGCCGCCGGTGACATGGACGTTCCCGGCGATGTAGGCGAGGTCGTCGAACTCGATGAAATCATTGCATACGATTCGCCCGAACACGGCCAGCACCGCGGCGGACAAAGCGAGACAACCCCATGTGGCGGAAAGAAAACGCATGCGCGCCCATCTTCAGGACGGGAGGAGGCCGGGCCGACTCCCCAGGATATTCCACATCATCCGCAACGAAGGTTGCGGGGTCAACGATCGAAACGATGCGGTCAGCGGTTGCGGATCACGGCCTGCGCCGCGGCCAGGTGCGCCGTCGGCACCCGGAAGGGGGAACAACTCACGTAGTCGACCCCCACCTGGTGGAAAAAGTCGATCGACTTCGGGTCGCCCCCATGCTCCCCGCATACGCCCAGGTGGAGGGACGGATTGACCGGCTTGCCCTTATCGATGGCCATCCGGATCAGCACCCCCATGCCTTTCTGGTCGAGCGAGACGAAGGGATCTTCCTTCAAAAGACCGTTTTCCAGATAAAACGGCAGGAACCGTCCCGCGTCGTCGCGGCTGAGCCCGAAGCCCGTTTGCGTGAGATCGTTCGTGCCGAAGGAAAAAAAGTCCGCCTTCGCCGCGATTTCGTCGGCCGTCACCGCGGCCCGGGGTAGCTCGATCATCGTCCCGATTTTGTAATCCAGGGAGACTTCCGATTTGTCGATGACGTCTTTCGCCTCCGCCACGATCAGGTCCCGGACCCGGGTGAACTCGTTGACATGGGCCACCAGCGGAATCATGATCTCCGGTGACACCTTTTGCCCCTTCTTCACCAGCTTGCAGGCGGCTTCGATGATGGCCTGGTCCGTCTTCGACAGGCCGTCCCACCACTTCTTGTTCATGCCCATGTGCAGCTGCGAGGCCGGCTCGTGCATGCCCGGATAGTAGTAGAACTTGGCCGCTTCATAAAACTTCATGAAGTAGTCGTTGTAGGGGCCGACCCATTCGGTCGCCTGAATGGCGCCGGAAACCAGGTTTTCATAAATCTGGCTGCCCGGCAGGGACACGGTCGAGGCGCCCAGCTTGGCCAGCACGTCGCCGCCCAGGCCCGGGATACGCATTTTCAGGCCCTTGAAGTCGGCGGCGGAGTTGATCTCCTTGTTGAACCAGCCACCCATCTGGCACCCCGTGTTGCCGCAGGGGAAGCCCTTGATACCGAAGCCGGCCGCAAGTTCGTCATGCAGCTGCTGACCGCCGCCGTACTTCATCCAGGCGTCCATTTCCGCATAGGCGAAGCCGAACGGAACGGCGGTGAAGTAGGCCCAGCCCGGGTGCTTGCCTTTCCAGTAGTAGTCGGCGCCGATGTAGGCCTGGGAATTGCCCGAGGCCACTTCGTCGAACGAATCGAAGGCGCCGACGCGTTCGCCGGAGGCGAAGTATTTCACCTGGATGCGGCCGTCGGTCAGGACCGGAATGCGGGCGGCAAGGCGCTGCGCGCTGAGCCCAAGACCCGGGAAGTCGCGCGGCCAGGTGGAGACGATGATCATCTCCTTGCGGCCCTGCGACAGCGCAGGCTTGGCAAGCGTCACGGCCGCCGCGCCGGCGGCGCCGGCGACTGCGGATTTTTTAAGGAACTCACGTCTTTTCATGAAAATTCTCCCTGTTGGCGTGGTTAGGCGTAGTAGGCAATTTTGATTGTTGAGTGCGATTTTG
>PCWF01000056.1:0-1110 GCA_002796165.1 Nitrospinae bacterium CG11_big_fil_rev_8_21_14_0_20_56_8
TAATATCCGCATCCAGTCTGACATTGAGCGTGTTGACGACAGCACCGATCATCGCCGGACCGAAAGCGCATTCGTACATTTCCGGCGTGTTCGAGGCCATCACCGCGACGGTGTCGCCTTTCTTGACGCCACGCTTGGCCAGGGCTGAAGCCAGTTGCCGGCAACGGGCATACGTTTCGGACCATGTGTAACGCCGTTTGCCATGAATGATCGACGTCAGATCGGGATAAACGGCGGCGGTTCTGCGAATGAATGTCAATGGCGACAGGGGGGTGTAATTGGCCGGCGTCTGATCCAGATCAATGTCGTAAATATTGACGTCGCTCATAGTTCTGCTCCCTGAATGTTCATGCTTGATGCGTGCACGTGCTTTTATTTTTTTGCATAATGCCGAACCAATGAGACAAGTTAAAGAGCGTGATGAACAGCAATTTCGCGCCGCCAAGGGAGACCGCAGCCATGACGAATGCCTTTGAACAAGCCTATGCCCGTTCCATCAATGACCCTGAAGGGTTTTGGGGTGATGCCGCCGAAGCCATCACGTGGACGAAAAAGTGGGACAAGGTCCTCGATGACTCCAGCAAACCGTTCTATCGCTGGTTTGCCGGTGGTGAGCTGAATACCTGCTATAATTGCCTGGATCGCCATGTCGAGGATGGTCGTGGCCAGCAGGCGGCGCTGATCTATGACAGCCCGGTTACCGGCGGCACAGTACGCACCTACACCTATGAGCAGCTTTTGGGCGAAGTCAGGCAGGTCGCCGGCGCGCTCAAGGCGGAAGGTGTGGAAAAGGGTGACCGCGTCGTCATCTACATGCCGATGATTGCCGAAGCGGCAATTGCGATGCTTGCCTGTGCCCGCTTGGGGGCCATCCACTCGGTTGTGTTCGGTGGCTTTGCATCGAACGAACTGGCTGTCCGAATCAATGATGCCAAGCCCAAGGTCATCATGTCGGCGACCTGCGGGATCGAGGTTAACCGCGTCATCGAATACATGCCGCTGCTGAACGAGGCGATTGTGCTGGCAACCCACAAGCCGGATGCCTGCATGGTGATCAAGCGGCCGGAATGCGAGGCGGTCGTTACGGCGGTCAAACACGTCGACTGGGAA
>PCWF01000056.1:1190-3400 GCA_002796165.1 Nitrospinae bacterium CG11_big_fil_rev_8_21_14_0_20_56_8
TGCGCCGGCTGATTGTGTCCCTGTCGAATCCACCCATCCGCTTTATATCCTCTATACCTCGGGCACCACGGGGCAGCCGAAGGGGGTTGTCCGCGATAACGGCGGCCATGCGGTGGCACTCAAATGGTCGATGAAGAATATCTATGGCGTTGATCCGGGTGACGTGTACTGGGCGGCGTCTGATGTCGGCTGGGTGGTCGGGCATTCCTACATCGTATATGCGCCGCTGTTACACGGTTGCACGACGATCATGTACGAAGGCAAGCCGGTCGGGACACCGGATGCCGGGGCTTTCTGGCGGATGATTGACGATCACAAGATCAAGGTCCTGTTTACGGCACCGACCGCGTTCCGGGCGATCCGCAAGGAAGACCCGAACGCCGAGCTTTTGAAACACTATGATATCAGTTCGCTCGATTCACTGTTTCTGGCCGGGGAGCGAACCGACCCGGATACCCTGAATTGGGCCATTGATACCCTGAAAGTGCCGGTCGTCGATCACTGGTGGCAGACCGAAACCGGTTGGCCGATTGCATCGAACTGCCTGGGTTTGCACGAATACCCGGTCAAACCCGGATCACCAACCAAGCCGGTGCCGGGCTGGAATGTTCAGGTTCTCAACGAGGAAACGCACGAGCCGGTTGCCGCGGGTACGATCGGTGCGATTTGCGTCAAGCTGCCGATGCCGCCGTCCAGCCTGCTGACGCTGTGGAATGCCGACCAGCGCTATATTGATGCCTACCTCGAAGAATATCCGGGCTACTACAAAACCGCCGATGCCGGGATGTTCGATGAAGATGGCTATATCTACATTATGGCCAGAACCGACGATATCATTAACGTTGCCGGGCACCGGCTGTCGACCGGTGGCATGGAAGAAGTGCTGGCCTCACATCCGGATGTCGCCGAATGTGCGGTGATCGGCGTCGATGATCAGATGAAGGGACAATTGCCGTTCGGATTCCTGGTGCTGAAAGCCGGGGTGACCCGCGAGGCCGAGGATATCGTCCACGATGTGGTTCAACTGGTCCGCCAGAAGATCGGCCCTGTCGCTGCCTTCAAACAGGCGACGGTGGTGCAGCGCTTGCCCAAGACCCGGTCCGGCAAGATTCTCCGTGGTACCATGCAGTCGATTGCCGACAATAAAGAATGGAAGATGCCGGCGACTATTGACGACCCGATGATTTTGGACGAAATCAAGGTGGCGCTGGAAGGGGTCGGGTACGGCTCGTCGCGCAAGGAATAAGGATACGGCATGCGTCTCAAGGATAAGGTCTGCGTCATTACCGGCGCGGCACAGGGTATTGGCGAGGCTTGCGCATTGCGCTTCGCGCGCGAGGGGGCGAAAGTTGTTGTCTCTGATATTCAGCTGGCCAAAGGCGAAGCCGTTGCCAAAGCCATCCGAGACGCCGGTGGTGAAGCGTTTTATTTTGCCTGCGACGTCTCATCCAAAGCCGATTGCGATGATCTGATTGCCGCCGCCGTTGAGGCTTACGGACGTGTTGACGTGCACCTGTCCAACGCGGCGCTGCTGATCGCCAAGGACTTCCTGGATCTGAGCGAGGATGACTGGAACAAGACACTCGCGGTTAATCTGACCGGGTTCTTCTTTGCCGGTCAGTCGGCGGCAGCACAGATGGTCAAGCAGGGCAGCGGCACCATTATCAACATGTCATCCATCAATGCCGTCGTCGCGATCCCGTCGGCAACGCCCTATACGGTATGTAAGGGCGGGGTGCTGCAACTGACCAAATCGATGGCGCTGGCACTGGCACCGCATGGTATCCGCGTCAATGCGGTCGGGCCTGGCACGATTGCCACCGAGATGGGCAAGACCATGATGGCCAATCCCGAGGCCAAAAAACGCGTTCTGTCGCGGACTCCGCTGGGACGTCCCGGTGAGCCCGACGAAATTGCCTCGGTGTGTGTGTTTCTGGCATCTGATGACGCCAGTTATATTACCGGCGAGACGATCTATTGTGACGGCGGCAGACTGCCGCAAAACTACCCCCTGGATGTTACAGACTGATTTATAACAAGGACCAGACGATGAATCTCACAACAGCGAACCCGGAAGAGGTCCGCAAACATCACGACGCAGCCGTAAAGCGCATGGATACATTGCGCGGTCGCAATCTCAGCCTCGATATGACGCGCGGCAAGCCGTCACCCGAACAGCTCGATCTCAGCGAGGCAATGCTGACCATTGT
>PCWF01000056.1:3430-5192 GCA_002796165.1 Nitrospinae bacterium CG11_big_fil_rev_8_21_14_0_20_56_8
TAATTCCAGCCTGTCGATGATGTGGGACGTTTTGTCCAACGCGATGATGTTCGGTGTGCCGGGCGGCAATGGCCCGTGGCGCGATCAGAACCCTAAAATCATCTGCCCGGTGCCGGGTTATGACCGCCATTTCGCCATTTGCGAACGGCTCGGGATTGAGATGATCACCGTCGAGATGACCCCCGATGGTCCGGACATGGAAGCGGTGCAGGCGCTGGTCAAGGACGATGCATCGGTCAAGGCGATCTGGTGCGTGCCGAAATATTCCAACCCGTCCGGTGAGAGCTATTCAGCGGAAACGGTCGAGGCGATGGCATCCATGCCGACGGCGGCGAACGATTTTCGTCTGCTCTGGGATAATGCCTATGCGGTGCACCATCTCGGCAAAGGACCGGTCTCGCTCAGCGATATCATCACGGCCTGCGAAGCGGCGGGAAACCCTGACCGGGCGATTGTCTTTGGCTCAACGTCGAAGATTACCCTCGCCGGGGCCGGGGTTGCGATGCTGGCTTCAAGCCCGGCCAACATCAAAGATCATCTGGAAAAAATCAATTATGCGATGATCGGTCCTGACAAGATCAACCAGCTGCGTCATGTCCGTTTCTTCAAGAACATGGACGGCATTCTGGCGCATATGCAAAAGCATGCAGAGATCGTTGCGCCGAAGTTTGCGGCTGTCGAGGACGCGCTGGAGAAAAGCCTTGGCGGTACGGGCCTCGCGACCTGGACCAGACCTGACGGTGGTTATTTTGTCAGTCTTGATGTGCTGGATGGCTGTGCCGCAGCCGTCATCAAGCGTTGTGCCGACGCAGGTGTCAAAATGACGCCGGCAGGGTCGACGTATCCTTATGGCAAGGACCCGTATGACCGCAACATTCGCATTGCGCCAACCTTGCCGAGCGTTGATGAGATTAAAAGCGCCATGACGGTACTGACGGCAGCGATTGAAGAGGTGTGCACGCAGAAACTGCTGCAGGGCTGATCATTAAATCATCACGAATGCCGACGGGAGTGCTTTAAAAAGCGGTATAAAACGGCTAGGTTCCCCGGGTATTTCTGACGTGGGCGACGAGCCTCACTGAACCAATGATGAAGGTAGGAACTAATGAATATTACAAAAATGATGTTTGGGTGTGTTGCTGCATGTGCGTTTGCGCTGGCGACCGTACCGACCGCATCGAAAGCTGATGAGGGTGAAAAGGTTTTCAAGAAATGTAAGGCTTGTCACTCTGTTGAAGCTGGTAAGCACAAGGTTGGTCCGTCACTGCATGGCGTTATCGGTCGCAAGGCCGGTACAGCAGAAGGTTACAATCGTTACAAGGGCCTCAAAGGCGCTGACTGGACGTGGGATGAAGCATCGGTTTCCGAGTACCTGGAAAATCCGAGCAAATTCACCAAAGCCAGAACCGGCCACCCTTCAGCCATGGGTTTCAAGCTGAAGAAAGAAGACGAGCGCAAAGCCGTTATTGAGTATCTCAAAGCGCACTGAGCGGGTCTTCACCGATCAAGAAAAAACGGCCGACATTATGTGTCGGCCGTTTTTGCGTTCCAGATATATAACGCCGGAAAAATCAGCTCTCGTCGGTCGGTTCCATAACCGGCGGTGCAGAAATCGGTGCCGCCCCTTCAACAGGCGCAGGCTCGGTTTTCGGTGCATGGACGGTTCTGGACCGTGCGCGGGCGACGGCGACGGCTTTTTCCAGGTCGGTTGCGGCACAAAGGCCCAGGCCAACCGGATTTTCAGCCTTGATGTTGGCCGAGT
>PCWF01000031.1:0-2923 GCA_002796165.1 Nitrospinae bacterium CG11_big_fil_rev_8_21_14_0_20_56_8
GCCGGTGCCCGGGAAGTACACCTCCGCATCTGCTCCCCCCCGGGTCACTTCTCCTGTTTTTATGGGATCGATACCCCGACCAAAAATGAACTCATCGCCTCCACGCATGATATCGAGGCGATCCGCGCCTTCCTGCTGGCGGATTCCGTGCATTACCTCAGTCTGGAAAAAATGATGGGTATCTTTGGCGATGGGAAGGAAAGGTTTTGCACCGCCTGTTTCAACGGCGAATACCCGGTCCCGGTGGAAGATCAGGAGCCCGACGTTTCCCAGATGAGCCTGTTCCCCTTCGTGGACTGACGGTTTATTTTCCCTGCGCGGGGCCGGGGGTCTCCTTTGCCTGGGGGACGATCCGGTCCAGCGACCGGCCGAGTTCTTCCAGTTCCTTCCGATACGAATCCAGCGTGGTGTCCAGGACCTTCTGGGCCGACAGGATCTGCTGAAAGTTATCCCGGATTTTTTTCAATTCCTCGGGGTTCACCGCCAACGTGCCGGTGGAATCGGTTTTCGGGGCGGACACTTGGGGGCCTTCCGCAATAGCGGGAGCCACCCTCTCCTGCGGAAGTTGTTCCGCCAGGCCGGGGAAAATTTTCCCCAGCGCCTCGTCCAGCGTCGGTTCCATGGCGATCTGGTCCTTGTACCCCACGATCACCCGCTTGAGTTCGGGGATTTTCCCCGCGTCGGCTTTCAAGTACAGGGGCCGGACGTAAATGAGGGATTCTTCGATGGGGATAACCAGCAGGTTCCCCTGAATGACCCGCGATCCGCGTTGATCCCAAAGAGAGATCTGGCGTGAGATTTCCGCTTCCTGGTTGATCCGCGCCACGATCTGGGTGGGGCCGTAGATCAATTTTTGTTTGGGAAAGGTGTAAACCTCCAGTTTGCCGTAATGCTCGCCGTCGCTTCGCGCGACCATCCATGCCGAGAGGTTGCTCTTGCCGCGCGGGGTGAACGGTAGCATGAGGATGTATTCCTCACCTTCCTTGCCGGGAAGACGCATGATGGTGTAGTAGGGTTGCATGGCGCGGCTGTCGATCTCGGGAATCTCCCATTGGTCTTCCTTGTTGTAAAACACCTGCGGCTCTTTCATATGGTACGTCGCGTAGACGAAAGACTGGATGGCGAACAGGTCCGAGGGATACCGAATATGGGTTTTCAGGTTACCGCTCATTTCCGACAGGTTCTTGAACAGGGCGGGGAAGATGGCCCGGTACGACTGAATGATCGGGTCCTCCGGATCGGCCACGTAAAAGTCCATAAACCCGTCGTAGGCGTCGATTACGATTTTGACCGAGTTCCTCACATAGTTCCCGAAACGGGGGATCGTCTGCGAATAGGGGAACTTGTCGCTCACCGTGTAGGCGTCCCACATCCATACCATGCGGCCTTCCGAAACGACCAGATAGGGGTCGTTGTCCAGGCGCAGGAAGGGAGCCACCTTCCGCACGCGGTCGGCGATATTTCGGTACATTAACACCCGGCTGTCTTCGTTGATGTCCTGCGAAAAGAAAATCTTGGCCGTCTTGAAATGGAAGGCCAAAAGAATTTTGCGGAAGAACGAGCCAACCGGGAATCCGCCTTTCCCCTCATAATTTCGGTAAACGTTTTTTTCCCCCTCCGGGTAATCGAATTCCTTGGTCCCGGTGTTGACGAACACATAGTCGTTGGACAATTCCCCGAAATAGATTTCGGGACGGGTCACTTTCAGGTCCGCTTCCGATTTCGGGGGGATATCCTTGATGAACAGCACGGGAAGCCCCTCGGGAGTCACCTCGTTCACGGGGCTCAGGGAAAGCCCGTAGCCGTGGGTAAACGTGAGGTGCTCGTTGATCCAGGTGCGGTTGGGAAGGCTTGAGCTCGTCAATTCGCGGGGCGACAGGAGCGTCTGCCGGTAATCTCCGTCGATCGTGTAACGGTCGTTATCGATGGATTTGAACTGGTAATAGGTGCGGATTTCCTGGATCTGCCCCAGCGTATCGAGAAGCGGCTCCTGGTCCCACAACCGGATATTCTTGATGGTCACGTTGTTGCGGTGGATGGCCGCGGCATTGAGCGCGTCCTCTCCCGTCAGTTCCTGGGTGTTGACCCGGGACAGCCCGTAACCCGCAAGGGTTCCCGCGACCGTGTTTCGAATGTAAGGGGTTTCTTTAATCAGCTCGTTGGGAGCGACCACGAATTTTTGCAGAATCTTCGGATAAACATTTCCCGCCAGATACGCCACACCCAGGATGATCCCCGCGACAACGACTTTTTTCATCCCGTACCGGAGGATGTTGAGAAAACAGACGGCGGCTCCTCCGGCCGACGCGGCGATCATGACCTTGAGGAGCGGCAGGCGGCCGTAATCCTGGGCGAATCCGATTCCCGAAACCACCCCACTCCCCCCGATCAGGAGGGTGTACCGCTCCAGGAAAAATTCCAGCCCGAGCAGGATAAAAAACATCCCCGCAAGAAAACTGAGCATCCGTTGCGCTTCGGGAACCAGCACCACCCCGCGCAGGTCCACATACATGAATCGCTTGAAAAAATAAACCAGCCCCACGCCGATGGTGACCACCACCCAGATCTCCCAGGCCAGAGACTTGGCCACGATGACCATCGGAAGGGTGAAGAGGTAAAAGGAATAATCCCTCCCGAAGATCGGGTCGACACTCCCAAAAGGAACCGCGTTGAGGAATTTCAGCACCACTTCCCATTGCTGGGACAGCACAAACCCCGTTACCACCGCCAGCAGGAGCGGACCAAACAGGAATAAAGGGCCGAGGTTGGAAGCCACCAGCCCCAGGATCGGAATTTCGCGCTGGACTTCGTCGGATAAAAGAATGGGAAGATGCGAGGTGCGGCGGTAAAGGTTTCGAAGCGGCCACCAGGTGAGCAGGAAAAAGATCAGCCCTACGCCGAACCCGAGTCCCACTTGCGCGGA
>PCWF01000031.1:2957-9800 GCA_002796165.1 Nitrospinae bacterium CG11_big_fil_rev_8_21_14_0_20_56_8
CTTTCGAACCACAGCCAGTCGATGTAAAAATTAAGAAAGGTATCCGCGAACAGCGATCCGATCAAAACCACCCCGGCAAGGGTCAGAATCCATTTTCTCAGGTTATCCATGTAATTTTCAGGCCTTCCACTTTATGGAGCAACCCATGGAGGGGATCTGCTCGGGGTTCACCGGACGGCCGGCAAGAATGGACTCGACCGCATCCTGCAAATCATGGCGGGCCGCCCGGTCCGGGCGCTCCCAGTCGTCGTCGATCCGACCCCGGTAAACCAGGGTGCGTTCGCCGCCGTAAACGTAGATATCGGGAGTGCACACGGCATCGTAAGTGCGGGCCACGTTCTGGCTTGCGTCGAAAAGATAGGGGAAGGGAAGATTTTTTTCCCGCGCCAGCGTTTGCATGCTCTCGAATGAGTCGTCGGGATACCGGTCCGCATCGTTGCAATTGATTCCCGCCAGCCGAACTCCCCGGTCGCGGAATTGGTTCTGCAAATCGATCAGCCTCGGAAGCACCGCCTTGACGTAAGGACAATGATTGCACATGAAGATCAACACCAGCACCCGGGCATCGTTGAAACTATCCAGGGTGTAAGTGCGCCCGTCGGTGCCCGGCAGGGAAAAATCGGCCGCCCGGCTGTTCAAGGGAACCATCGTGCTATAGGTCAATGCCATTTCATCTCTTCGCGTTCAATTGGATAAACAGGGTTTAACTGATGCTAACACAGATCCGGGAGGCATCCAACCCACGGAAATTCCATCGTCCGCAGGAAGATCCCGGGAGGGAATGAGGGAAAGCGGGAAGGCGTCAGGATTTGCAGGACATTCCCGATACGCGGCAGGTGTAGCAGGCGGAATGGGCCAGGGGAAAGGGACGCAGGGTCTCCTTCAGCGTCTCGCCCATGCGCGCCCGGTCCTCGTCCACCAAGATCGGGCAGACAAAGACTCCCTTGCTGGTCGCCATCCGCGATGACGCGCATTGCAGGTTGGTGATGGGAAAATTCTCGAAACATTTTTCCGTCACCCGCTCCTCTTCCATATAACCCCGCTCGTTTTCGGCGAGTCGGCCGAGGAGGAATCCGGGAAGAATCTTGATCCGGGGTTCGGGAACGTCGTTTTGACGGAGAAATTCCAGGAACCGGTTCTCCATCGGCCCGTCCTCTTCCTCTTCCCAGCTTCGGGTGACGGTAAGGATGGGGGAGAAACCCACCGCGGCCAGGTTGCGCAACCCCTCCACCGCCTTGCGGTAGGCCTGCGCCCCGCGGATACGGTTGTTGGCCTCCTCGTCGAAACTTTCCATGCTGATGCGCAGGGTCAACCGGTGCGGGGAACGGGATTGAATGTCCGCAAGAGCGCGCGCCTTGTCGGGGGTGATCAGCGTGCCGTTGGTCAACACGCCCAGGGGACCCCGTTCGAGAATCGCCTCGAGGATCCCGAAGATCTGCGGGTTCAGGAACACCTCGCCGCCGGTGATCCAGTAGTCCTTGACCGCGAGCGCCCCGGCATCGTCCAGCAGGCGCCGCACCTCGGCAAGGGACATCATCGCGTGATTGTGGTTTTTTGGCCCGCAACTGATGAAGCAATGCGTGCAGGAGAGATTGCATAAGGTTCCCCCGACCTGCATCCATAGCGTGTCGAGCGAAACCAGCGGCACCTCGGGGATGCGGGTTGCGGAAGGAACCGCCGGGGAAGAAAGGTTTGGGCCGGTCATCGTGTTCATGGGATCACCTGGATACCACCCTAGCAAAGAGAAATGAAAATTTCAAATTGAGTCGGCGGGGGAGCCAAAACCTTACACCATTCGAGCCGGGCTCGAAGAGCCGTCACAATCCGGCCGATTCGTAAGAGTCGCTGACGTTCTTGATGCGAAGCCGGCGGCGCAGGGCCGCAAACCCTTCCGAGGCCTTGCGTCCGAGCGGGGATTTGTAGACCGGGGTCAGCTTGAGACGGGCGTTCTTCGGCTTGGAGAGGAAGAATGCCGTATCGAGCGGAGAAACGTAGCGGCAGGCCGGGTAGAGCCATTTCAGGGGGAGCCGGGCCTCCTGCGCCGCCCGGTCGAGGTGCCGCACCACGTCCTGGACCCGCTCGTACTCGTTACCGGTGGAAATACTCGGCGCCTGCAACTTCAACAGCGGCACGATGTTCTTTTTCGCCAGCGCATCGATCTTGTCCTTGATGGGGCCGGGGTTTCCCCCCAGCGCCAGCTCGGTCCACAGCGCCCCCGGCGAAAACACCCCGGCGGCATATTCCAGCGCATCCAGGATTTGCGAATACGATGGAACCTCCACATTGCCGCCTCCGGCGAAACCCTCCAGAGGCAGGTTCAGCAGGTCCACTCCCGCCGCGTAAAGCCGGTCGAGCAATTGCCGGTTTTCGGGGGGGAATCCCCGCAACGCCACAAACGTATTGAAGGTTTTCTTGATCGCCTGGATCACCGGCAGTAACCGCGTGAAGCCGCGGTCGGGCGCCTTGCTGTAATCCATGTTGATCTGCACCAGGTCCGCCACCCCTTCCTCGAACGCGTTGCGGATGACATCCAGCACCTCGTCCTGCTTCAGATTGAGCCGAGACCCCTGGCCCACGGCGCGGAGAAACACATTGAGACAATACCCGTCGAGGCACACGTTTTCCGAAATCGGCGAGCGGGTCTGCATCTGCTGGCGAATGAATTGCGGAAGCGGGATGATCCCCACGTCCATCACCCCGTCCTCCAGCCGCAGGCTGGGCGCGCCATCCTTGATCTCCAGCCGGGGACAGTCCGCCGGATCGGGCCGCAACGCCACCTTGACGATGAAGTTCTCCGCCAGGGCGAGCGCAATCTCCTCCCCCGGCGCGCCGGCCACGCACCCGCGCGAGATCTCCGCCGCCTCCAGCGCGCTCGGACCCAAAAAAACGCCCTTGCGGATAAGCGATAATTTCAGTTTTCCAAAGATGGGCATGAATGTTCTATACCTTAATATATCATCCGATCCGGTCGAGGAGTTTCCGGTGGATCCCGCCGAATCCGCCCGACGACATCACCAGCACCACGTCGCCCGGCGCGCAGTCCCGCCCGACCCGGTCGACGATTTCCTCCACCCCTTCGATCAGTTCCGCCCGGCCGCCGAGCGACCCGATATCCGCCACGACCCGCGCCACGTCGAGCCGCTCCTCCGGCTTGATCTTTTCCGGCGCGAAGAGCCCGGCGATCAGCACCCGGTCCGCTCCCAGGAAACTGGGCGGAAAGGAATCCTGAAAGACCCGGCGGCGCGACGAAGCCGAGCGCGGCTCGAACACCGCCCACAACCGGCACCCCGGGTACGCCTCGCGCACCCCTTCGATCGTCCGGCGAATGGCCGTCGGGTGGTGGGCGAAATCGTCCAGCACCGTGACCCCGTTCTTCACCCCCACCACCTCCTGCCTGCGCTTGATCCCCTTGAACCCCAGGAAACCCTTCGCCACCTCCGCCGGGCCGATCCCGAGGTGGGCGCACAGCGCGGCGACGGCGGCGGCGTTTTCCGCGTTGTACCGTCCCGCGAGAGGGAGCGAGAGTTGCCCCCACGCCTGCCCGTTATGGCTCAGCAAGAAGGAGCACGACCCCCCGGCGACCCGGTAGCCCGAAACCCGCCAGTCCGCCCCTTCGGCAAACCCGTAAGTTTCCAACCGGCAGGGCGCGGCCGTTTCCGCGATCTCCCGTCCATGCGTGTCAGACGATTCTACCAGTAAAAACCCGTTCCGGTCGATGGATTCCACAAACCCCCGGAAAACCCCGCGCACCTGGTCCAGGTCGCGGAAGATGTCCGCGTGGTCGAACTCCACCCCCGTGAGGATGGCCGCGTAAGGCCGGTAGTGGAGAAACTTCGATCCCTTGTCGAAGAACGCCGTGTCGTACTCGTCCCCCTCCGTGACGAACACGTCGCCGCCCGGCGCCTGGAAATTGCAGTCGAAATTTTTCAACCATCCCCCGGCCATGAAGCCCGGTTTTTTGCCGCAGGCGTGGAGCGTCCAGGCGAGGAGCGCGGTGGTGGTCGTTTTCCCGTGCGTGCCCGCGACCACGAGCGAGGAGCGCCCTTCGAGGAAGAACCGCGCCAGCGCGTCGGGGAACGACGTATACGGCAGGCCCGCCTCCTGCATCGCTATGACCTCCTCGTTGTCCTTCGACACTGCGTTGCCCACGATGACCAGGTCGATCCTGTCCCGCGCGTCGAGAATGTTTTCGCGGCGGAATCCGGGCAGGACCGGGATGCCGAGACCGTCCAGAAGCGTGCTCATCGGCGGGTAGACGTTCACGTCCGAGCCCCACACCTCGAATCCCGAGGACTTGAAGAGCCCGGCAAGCGAGGCCATGCCCGTGCCGCAAATGGCGATGATGTAAACCCGTCGGACTTTGGAAGGATCGAAAGAAGGCGTCATGGAAGCGGAAATGGAAGGATTGTAGAGTCCGGCGGGGGGGAAAGTCAATAGCCAGCCCCGGGGGGGAAAAGCGGTTGGGTAGGGGCGAAACATTTTTCGCCTCCGCTAACCCCCCGATCGGAGCGCCTACGGCTTTGCCCCCTGTCCGGAAAAGAGGTGGCTTTTCCCTCAGGGTTGGTCAAAATATACACATTCGTATATACTGATTGGAATGGACAGCCGGGAGGTGATCGGGCGTTTGAAAAAAGCGGGCTGATACCTGGCCGCCAGGAAAGGGACCCATGTCCAATTCAAGCATCCGACCCGGAAGGGACGGGTTACCGTTCCGCACGTCACGCTGAAATCCATCGCCAACAATCCGGAAATCCGCGAGGGCATGACGCAAAAGCAAATCGACTCCGCCATCGCCAAGTACGCCGAGCAGGAAACCCTGTACGACCAGCCGTTTATGGACAAATCCAGGACCCGCATGACCGGGCCGTTCACCGTCGAGGCGGTGCCTTCCCCGGCGGTGAAGCCGCTGGACGATTTACTGCCCTCACCCCAGCCCTCTCCCACGGGGAGAGGGGGAACGGGAAGGGGATTGGCATCCCCTCTCCCGGAGGGTGAGGGTAGCCAAAGGCCGGGTGAGGGAAAAAAGCAGATTCCCCCCGACCTTCTGGAATTCGCCCGCAACCTCCGCAAGGAACAAACAGAGGCCGAACATTTGCTTTGGGCCTTGTTGCGCGACCGCCGGTTTCTGGGGTTCAAATTCCGGCGGCAACACCCGGTCGATCCTTACGTTCTGGATTTTTACTGTCACGAAGCGAGCCTGGGAATCGAACTCGACGGCGGCCAACATAACGAACCTGAAAATGAAGCCCATGACCGGAAACGGACCGAGTTTCTTGCTCAAAAGGGAATTCGGGTTCTGCGGTTCTGGAATAACGAGGTGTTCAGCGAAACGGAAGGGATTCTGCGGAGCATTTATGATGCCCTCACCCCAGCCCTCTCCCGAAGGGAGAGGGGGAACGGGAGGGGGTGGCCAGAGGCCGGGTGAGGGGGGAGTTCAGCGGGTGGTGGTGTCCTTCGGACCGGAACACGCGCCCCTGGAGTAGAGGCAGGTGGCGCTCGCCATCGAGGAGGCGCAGACCCTGGTTCCCAAACCGAAAAAGATCGTGTTCGCCGCGTTTCAGTTCGACCCGGAAGCCGCCAAGGACATCGACGAAACCCAATGGCCGGGAGTCACTCTGCTTAAAGCCCAGATGAATGCCGATTTATTAACCGAGGACCTGAAAAAGAAACGCTCCAGGAACGAAAGTTTCTGGCTGATCGGCCAGCCGGACGTGCAACTGGAAAAGATTAAAACAGGCGAGGACAAGGGGGAATATCGTGTCATCGTGCAGGGGTTCGACTATTACAACACCCGAACCGGCGCGATCGAGTCCGGCGGCAGTGACAAAATCGCCCTGTGGATGCTGGACCCCGACTATGACGGGCGGAGCGTGTTTCCGCGCCAGGTGTTTTTCCCGATGGCGGGAGAAAAAGAGGGTTGGACCAAACTCGCCAAAAACCTGAAAGCGGAGATTGACGAGGAACTGATCGAAGCCTACCGGGGTACCGTTTCCCTGCCCTTCGAGGCCGGGGAGAACAAGCGCGTGGCGGTCAAGATCATCGACGACCGTGGGATTGAAAGTTTGAAGATCATCAAGGTGGAATGATGGATCAATCTGTCCGGGAAAAGTTCCAACCGTTCAAGGAAGAAATCGCCGGGTTCTGCCGACGGCACCACATCCGCAAGCTGGCTGTGTTCGGTTCGGCCCTGGGCGGCCGATTCCATGCGGAAAGCGACATTGACCTGCTGGCGGAGTTCGAGCCCGGCCATGTTCCGGGTCTTATTAAACTTTCGGGAATGGAAATTGAATTGGGTGAAATCATCGGGTGGAAGATCGACTTGCGGACGGCGGAGGATTTGAGCCGTTATTTCCGCGAGGAAGTGACCGAATCCGCCGAGGCGTTGTATGCGTGATAAAAAAGACACGGTCCGGCTGAAACACATGCTCGACGCCGCAAGGGAAGCTCTTGCATTCGCGCGGGAGAAGAGCCGGCCCACGCTGAATACCGACCGAATGTTATTACTGGCCCTGGTAAAGTCCATTGAGATTGTCGGGGAAGCGGCGTCCGGATTGAGCGAAATCTGCCGCAATCAATATCCCGCCATCCCCTGGAGAAACATCATCAACATGCGGCACCGGCTGATTCACGCCTATTTCGATATCAATCCAGACGTGGTCTGGAACACAGTAGCCGAAGATTTGCCTCCTTTAATGGCCGAGCTGGAGAAAATTCTTCAGCAGGATGAAGCATGAAACAAATCGACCGTCTGATCATCAACTCGCCTTATGAGGAGCCGAAGGAAAGCAGGAGCTTGAACGTCCCCCTTCGACGGGCTCAGGGTGATGTGGTTTTTATCCCTGT
>PCWF01000034.1:0-4244 GCA_002796165.1 Nitrospinae bacterium CG11_big_fil_rev_8_21_14_0_20_56_8
TCGACAAGCTCTGGATGACAGTTAAAAAAGGCTCAGGATGACAGTAAAAAGGGCTCAGGATGACAGTTAAAAAAGGCTCGGGTTGTCATGAAATGCGCCAACTTGTTATTCTGAGGCGCATCGGATTCACGGGAGCGGCCGTTGTTTCAACACCCGCTTGAGAATCATGAACCCGGCCAACCCCGAACACAGGGAACCGAGCAGGATCCCGATCTTGTCGTCCGCCGCATAGTCCGGCCCGCCCTGCTCAAATGCCAATGAACCGATGAACAGGCTCATGGTGAATCCGACCCCGCATAACACGGAGACGCCGAAAAGTTCCGGCCAGCGCAGAGTGTCCGGCAGGCGAATCCCTCCCAGCTTGACCGCAAGCCAGGAAAACCCGAGGATGCCAACGGGCTTGCCCAGCACCAACCCCAGCGCGATCCCCATGGGAACGGGTCCCGTCAGATCGGCGAGGGAAACCCGGTCGAGGGCAAGGCCGGAATTGGCGAACGCAAACAGGGGCAAAATGCCGTAGGCCACCCAGGAGTGCAGGGAATGCTCCAGTTCCCGGAGCGGAGAATGGTTTTTGCCGGTTGCCGATTGCATGGGGACGGTCCAGGCGGCCAGGATCCCCGCCAGCGTGGCATGGATTCCCGATTTCAAAACGCAGGTCCAAAGCAGGATGCCAATGAAGATGTAGGGGCCGGTCCGGTTGATGCCCCGGCGATTCATCCCGATCAGGATCGCGAGAAAGATCAGGGAAAAAACCAGGGAGAGCATCGAAACGTTGCCGGAGTAAAACAGCGCGATAATGATGATGGCGCCGAGATCGTCGATGATCGCCAGCGTTAAGAGAAACACCTTCAGGGAAGTGGGCACGGCGCGGCCGAACAGGGTCAATATCCCGAGCGCGAAGGCGATATCCGTGGCGGTGGGGATGGCCCAGCCCTTTATGGCGGACGCATCCGACCCATTCAGGCTTGCATAAATAAGCGCCGGAACCAGCATGCCCCCTAAGGCGGCCACGCCGGGCAGGATCACCTGCGAGGGCGAGGAGAGCTCGCCTTCAAGCACCTCGCGCTTGATTTCCAGTCCCACCAGAAAAAAGAAAATGGCCATGAGGCCGTCGTTGATCCAGAGCAACAGGGGTTTGGCGATGCTGAAGTTGCCGATGCGAATTTCAACCGGGGTATCCAGAAACGCGTCGTACAGGAAGGAAAGAGGGGAATTGGCCAGAGCCATCGCCACGAGAGCCGAGAGCATCAACAGGATCCCGCCCGCCGATTCCAGCTTGAGAAATTTTTCTACCGCGGCCGGCAGGAAGGATTCACTTTGTCCCTGGTTCTCCGGTGATTTTTCAAAAAGGGATTTTATGAAGTCGGGGAGAGCCATTATAGAAACAATATTAACGACTGGGGGAGAAAGGTGCAAGGTTAACCGAGGCGGTGGTGCGCGGGGAGGTATCGAGATTGTTCCAACTTCAGGCCGTTTCCAAATTCAAAGCGTTGGGAGACGAAGGCGCGGGCGGGAGAGTGCGTCAGCCGAATTTCAGGTTTTTGGCAGGCTGTATGGATCGAAGGCGTTGCGCATGGGGATGTGACATGTGGTTAAACAGAAATTTTATTTCTATATTTGATAAATCGATTTCTTCAAATTTCAAGTTTTTCAAAAATTCGTAAGATAGCACATTCGATTTTTTTTGCATCGCCTTTTGTGTCCCGGTTGACGTTTTTTTCATTAAAGTTACCGCTTATCACGTCGACGAAATTTTCCGCCCATTTTAAAAGCTTTTCCATATTGTGGATGCTAGGGCCTTTAATCATCAATTCATGAATTTCAGCATGGGCCGTATGTTTGTCCCTCATTTGTTTTGCCATTTTAAGAGCGTTTCGCATCCAGTCAAAACCCTTTAACTGTCTAATGCTATCCTTGGATTTATCGATAATTTGCCCTATGATTTTATCTGAAAAAAGTGATGGAAGGTTATTTCGATTTTTACCTAGATATATTTCTAATTTGCGCACATCTTTAGCGAATTCGTCAGGTGGAGTTGTTAAATCTTGATTGCTGATAAAGCGACAAAGGGCGGGTATTGAATATAGTTTGAATTGGTCGTTCAATTCATAAATTTTACATATCTCCAAAATGGCTGAATTCAGCGCCGAGTTCTGAACTATTCCAAAAAATTTCCCAAATTTTTGATTATTTATTTCCTTGGCGTTCTTGGCGATTTCAAAATATAAAAATATGTAGGTATAGCCGTCGTAAATAAGTTCAGATAATTTAGTGCACCTATGGTCAATATCCATTTTTTCATCAAATTAAATTGATTTCGCTTTTAGTAAATATTGGCTAACTGGAGAATTTCCCAACCATACAATTACGATACAATCCCAAAAGAAAAGGCCTAGCGGAAACCGCTAAGCCCTTTGACTCAACCCTTCGACATGCTCAGGGTGACGACGATCCAACCGTCCTTCTCCAAAACGGGATGGAAGTTAATTTTTTGTGATCTCATGCTCGACCACACCCGGGTTTTCCATCCGTTTTGAGGCATCCAGGATTTCCAGGCCCACGATATTTCCCTTCCGGTCATAATCCAGAATGATTCCTGGTTTGTCCTCGTCACTCTCCTCAATAGGGGACTGGCTGAAGAGAATGCGAACTACATCCGTTTGAGCGTCGTAGGTTACTTTCATGTCTCCCTCCAGTATTTGGAGATTTTGGTGGTTCGATAGGCGGTGATCACCTTCCAGGGGCTGGCATTTTCATCCACGATGATTCGTATAAGGTACGTTTGGCCATTTTCAAAAAGTACTCTGGATTGATAAACCTTTTTCCCGGAATAGCCGGAGACCAACTGTTCAGGTTCTTTTAAAATCGCCTCTATTTGGGCGATGGAGATATTTCTTCGACCGATTTCTTCACGCGCATGGCTGGTGATAAAAATTTTCATCCCCGATTGGTCAATTAAGGCTATGGAAAAACTTTACCATACAATTACGATACAATTTCAAACAGAAAAGGCCTAGCGGAAACCGCTAAGCCTTTGACTCAACCCTTCGGCCCAGCTCAGGGGAGCGCTAAGGGTGACGACGATCCAACCGTCCGATTTATTTTTCGATTGCAGGGTGGCTTTCGCCATGCCGCCCTTCCGGCGAGGAATGGAGCTGGGGGGATTCGAACCCCCGACCTCTTGAGTGCGATGTATCTGCCGGGACGGTCCCCTCTTCTCCATTTGGGTTTATTTGATTGTATTTTATGAGAAAACTAGGAAGGAAAAACCCTTCCGAGTCTCAGTTTTTCCATCCCGCCAGGCCTCTATAGTGCACAATTCAGTGCACATTCCCCGGTTCGGGAATCCAGTCGTCTTGAACCAAAATCAGCCCCAGAAAATACAGGTCGGATCATCGTTGATTTCCTCCAGGACTCGATCCAGGTTTTTCGTGGGAGAAAGACTCCCATAGGGGTGCCATTTCCCGTTTCGGTCCCGGCAAAATAGGTTCCACGTAGCTTTCTTTTCATCATATCGCATTTGAGCGACCTTGCTTTTCGTCCATTCCGTCATTTCCTCACGCCACGGAGCCCGGTTCTCAAAGAGGGTGACACTGTTTCCACGGATCTCATAAGTCACCGTGATCTTGTCGCGGAGGTGAGCCGGGATTTTATGATCGCAATATTCGCCGACTTTCTTTTCAACCAGAGATTTAATGAAATCGGGAAGGGGCATTGAAATTTGCAATCAAGGTTGCGGCTGGAACCGCACCACGTCAATTTTTTTACGGGTTTGACGCATGCGTTCGGTGTCGTACAGAGCCTGCATTCGCAGGAGAAAATCCATCCTAATGTCGAAGGCCTTCTCCAGCCTCAGGGCCATTTCCGGGGACAACCCGGACTTTTCATTGACCAGGTTGGACAAGGTGGCCCTTCGGATGGAAAGAATTTTTGCCGCCTGGCTGATCGAGAGATCGAGCGGTTCGAGCACCTGTCGGCGGATAAACGCGCCCGGATGCGAAGGCATCATTCCGAATTTGCCCATCAGTGATAATCCTCCAGATTCAAATCGTGTATTTCGTCGTCCTGGACCAGGAACGTGATCCGCCAGTTGCCGGTGACCGCGAGGCTCCACGTTCCCTTGCGATCTCCTTTCAACGGATGAAGCCGCCATCCGGGGAAGGGAGGCAAATCGTCCAGGTTGCCGGCAACGATCAGGGCGGTGAGAATATCGCGGATTTTATCCACCCTGCCCGAAGGGAGAC
>PCWF01000034.1:4295-9695 GCA_002796165.1 Nitrospinae bacterium CG11_big_fil_rev_8_21_14_0_20_56_8
TCCGAATCCTCATCGAACCAAGTGTACGCTAAACCCGTACACATGTAAAGCCGGTTTTCCGTGAAAATCCAGCCGGATCGGAAGAGGCTAATCCGTCCGATGGAACGGGGGGAACCAAGAAGGGGAATTCTTTGGGAAGTTTTCGATCCTCCTTTAAAGCTGTGGCAAGGGGAGGCGTCAGCCCGTTTTCAGGGTATAAGGGGGCAAATTCGCGGGGAAAGGGTTCGTATTGGGATAAGGACGCGCGGGTCATATATCCAAGCAGAGATTTGACCCCTTTAGACCCTTTAGACCCCTTTACCCCTTTATTGACCCCTTTATGACCCAAGCTTATTCTTGTGCCAAATCTTTTACAATCACCTAAAATAACTAATGTGCATCCTTTTCGAGTTTAAGGTTTAGACCATTTTCCTTCGCTAAAGAATCAAAATATATTTTAAATTCAAGGGGTGACATTGAGATTATTGGTACTACGTTATTAGAAACCAAGCCAAGAAAAGCGACATTTTCTGCAAACTTTTCCTGTGTCTGGGAAAATTGCGTCAGGTTCCTTGATATAGGGATCTTAAATGAAATCGCTTTTTTTGCTAGCCAGGTTTTTACCATTCCGCCGTAAGTGAGGTATTCCGAATTGTAGGATCGATAAATTTTATAAACAAACAATTTCTCTAATGCCTTAAAAATATGATCTTTTGGAAACAGGTTCCGGGCTAAATCAATAGGAATGTCAGCTTGGATGGTTTCTTCACAAGAAAAGAAACTCGGAGTGAGTTTTTCCCTCTGGCAGTTTTTCCCACATTCGTATGTACCTCTCTCCAATGCGTTGATTGTTTCAAGAATTTTTACAGCGGCAATTCCACACTCTTTCAAAGTGGCAAAGCTTCCAATTTGGAGAGAACCTGTATCTAGAGAATCTCTATCTGCATACACAAAACAAGTCCATGTCATAATCTTTCCGGTTCCAGATGAGGTACAAGCGAAAAGAGTTGTAGTAAATAGTAAAATAATTACTAAAAGACGTTCTGCCATCTGAAGTTGAAAGGTTGACAAAATTAGGTGTAACCAGTATTCCTCCTGGTTCCGTAAAATAATTTCTGTAAAAAGGGGTGGCAAGTTGGGCCATAGTTTGCTTCGATAAAAAAGTAAACGCTCATTTATTTTTTTAAAGGAGACAAACGATGACCCGAACACATGATGACAAGGTCCTGGAGTTGGCGCAAGGTAAAGTAAAGGGGTCAATAAAGTAAAGGGGTCAAATAAAGGGGTCAAATCTCTGCTTGTAAAGGGGTCATGTAAAGGGGTCAAATCTCTGCTTGGATATAAAGTTTGTCCTGCAATTTCCCGCTAGTTGCCCCGCGAAAACTCCACCCTGCAATTACGATACACACAAAAAGAAAAGGCCTGGTCGAAACGACCAGGCCTTTCATTCAACCCTTCGACATGCTCGGGTTGACGATGGTACAACCGCCCATTCTATTGATTGATAGCAGGATGATGTCCACCATGCCGCCCCTCCGGCGAGGAGTGGAGCTGGGGGGATTCGAACCCCCGACCTCTTGAGTGCGATTCAAGCGCGCTCCCATCTGCGCCACAGCCCCAGTACCGGAAATTTTTGGATTGCCATCATACCACGAGACCGCCCGGTCCGAAAAAAAATTCCTTTTTTGATTGTTCTCTTTATCCGCCGTTTTCCCTCCCCCCCGGGATTATATTAAGGGAAGGGGAGGCATGCCGGAGCGGAGCGGAAGACGGGCGGGAAGGGGGGACGGGTCCCTCTACTGTCAAGAATTTTTCCCGGATTTTCACCGCCGGGACGTTCTTTAAAAACCTTCCACTTGCTAAGACCGGAGTTTCGGTCTTATTATAGATTCAACAGGCGTGCGCCCACTTCCCGTGGGACCGGTTTGGGCTCAAGGCCGGGGCAGGATGGCGTTTCCCCTCCCCGCTTGAGCGCTTCCGCGTTTCCCTGCGCAGGCGTGTTTTCCTGGAGAAAAAGGAGAAAAAGTTATCGCCGGCCCTGCCGGACGAAGGGAACTTTCGGGACCGAACTATGGCGGACAATCCGACGAACCGGGGGAAAATCCTCCTGGTTGAAGATAATGAAATGAACCGCGACATGCTCATCCGGCGGCTCACCCGCAAGGGTTACGACGTGATCAGCGCGGTGGACGGTAGTGAAGGGCTCGACATGGCGCGTGCCGAATCGCCCGCCCTGATCCTCATGGACATGAGTCTCCCGGAGATGGACGGGTGGGAGGTGACCCGCGCCCTCAAGGCCGCGCCCGAAACCCGGTCGATTCCCATCCTCGGGCTTTCCGCCCACGCCATGAAAGGGGACATGGAAAAGGCGATGGCCGCGGGGTGCGACGACTACGACACCAAACCGGTGAACCTGGAACGATTGCTCGGCAAGATGGAGGCGCTTCTCGACCATCTGAATTCCTGACGCCCTTCGATGCGTTCCCCCCCATTCCCCCTTTTCAGGGACGACGCCGATGAACGAAGAACTGACCGTGCTGAACAAGGAAGCCGCCCTTGAGATCTGCGACGGCGACGAGGACCTCTTCAACGAAATCGCCGTCGTTTACCGGGACGACGCCATCGAGCTCGCCCGGAAACTCAAGAAAGCCCTGGAGGGGGCCGATGCCCACGGCGTGGAACGCGCCGCCCATGCGCTCAAGGGCGCGTCGGGCAACATTTGCGCCGAGCGCGTCCGCGAGCTGGCCTACAAGCTCGAACAGGCGGGCCGCAACAAGGACCTGCGGAGCGCCGTTCCCTTATATAAGGAATTTGTCACCGAATTCATCCGGCTCAAGGACCACCTCGACGAAATTCTTCCGCCCTGACGGGGTGGCCTGACCAGGAGGGAGCCATGCTGGACCCCATAGACCCGATCGGTTCCCTGTCCGCGTTGATCCGCACCGGCGGGCGCGTGGCCCCGGGCGCCACGGGCGGCACGTCTTCCGCCCCCGCGGCCGATTCCGTCAGCCTCTCCGCCGATTCCATCTTCGAGGCCGTCCGTTCCCAGGTGGCCGGGTTGAAGCAGGACCTGCCCGGGGTGATTTCCCAGTCCCTGCTGTCTTCCCTTCCCACGCAGGGGGGGAGCGCGCAGGAACCCCTCAACGCCCTCCTGTCCCGGCTCAACAATCCGCTGGAGACCCTGGTCCGCAATCTTCCTCCGGAGGCCCTGTCCGACAACCTCATCTCCGGTCTGCAAGCCGAGATCGTGAGTTTCCGCGACCAGCTTCCCGGCTTGCGCGATCACGCCCTGCTGGCTCAATTCAGTTCCAACCTTGCCACAAGGGATCCCCTGAGCCCCATTCTCGATTCCCTGTCCAACCAGTTGGGCACCCTGATCGACCGGCTTCGGGAAGTGGGTCTGGGCGGGTCCGGCGGAACCGCTTGACAAGGAGACCGTTGCGTAACTCAAATATGTCGTCCTGAGCTTGTCGAAGGGCGATCTCCGGTTGTGCTTTCCTTCGGCTTCGCTCAGGACAGGCTCAAAACGGGCTCAGCACGACACGTTCGGTGCCTTTCTCCGACTTATGCAAAGGTCTCCTTGACAAGCCCCCATCCCTTGAAGTAATAATATCTGTTTACAGCAATTCAAAAACTTATCCGAATAACCGCTATATTTGAGGAACGACTTTGGCCAACCATCAATCCGCCATCAAGCGCAACCGACAGAACAAGAAACGCTACGAGCGAAACAAGGGCTACCGCACCCGGGTCAAGAATGCCATTAAGGAAGTGATGATCCAGGTGGAAGCCAAGGACAAGGAAAAAGCCGCCCAGGCCATGAAGAACGCCGAGAAGACGCTGTCCCGCGGAACCAGCAAGGGTGTTCTGCACAAAGCCACCGCGGCGCGGAAAATCTCCGGTCTTGCGAAAAAGGTTTATCAGCTCGGCGCGGGCGCCTGAGCCGGTTTCCCCGTCCATCCGGCCCTGAATGAATTTCCCCCCTTGGGGGGCCGAAATCCCCTCAGCCTCCCGACGCACTCCGGCACAGTTGCAGAATCAGGGATTCCAGAATGCCTTCCGGGTCGTTTCCGGAGGACTTCAGTTCCCGGTCTGCCGCGCCGAGGTTGCGGAATCCCCGAATCAGCATCTCGCGCGAAAAGTTCCGCGTGTATTGCAGGGCCTTTTCCACCATGAACGGTTTGGCCCCCATCCGCTCCGCGATGCGCGGAGCCGCGAGCCCCTGCTCGTGGTAAAACTTCACTTCCCAGATGACCCGGAACTGCCAGGCGATCAACCCGAGGATGCGGATCGGTTCCTCCCCGTGCTCCAGTTGATTGTGTAGCAGTTTCAGCGCCTGTTCCGGATTTTTCCGTTTCAGCGCGTCGGTGAGGCCGAAGGCGTTTTCCAGCCGGATCTCCCCGACCAGCCCGGCCACGTCCTCCTCCGTGACATTCCGATTCGCCCCCGCAAACGTCAGCACCTTGTCCAGTTCCCGCGCGAGGATGCCCGGCCGGGGACCGATGCGTTCCATCATCAGCCGCGCGGCCTCCGGCGCGAGTTGATATCCCGTTTCCCGCGCCCGTTTCTGGAGCCAGGGCAACAGCGCCCCTTCATGCGGGGCGGCGCACTCCACCGCGCCCGGGATGGCGACGAGCGATTTCACCCATTTCCGTTTTTTATCCACCTTTTCCGCCGTGATCACGAGGCAGGCGTCCGGGCCGGGCGACTGGGCATATTCCACCAGCCGGTCCGCCTCTTCCGGTTCCAGCGTTTTTTCGTGCAGATCGCGCACCACCACCAGTTTCGTTCCGCCAAAGAAGGAGAGCGTTTTGGACGAGCCGATCCAGTCCGCCACCGAGGTATCGCGCGCCTCGAAATGTTCCAGGTTGAACTCGCGGTTGTCCGGCGCCACCAGTTTGCGTTCCAGGGCGTCGAGGATCTCCCGTTGCAGGAACCGCTCCTCTCCGTACAGGAAGTAGACCGGGGCTACGCGGCCCTGATCGATGTCTCGGATGGCGGCGTCGGGAGATTGCGGCATGGCGGAAGGATCAAAATTGTTCGATGAGGACGCTGACCAGCCGGTTGGCGAGGTCGCTGTAAGCTTGGTCGAGGGCATCCTGGCGGGCGCGCTCGGCGTCCACCACGTCGGCGGTGATCCGGTAATCCCACTTGGTGAGGAAATTCTGTTTCAGCAGGACCCTTTTTTTCACCTGGTCCATGGCTTCCACCTGCAACCCCACCTCCACCCAGTATTGCGATACCACGTCGGTGGGGCTGAACGCGACGGCTTGGAGCCGGTAATAATTCAGGTTGCCCTTCAATACAATGTCCGCCCCCGCGCCGGGAGCGATTTTGAGCCGCCCGTCGGAGATGAACGCCTGGCGCACCGCGTCGGTCAGGTCGCGGTGAATTTCCGGTTCACCCGACCCGTTCACGAAG
>PCWF01000028.1:0-349 GCA_002796165.1 Nitrospinae bacterium CG11_big_fil_rev_8_21_14_0_20_56_8
TGGAACACCGAGGGGTTCAGGTTCGGCCGGTACCCGGGGCAGTCGAAGGTGACATGGAAATCGGGGATGGCTTCCTGCTGTTGAATATTTTTGGGGATGTCCACCAGCACGGGACCGGGCCGGCCCGTGGTGGCGATCCGCACCGCCTCGTGGATCACCCGCGGGATGTCGTTGATGTCCTGCACCAGGTAGCTGTGTTTCACCAGCGGAAACGTGGCCCCGATGATATCGGTTTCCTGGAAGGCGTCGCTTCCCAGAACCGTGGACGGCACCTGCCCGGTGAGGGCGAGGAGCGGGATGGAGTCCATCTTCGCATCCATGATCCCCGTCAGCAGGTTGATGGCGCCCG
>PCWF01000028.1:364-9631 GCA_002796165.1 Nitrospinae bacterium CG11_big_fil_rev_8_21_14_0_20_56_8
TGCACACGCCGATCTCGCCGGTCGCGCGGGCGTAACCTCCGGCGGCAAACGCGCCCCCCTGTTCGTGGCGGGGAAGAACCATCCGGATCTTCTTGCTCAACGTCAATCCCTGGTGGATCTCCATGGAGGTTCCGCCGGGATAGCCGAAGATCACCTTGATCCCTTCGTTTTCCAGAGCCCGGACGATGATGTCCCGGCCTTTCATGATCGGGTGTGGCGAAGGGGAAGGCGATTTTTTAGGTTCGGGCTGTTTTTTCTTCGATGATTTTTGCGTCTTCATAACAATTCGTGACGGGTTGAGTTTTCAAAAATAACGAAAATCCAATAAGTTGTCAAATTCATTCCCCGCTCGGCCGCTCGGGAGCCCGTTCCGGATCCACCTGGCCCAGGGCCTTGAGGAGGATCCCTTCTCTCAGACTGTATTCGCTGACGGTGAGCGAAGGGCAGGCAAACGTTTCCATCGTCGTCAGGACCAGGGCGGTTCCGGCGATGATCAAATCCTCCCGGCCCCGTTCAAGAGCCCGGAGCGCCAACCGTTCTTCCAGGGTTTTGGATTTCAAACGTTCCATAATGGCCTGCACCCGGTTGAAAGGCAAGACATAACCGTGAATTTTTGCCGGATCGTAGGGAAAAATATCTCCATCCAGGGCGGCCAGGGTCGTCACCGTTCCCGCCGTACCGATCAGCAGGTCGGGATTAAACGCCCCCAGTTGATTTTTCACTATTTTCAGTTCGGCGGCCAGGTGCGAGGACAGGTTGCGGTGCTCGGCATCGGGCACCGGGTGCCGGGAAATGAATTTTTCAGTCAGCCGCACCACCCCGAGCGAAGTTCCCGCGGTTGCGGCAATGTTTTTCCCCCGCGACAAAATGAACTCCGTGCTTCCGCCGCCGATGTCGAAGGTCAGGGTTTTCTGGCCGTGGTCGGGAAGTTTCCAGAACACCCCTTCCAGGGTGAGCCGCGCCTCCTCTTCCCAGGGGATCACCTCCACCTCGATTCCCAGGCGATCCCGCACCCGCGTCACGAATTCCTCGCGGTTGGCGGCTTCCCGCACCGCGCTGGTGGCGACGGCGTGGATGGCGCCGGCTCCCAGGGCCCGGCAGGTCTCCTTGAACCGGCCGAGGGCTTCCAGCGTGAGTTGGATCCGGCTGTCCAGAAGGCGTTTTTGCGTGTCCATTCCCTCACCCAGCCGGGTGATGGCCCGGTCCGCCGCCAGTTCCCGGAAAGGGCCGCCCGCGTCGCCCTCCAGGACCAGGAGACGGAGCGTGTTGGAGCCGATATCGATCGAGGCAACTCGGTTCATAGATTGATGGGGAGCCAGCGTTCGCTGTCGAGGGTCAGCATCAGGTAAAACCCGAGGCACATGAACAGGATGTTGGGTCCCCAGGCCGCCAACAGCGGGCCGAAAACGCCGGAGTGCCCCAGCGATATTCCCATCGCATAGATGAAGGTGAACAGAAATCCCGTTCCCAGGTTGACGCCCAGGCAGAACAGCACCCCGCCGTGACGGCTCGACCGCAACGAAAGCGGCACCGCCAGAAGCGCCAGCACGATGCTGACGAAGGGATAGGAAATTTTCTGGTGCAGGTCCACCCATTCCTTGGACATGTCCTTTCCCTCCGCCGCCTGCAGATGGATGGAATGGTACATTTCCGTCAAACTCAATTCGCCGGGTTTGATGCGGACTTTTTCAAAGTCTTCCGGCGTTTCCGGCATGGGGAAAAAGCGCTTTTCAAAATACTCCGTGGTGTCGAGCCCTTCGGGTTTGAAGGTCCGCAGATATCCGTTGTGAAACTCCCATTTGTTTTCCTGCCAGATCACCTCCTCCGCGTCGATGCGTTGCAAAACGGAGTTGTCCTCGCCGTTCTTGAACACGCCGACCCCTTTCATCAGCGTCTGCGTGGGGTCATAGAGCTGGATGTTCCAGGTCGAACCCGATTTGGACCGGAGCCAGATGTTCTCGGTCTGCATGGCTCCATAGGCGGTGTTGTGGCGCACTTTGACGTAAAAGATGATATTCATCTTCTTGTTCGCCGAGGGCGAAATATATTCATTGCACCCCAGTATGAGAAGCGAAATGATGGCCGCCGAACCGATGATAGGCAGGGTGATTCCCGTAATGCTGATGCCACAGGCGCGCATCGCAATAATTTCATTGTCCCGCGCCAGCGCGGCCAGAGTGAAGGCCCCCGCCAGCAGGATCGCCTGCGGACCCATGTAAAAAATGACGGAGGGGATCTTGTAGATGTAATACTCCAGGACCAGACCGAACGGCGCATCCCTGGAAAAAAATTCGTCCACGTTCTCGAAAAAATCGACGACCAGGAAAATACCGATCAGGCCCGCGACCGAAACCAGGTACGTGCTCAGAAATTTCATCAGGACGTAGCGCTTGAGGATATGCATGGATGGAAGTGTATCCCTATTTTTTGAGGCCCGGTATCCCGTTTTCAAGCACCGTTTTCAGGTCCGCCAGGTCCGGTCGCCGCTCCAGAGTTTCGCGGACGTAGCCCAGGGTCGGCGGAATGAATTTCAGATACCGCTCGCGCCCCTTGGCCACGTGCTGAAAGGCAAACGTGCCCACCGCCTTGAGATTTCTCTGGATGGACATCAGGTCGAAAACCCGGTGAAAGGTTTTACGTTCGATGGCGGTTCCTTCCGCTTCCTCCTTTAACCCGATGAAATAATCCATCATCTCCAGCCGGAATTCCGGGTCGAGTTGAACGTAGGAATCCTTGAGCAGACTCGCCAGGTCATACTGGCAGGGACCCATGCGGGCGTCCTGGAAATCCAGCATGACCAGCATGTCCCGGTTCACCATCAGGTTGCGGGAATGGTAGTCCCGGTGCGCGAAGCAAAGGGGTTGACGCGCCAACTCCCCGCATAACTCCTCCAGGGGTGCCCGAAGCGACGATAGGGCGCCGGGGGAAGGATGCCGGTCGTGCAATCCCTTTACGTAATGTTGAAGCATGAAATCCATTTCCCACATCAGCTTTTCCACGTCGAACCGGAGGGGGTAGGCCGGACATTCTGGCCCCACCGCCGGAGTGGCGCGGGCCTGCAGGCGGACGAGAAGCTCGACTGCCTTTTTGTAAAAAACCTCCCGTTTTTCCGGGTGGCGTACCAGAAAACCTTCCAACGTGTCGTCACCGCAGTCTTCCAGCAACAGGAGCCCCCGGGCCGGGTCATAAAAATGCAACCGGGGCACCGCCAGTTCCAGACGTTCCAGAAAATTGAGGATCCGGATGAAGGGCGGTTCCCCGTTTTGTTCCGGTTCCATGAGATGCATGAGAACCAGGGAATGGTTCCCCGCGTTGTCCTGGTACGATACGCGGAAGTAACGCCGGTCGGAGGCGTCGCCGTCGATCGGGGACACCTCGACGGAAGAGATCGGTTGTTTCCACAGGGATTCCAGCGTGTCGCGAAGGTATGGCGTGTCAAACCGGATTGAGGAGGGCGAATTGGGGGTGAGTGGAAGCGTCATCTCGCAATAAAGGGCTTAAAAAAAACCATTTTAAAATTTCGGCATCTAAATTAAAATTGCGCCGTTACTTAAATCCAACGCAGAGGAGTCCAATGCCGAAACCAGCTTATCACATATTCGTTTGTACCAATGAACGCCCACCCGGACATCCCAAGGGCTCCTGTGGCCATAAGGGAGCGCGATCCATACTGGAAAAAATCGATATGGGAATCGAGCAACGCGGGTTGTTCGGGAAAGTGTTTCTGACCACCGCCTCCTGCATGGGGCCATGCTCCATGGGGTCGGTCGTCGTCGTATACCCCGATGGAGTTTGGTACCGCGAAGTTAAACCCGAGGATGTGGACGAAATCCTGGACCAGCATATCGTGCAGGGAAAAAGGGTGGAGCGGTTGGAAATTCCCGAAGCCATGTGGGGTTGATCCCCAATTCGCCTTGCGCATCCTGAACCTCGGGATCGTGCGGGGAAGGGCCGTTTCACGGAATCGTTTTTAAAGTTTTTTTAAGACTCCTCCGTTCCCCCGTGCCGGGGGTCGGGGGAGTTTTTTTGTTCCCCCGCCAGTTGGACCAGGTGCGACCACAACAGTTTTCTTCCCTCGCTATTATTGCTGGAATAAACCACCCGGTGCCCCCCGTGCGATCCCGCCAGGATATTTCCGATCAGTTTGACCTGTTTGCTTTTTTCGCCCGCGGACAGCTTGTCCGACTTGGTGATGACGAGAATATAGGGAATCCGGTTACCCTCCAGCCAGTCTTTCAAATCCAAATCCAACTGCGAAGGCTTGCGGCGAATGTCCACGATGAACACCACCGCCCTCAGGGTATTTCTTCCCAGCAGATATTTCTCGATCATCCCGCGCCAATGCTTTCGGACCGCGTCGGGGACCTTCGCAAACCCGTAACCGGGAAGGTCGGCGAACATGAGGTTTGCGTTCACCCGGAAAAAGTTGATCGTCTGCGTTTTGCCCGGAGTGGAGCTGGTTTTGACCAGTTTTTTCCGGTTGAGCAGGGAATTGATGAGAGAAGACTTCCCCACGTTGGACCGCCCCACAAAGGCGAACTCCGGGAACTCCGTCCCGGGATACTGGTTGGGGGAAACTGCGGAGGCGACGAATTCCGCCGATACGATTTTCATGATTCAAACGTGTTGATGACCAGGCCCGAAAGAAGCTTGGGGTAGAAATAAGTCGCTTTTTGCGGAAGCCGGATGCCTTTTTCCGCCAGATCCCGCACTTGCTGGATCTGGGTGGCGTTCAGGAAAAATCCCAGGTCGTACTTTCCGGAATCCACCAGGGCAAGCGCCTGAGCCCGGTCCACCTTGTATTCCATGAACTTTTGTCCTTCGGGGGTTTTGGTGTCGATCCCGAGAAGGTGCTTGAAAGCGATGGTGTGCAGTTGCACCACGTCGAGAATTTGCAGGTCCGCCGGGTCTTCGGGGGCGAGCAGGGGAAGGATCCGGGTGGTGTCCCGAACCTTGAGCAGGTAAGCCTCGCCCCGGCCCAGGTAGGCGACGAAGGCGATGCCTCCCGTTTCCGCCTGGCTCAAGGCTTGCGTCAAATGGAGATCCATCGGCGCTGGGAGGGTCAGCGGTTCCACTTCGAAGTAGCCGCGGATGTCCCGGATGAATCCCTGTGGAGAGCGTCCCTCGGGACAGCGCACCAGCCGGTGGATGGGATAAATCGCCAGCGATTGCGAGTCGAGATTGGTGAGAAACATCATGACGTGCGCGCTGTCCTTCACCCGGTTCCCGTGCTCTTTATGGAATCCCAGCGCGGTTTCGTACCGGTGATGCCCATCGGCGATGTAGATTTTTTTCTGCAGGAATTTTTCGGAGATCTGCCGTTGGACCCCGGGGTCGTCGAGCCGCCAGAAATTATTCAGGATCCCATTGTCGGAGATGGAGGCGACCGGTGCGGAGCGGGTGGTTTCCGTCAGCTTCCGGTCGATTTCCCCCTGCGGGTCGGAGTACAGTCCGAAGATGGGGCTGAAATTGGCGTGGCAGGCCTTGATGAGCTGGGCCCGGTCTTGTTTGGCCTTGGCGAGGGTAAACTCGTGCGGGCAGATGTTTCCGGCGCTGAAATCCTCAAGGCGGACGCGGGCGAAGAAACCGATCCGGACGTTTTTCCGGCCCGCGAATTGGTACTCCTGGCTGTAAACGTAAAAACCCGGTTTGGAATCGTGCGTCAGGACTTTTTTATCCCTCCATTCGCGAAAGGTGTGGGCCGCGCGGGTATAGCGGTTGTCCGTTTCCGTGTCCGCTTCGGTTTCCTTTCCCAGAATCAGCCGCACCACGTTATAGGGATTCCGCTCATGCAGGCTATCCTGCATTTGCGGAGAGATGACGTCATAGGGCGGAGCGACAAGCGGGTCCAGCGCCCCGGTCACTTCTTGATTATAACGAAGACCGCGAAAGGGAACGACTTCTACCATGGGATCCTCAAATTTAAAATTGGATTAAAAAACGTCTCGAAAATTTTCAATTTATCCTGAACCCACCCCGCATTCTCAAGGGTAGGCAAATTTTGAAATCGTGAATGATGATGGGCGCCCGTCGGAAGATCACAAAAAGATGAAGGGGGTCTCAGGGGCAGGCTTCAACCTTTGTCTCGATTATAGCAAATTCGACCCGGAATTTTGTCCGGATATCCCCGGGGCATCACATCGCCTCGCATTGGCACAACTCGCGGATGTAGCGCACGAGGGAAGCGATCATCTCCTCGCTCAAGGTATGGCCCCAGGCGGGCATGCAGGGAGCCCGGCCTCCGGCCAACCCGCCCTTTCGGATCACCTCGAACAATTGCGTGTCGGTGCGCGTTTCCAGGTATTCGGCTTTGGTGTGGTCGCGCGGCGGAACCGCCAGGTGGGTCGCATTCAGGCCGTCTCCTTTTCCGTGTACCCCGTGGCATTGCGTACAGTACCAGTGGTACGTGTCCCGGGTTTCCTGCGTGACTTGCACTACCGGCTTGGACGATGCGGGCGCCGGTTCCGTCTTAACGGACGGGGGAGGGGATTCCGGGGCCTTGCCCGAATCGGTTCCGGATCCGGCAGGCTCCTGGGAGCAGGCCGCAAGCAGGCACACGGCGAGCAGAATTCCCAGCATAAACCCCAGCCTGGAGTGGCGAGATCGGTTCACTCTTTTAACAGCTCCTTCCTGAGCGTCATTATGTATTTGGCCAGGTTGACCGCTGTTTCCCCGTCGAGCTGAGGCCGCGGCATGCGTCCCTTTTCCATGAACCGGTCCGGCGATTCGATCCATTGCACGATCCATTCCGGCTGGAGCCGGTTTCCTGCGTCGTACAGGGAAGGACCGGAGACCCCGCCGCGCACTTTTCCCGCAAGGTTGATCGATTCATGGCAGGCGATACATCCGTAATCCCGTTCAAATAAAATTTTAACCCGAGCTGTTTGCGCCTTTGAGAGCGGCTGGGGATCGATGGGAACGGATTTCAGATCGGGCAATTTCAGGGAGAGCAGGTATTCCGCCACCGCCTGGGCCTCTTTAGCGTTCAGAGCGGGATGGGGCTCGGGCGTGATGCCGTCGGGGAAATCCGCGCGTCCGCTATATCCCGATTTGCGAATGACCTCCGGTTTCT
Organism: Nitrospinae bacterium CG11_big_fil_rev_8_21_14_0_20_56_8; assembly: GCA_002796165.1. Classification (GTDB taxonomy): domain Bacteria; phylum Nitrospinota; class Nitrospinia; order Nitrospinales; family VA-1; genus 21-14-0-20-56-8. The sequence goes on from PCWF01000028.1 coordinate 7,437, forward strand.
GCAAAAAACGATTCAGCCAGGTTTTCTGGAACTTGTTACCCGCGTAAAACAGATCGGGTGCCGGGGTACCCGTCTCCCCCTCCGCGGAGAACCGATGACAGTTGGCGCATCCCTTTTCCTGGATCGCGGCGGGTTGGGCCGCGAGACCTCCCGGCAGTAAAAAAAACAGGGCGAAGGACAGGATGAGCATGGGGCGCATTGCGGCGGGTTTCATGGGACGGGTCGGGTTAGGGACGAATCCGGGGCAACGGGAGTGGTAGATCCCGAAGTATGGGGTGGAACGTCGGCCGCGTCCTGGCCGCTCCCGCCGCCCGCCTCCGCCGGAGCCAGTTGGGATTTGATCTGCTGTTCTTTCGCCTGATGCCGGATGTCGTAAGGGTATTCCCCCCGTAGCAGGAGCCGGGGGAAACTCAATTCTTTCAAGTCCAGGTAGCGCAGGGCGCGGTACGTTTTATCCCGCTTGCGCAAGGAGTCCATTTCTTCCCGGGTGAGGAACCGGGCTGGCGGGGGATAGGCGGTTTGTATCGCTTCTCCCGCTCCGGTGACCACCTGTTTGGGTTGGAGCGATTGAAAGGGATGATTTCCCGTTTTCAATACCTCGTTCCACTCCGCGGCGTTTGAAACCCTTTTCAGGGCGGGATCGCCCAGCCCCATCGCCACCGGGTTTTCGTGACAGCTTTCGCAGGACCGCACCGCTTTGCGGATGGTGTGCGGAGTGTAGGGAAGAAGCGTCAGACCGGGCTTCCCATCCGCCGTAACGGGAACCTGGGGCGGATCGAATCCGTTGGCGTTTTCTTTAAGGAGCAGGTACTGATACCGGGGTTTCATGATGGAATATTTTCCCTGCGGGTTTTTCCCCAGGATGAGGTTGGACCAGCCGGTTTCCGAAAACAGTCCGATCCAGGCTCCGTCGATCCAGTTGCCCTCGATGCCCTTGGGGCGCGATTTCGCGGTGAGCCAGTCCAGCATTTTTACCTGCGAAAATTTCGTGTCAAAGTTGGAGACCAGGTATTGAAGCGTGGGATCGGCGAGGGTCCATTGCTTCCATTTTTGCGGATCGAATCGGTTCGGATTGAGGAGATGCAACCCCCACTCCCCGGCGGACCATCGGGCGTGGCAGGTGGCGCACTCCATCTTTTCCATATGTTTGACGACCCGGTGTGCCGGAGGTTTCTCGATGTTCTTCAAAATCGGAACGGAATGCTTGCTCCCCGTAACTTTGGAATAGAGGGTCCACTCATCTTTTTCCCGTTTGATGTTCGGCAGAGGTACTCCGCGCGAGGTGAGCAGAATCGTGTCCCCGAACCGGATCTTCCGGCTGAGGTTGGGATTCCGGCCGATGGATTTCAGAATATCCCCGGACCGCGGATCCGATTTTATCAGGAGAAATTCGTCGGGGTATTTGGAGTGGGTTCCATGGCAATCGGAACATTGGATCTCGGATCCGGAGACCCATTTGCCGTCGGGGCCTTCATGACCTTTCAAATCCCGCCCCCCATGGCAGTCGATGCAATGCATTCCTTTTTCGCGGTGAATGTCGGGAAGGAGGAACGTGTGTTCTCGTCCATACAGCACGGGACGGGTTTTCCGCACCGCATCCGGCGTGGTTTCAGGCCGCTCCGGTTTCCCCATCAGCCCCTCGAATTCGTTTCCCACCCCGTTGTGGTTGTGGCAATGCTCGCATTGGACGCTGGGAACCGCGAGGGTGAACTTGTGGAGCAGGGGATAACCGCGCGGATTTTTCAGCGAGTTGGCGGCGAATTTTCGTTCAAACCGGTTCACCCGGGCGTGCACTTCCTTCTTCTGTTTCTTCTGGATGGCCCGGTCGTGGGTGAGGGACATCCCGTCGTTTCCATAAACCATGTGGCAGGCGGCACAGCCGCTGGCGCGGTAATCTCCGGGCCGGTGCGGCGCCTCCGACTGGAGATGGCACCGCAGGCATTGGGTCTTCAGGTAACGGTCGGCGAAATGGTCCTTCCCGGCGGGCGGAAGGGGTTGCTCCCCTTCACCCGGATTGAGCGAGTAGGGTGGTTCGTTGGGGGCTTGCGCGCCCAGGGCGTATCGGGTGGCGTTGATGATGCCGCGGGCGGAGGCCATGGAGGAAAACGCCATTTTCTTGATCTGATCCGCATGGCATTTGCCGCAATACTCGGGTGCGTGTTCCATGTCGGACGGATTGGACACGAGGTCTTCAT
>PCWF01000250.1 GCA_002796165.1 Nitrospinae bacterium CG11_big_fil_rev_8_21_14_0_20_56_8
AATATTCAACTCGCGGGCCAGTTCCTCCGTTTCGCGGTAATGAACCTGCGCCCCCTTCCAGTCTTTTTTCTCCACCGCCAGGTTGCCCAATTCCAGCATGGACTTGACCCAATTGATCCGGTTTTCAATCTCCCGGCTCAGGGTCACCGCCTGCTGAATATGCCGGGCCGCCTCATCCAGCCTCCCCATTCGCAAATAGCTCATGCCGAGGTTGCGGTGTGCGTACCCCTGGCCCCACCGCGAACGCGCGCGAATATCCTGTTCCAGCGCCTTCTGGAAAAACTCGACCGACTTCTCGTATTTTTCGTCCTTGCGGTACACAAGACCGATATTGTTGTAGGCCGAGGCCACGTCGGGAGCGGACTTCAGTTCCTGCGCCAATTCGAGACTTCGGTTGAGATGTTCCAGCGCCCGGGAGGAATCGTTGAGGGTCCAGTAAATCAGGCCCAGCGTGTTCCGGTTGAGAACCTGCTGGAGTCCGTCTTTCTCTTTTTCCGCGATGCGCTCCGACTCCTTCAACAATCTGAAGGCTTCCTGGTAATTCCCCTGGAACCAATGGCTGTTGGCCTGGTACCACAGGGCGCGGGCGAGTTGAGCGTGATAACCGTTTTTCTCCGCCAGCGCCTGGGCCTGCCGATAATATTCCAGCGATTGCGTGAAGCGGCCCTGCTTCTCATTGACCGCCCCCAGCTCCATCATGCTTTCCACCCTCTCCTTCGTATTTCCGGTGGAAGTGAACAATTGAAAGGCCCTGGAATAATATTCCCCGGCCTCCTTGTACTGGTTAAACCGCAGGTAGTAAATTTTGCCGATGCGCCGGAGCTGGCGTCCGCGTTCTTCGTCGTTGCGAAGCATCTGGAACGCCTTGAGCGAGGCAAAATAGGATTTGAGGGCTTCCTCATAATTGAGCGCGTTTTCCTGAACGATGCCCAACTGTTGCAGGCTCTCGGCCATTCCCTCCGAGGCTTCGCCTCCGAACAACTCCAGGGCGCGTTTCAAATGAACCAGCGCCTCGGGAAATTGCTCCATGCGGGAATAGGATATCCCGATGAACCGCTCCACCACCGCAAGACCCTTCTTCTCCGACTCGGCATCGAACAGCCGGGCGAGGCGGGTTTCGTAATCGATCGCTTTGCGATAATTTCCCAGGTAAAACGCCGCCTGCGCCAGCCAATGGCAAATTTCCCTTTGCACGGATTTCAGGTCGGTCCGCTCTTCGGGAGCCTTGCTCTCCTGCATCTGCCGCCAATGATCTTCCGAAATGAAATCCAGAAGGATCTGGGCCTTTTCAAAATATTCGATCAGCCCCAGCCAATCCTTTTTCTCTTTTTTCTGAATGCCCGCCCAGAAATTTTCCTCGAAGACCTGTTCCGCGAAGAGGTTTTTTTCTTCTTCCGTCATGCCGGGATATCCGTAATAACGGTATCCCGCCCAAGCGGTTGAATCCGGGAACTGGCGGGCCGCTTCCATCTGCGCCTCCCGCAGAGCCTGCGGGGGGTTCAGGGTGCGGAACCGGGAATAGAAATTTTCCAGAAGGACCGGGTGCACCCTGGAGTCGAGGGGACCGGTGCGCATCAACACACCCGGGTAACCCTTGAAGGTCAACGCCTGCAGAATCCCCGTGGTTGGAGACAGGTCCATCTCGGGATCGAACACGTAATGCACATTGGCCAGCGCGATGAAATTCGACCGGAACGTGCCGAAAAACAAATCGGCCATCTGCAAACGCTCGAACCGGTTCGGGTTCCGGGTGAGCCGGGCATGAGAAAGTTCGGCGTTGTTGCGATCGAGATAAACCGGGGGTTCCAGATGCACAACCGAATAATGCTCCCACAACCTCTGAAACTCCTCAAGATTTGCCTCTTCGCCCGCGAGATTCCGGGCCAGGGGAAATCCCTGCTTCATTCGATCGAAGGCTTTCGCCTCCACCCCCAGCAACATGGTATTGAACAGGTTGCGTTTTTCCTCGGCAAATTTGAAGTGCGACAGTGAAGAGATGAAAGTCAGCGGATGCTTTTCGACCAGGGGGGAATGGTCCAGGCGCATGGCCGCCCAGGGAAGAAACTCCAGTTCTCCATCGGGCAAAAGCAAGAGGGAAGAAGTCGCGCCGATCCCCTCCCCCAGCGGAGCCAGAAGCGAATCGGATAAAATTTTCAAATCCTCCGCCGAAACCGGATCGCCCTGGCGCCCCACCCGATACAAAATATCCCGCAGGTGCGGCGACATGGGAATGGCTCCCCCCAACACTTTTTCGGAGGTCAATTCCCAAACCAGAATGCGGTCCCGGGAGCGCTGGAGTTTGACCAGGACTTCTTCCGGGCGGAGGAGTCTCTGAATCTCTTCAAGCGGGGGAACCACGGGGGACCAAAGATTGACCAGTTCGGGATCCGATTCGGCCATGTTCCCCAGAAGCTCGTCTCTATACACCAGCAACAACTCGTCCAGAGCCGATGGATCGGCCTCGGGATCGGCCGCCAATGGGGCGATTTCATCTGCGACCTGGTTCAGGGCCTGAAAAAATTCCGCCCGCTCCCCGTTCTTCAACTTCACCGGGGGCAGGAGAGATACCATCACCTGCTGTCTACCTTTTTCGGAATAGAACAAAGCCTCGCTGAATTTCTGCCCGTCGAACAATTCCTCCACGATATCCTGGTACAACGCCTGTTCAAGAGCGAGCGAGGGGCGGTCTTTCGGGCGAAGATTGAAGGGAAGTTTATCCAGCAATTCTTCCGCCTCGAACAGGACCTTCTGCCGTTCCTCTCCGGTCAGGCCCACGGCCTCCAGATATTTAAACTGCCACCGCAAGGAGAAGGGAAATTCTGCCGGCACCTCCATCTGTCCTTCAGCGGGCTCCTCGACCCTTTTTTCTCCACCGATCCATTGCCGGATCAAATCGCGATTCTGAACGAGCGCCAACCGCATGTCCGGATCGGAAATCCGGCGGGCCTCCATCCGGTCCAGCGCCGCCTCGAAGTACTCTCCGGCACGCTTGAGGTTCTCCCGGGATCGGTCGAGCCGGGCCAGCGACGATTGAACCAGGCCCTTGAGATCCGTCGTGCCGCCTCCGGCCCCCTCGCTTTCGCCCGTGCCCGCGAGATAGTAATAAAGGATCCCCAGATCATTTCTCAATACCACCGAATACCGCGGTTCAATGGGGGACTCCGGCCCTTCGATCCGGCCCAGGACCTCCTCCACGATTTTAATAGTATCGGCAATCGGGACCTGTTGGGAATCCAGAGGAAGATTCCGGCAACGGGAGAGGACAAGCCAGGCCAGGTTGGCCGTGTTGACGGCCATCCCGAACCGATTATTCAGTTTGCGGCTCAAGTCCAGCGAATCGCGAAAATAAGGCTCGCTCTTTTCCACTTCGCCGGCACGATAATAATAATTTCCGATCTGGTTCAACAGCAGGGCCTTCTCCAGCAGGACGGGGATGTTCTCCCGAACCTCGAGGTTGTCGGGAATGAAGGCCAGCTTGTTTTTGAAATACTCGATCGCCAGGCCGTACTCGGCGAAATCGCCGTAGATCTTTCCGACATAATGGAAGATGAGTTTCTTTTCCCCCTGGGCATCGAAACCGCGCGCGGCGGACGAAGCATCGGCACTCAGTCCGGTTTCGAGCTCCACCCGGATCAATCCCCGCTTCTCCGGGTCCCGCGAGGCCACGCCGTATTTCTGCAGATAATCGATCGCCTCGAAGTAATAGTTGAGCGCACGCTTGAGGGCTTCGGGATTCCGGGTCTTCCTGCCTTGATTGAGCATGTAGATGTTGTTCGCGATGTTTCTCAGCGTGCGGGACAGCGAAGCCTCCCTTCCCGCTTCCCGGTTCATCGTCAGGACCTGCGAAAAATACTTGACCGCGTTTTCGTGATCTCCCGCGTCCTGATAGGTGAGGGCGATCCGGTCGTTCAACTCCGCGACGCGGGGCCGCTCGTTCAGATCGGTGAAGATTTTGAGGGATTTTCTAAACTGCGCCACCGATTCAGCGGGGAAACCCGCCTTGAACGCGCTCTCCCCATACCGCTGGCGATAGATCGCCTCCCGGGGCGGAATGAAGAACTTCGCGCCCGCGCGATCGCGCTCCCGGTAGTAATAAAGCGCGGTGGAAAAGTTGGACAGCAGGTAATTCCCGTTTCCGAGATTCAACAGCAGGTTGGCCTCGTTTTCCGGATCGGCGGAGGCATCGTTGAGGGCCAGAGCGATCTGGTATTCATGAAGCGCGAGTTCCAGATTTCCTTTCCCTTTTTCATCCCCTTCCTTCTGTTCGAAGATCCAGCCCAGGGTCTGGTGATAAAATACCTGCAGGGCATCGAGCTCCAGGGCGCGAACCACTTCCTGCCGGGCCTCGTTGAGGCGTGGCGGATCAAAATAGGTGTACGCCAGGCCCAGCCCGTAATGGTCCACCGCCGATTCGGGATGGTTCTGGAGCCGCCCGGAATAAAACGCCGCAGAATCGGCGGCTTTCCCCAGGGCCGCGGAGGCCTCGATATAGCCGCGGTGCCCTTCCACCGTCTGCGGATCGAACTCGATCAGGCGGAGAAAAGTCTTCAACGCCAGCCTTGTCTCCCCCACCCGGATTTCCCATTTGCCCTTTTCGATGGTTTTTTTGATCCAGCCTTCGCGGGCCTGTCGAAGCGCCTCCTGGGTCCGCTCCGAATCGCCGGAGATGTTCCGATAAATCCTGAGGCTCTCCTCAAAATTCTGTTCCCGGGCATACACGTTGGCCAGGGCAAAGCGGGCGTAATCCCCCGCATCCGTCACCTTGGCATAGCGTTCCATCGTTCGGCGGTAAGCCTCCTTGGCGAGGAGAAACTCGTTATCCTCGAAAAACAGGTCGCCGATCCGGTTCTGCACCGCGGCGGCGAGTTCGGGAAGGCTTTCATATTGAAGCGTGAGTTTTTGCAGACTGGCGACCTTTTCGCTCAGGGTTTCTTCTTTTTCGAAAAGGTTCAGGATCTCGCGAACGGCCTTCTGCCGCCAGTAAGTCACATCGTAAAAATCCCGGACGACCTGGACGAAAGCCTGGACCATGCTCTCCCGGTCGCCCACGAGGAGGTAAATACCGCTCTGGGAAAAAGCGGCCTGGGCCTGCAGGGCCCGGTTCCCTTTGAACTCGTCGACCACCTTTTTGTAAAAATCCAGCGCGGCGGAGGGCTCCTCCAAATCCTCCGCCAGGTGCCCCATCTCCAGATAAGCCCGAGCGGCGACGCGGGACTGGGAAGAATACTTCGCGGCGATGGCTTTCAACTGGCCAATCCCCTGGCGCGTCCGGCGCATGAAGTCTTCCCTCCCTTCACCCTGGGAGCGTTTGAGGGTCAGAAGCAATAGCTCGATCTCGGCCAGCCCCAGATACTCGGGTGGGTCGGAAATTTTTTCCAGGATCTCGCGGTAGGTCCGTTCCGCCGAATCGAAATAAGCAAGGTCCTGGTAAGCCTTTCCCAAAAGGTACCGGAGCCGGGCCAGTCGACCCTCCTGCGGAAATTCCGCGATCAGGTTATGGTACGCCAGCAAACACACGAGCGACGGCCGGCCAGGCGAAACGCAGATGTCCTCCAGCCACTCCATCGACATCCCCAGATCCTTCTCCAGGGGCATGATCCCATCCAGATCCATACGCCAAACATCGATCCCGGATTTGCGGTTGCTGGTGAAATAGAGATCCTTTCCGTGCGCGGAGGGCAGAAGATCGTAGGTGGAGCTGTCCGTCAATTGCCGCAAGGTTCCCGGCTTGGAACCGGCAACCTGCACGCTCCAGATATTGGGGTTGTCGTCGATGGTCAAATGCCCGTCCGAGTTGGTGTCGTCCTCGTAGCGGACGAAAAACAGGGCTCGGCCATCCGGCGACCAGGAAGGGGACGCATCGATGAACGGGCCCTCGGTGATCCGAACCTTGTTCCCGTTTTGCAGATCGAGAATCCAAATCGACTGGAACCCGCCGGGAGAAGCATAAGCGAGGTAACGGCCATCGGGTGAGGGAGCGGGATTCACTCCGGGACCCTCCAGAACCGGGGACCTCTTGCGGGTCGCCAGGTCGATCTTGAACAGGGACCGCGTCTCGGAACCCGCCGCCTGAGCGGAAAAATAAACCTCTTTCCCGTTTGGAGACCAGGCCGGGTCCCCTTCGCCGAAATCGGCTTCCGTTAACCGGGTCGGTGCAACCGCCGCCGGAGCGCGCGGGTCGCCCAGGTCGAGCACGTACAGATCCCCCCGGGGGTCGGTCCGATGCGAAACAAAGACCACGCGCTTCCCGTCGGGACCGATGGCGGGTGAGTTGTCTTCCGCCGGGTGGGTGGTCAACCGGATGTCGGGAGGCTGAAGTCCCCGCCCCAGAAACCTGAGCCAAAGGTCGAGATTCCCCGACCGGTCGGAAACATAAACCATGAAGGAGCCGTCGGGAGAGACCACACCGGCAAAATCTTCTCCGGGACTGGTGGTCACCGGCACCGGTCTGAAGAAACCTGTAGCCCCCAGAGGCAATGTCATTCCCAGGACCCAGGCCCACACCAGGAGAAACAGGGGCCAACCTGGGAAACCGGAACGCCAGCGCGTGTTTTGAACCATGACCATATAAGGAAGGGTATGAAAAATATAATTCTTTAACGCATTATACCCAATACGGGCCAACGCAGGACAACTCAAATTTTCCGCCTTCCCCGGAGGCGTTTTAAAACATTCCCTTGAAAAAAAAGATGAAATGCTATACAAGAATCCCTCTAGCAGGGTGCTGAAAAACTGCGAGAATGTCATCCTGAGTCCTTCGGCAAACTCAGGATAAACTCCGCGAAGGATCTAGCCGGACTGGTAAATTCAAGCTGGGCAAGGGTTTCGGGCAAGATTCTTCGCCGCACCGCGGCTCAGAATGACACCCGAAAGAGTTTTCCAGCATCCCTCTAGACTCAGCCAGGGGTATCCGGCAACCGGCGGAAATTCAACATGGAATTTCAAATCAATTTCAGCGATATGGACTGGGGAGCGCTCGCCCCGGAGTTCACGCTTCTGGCAACGGCCTTTTTCCTCCTTCTTGTGGGGTTAAAAAAGGAGTTCAACCAGAATCCCTACCTGTCCAAAGCTTCGCTGATCGGGGTGATGCTGGCCCTGGGCTTATCCATCCTGCTCTGGAACGGAGCCCCCACCCACGCGAACGGCGCGAACCCGGATATTTTCAGCAAGGCTCTCATCAACGACCGGTTTTCGCAAAGTTTCAATATCATCTTCCTGATCATGTCGGTGTTCGTGCTCATGGGGTCCGTCCGGTACCCGCAGGCCGACCATGAAAACAAAGCGGAATACTTCGTCCTGATTCTGCTGACCGTGGTGGGGATGATGTTCCTGGCCAAGTCGGGAACTCTGATCACCGCCTTTGTATCCCTTGAGATTTTCTCCATATCCCTGTATATCCTCTGCGGCTTTTCGGCCAAGCACGGCACGGGAACCGAGACCCCCTCCACCCCATTGCAACTGGACTGGGACACTTCGGCCTCGCAGGAATCCACCGTCAAGTACCTCCTGACCGGGGCGTTCGCCTCGGCCATCCTGGTATACGGAATGGCCCTGATCTATGCGGGGACGGGAACGACGGAGATCCGCCTGATCGGCCAGATCCTCCATTGCGAGGGAATCGATTGCCAAAATCCCTACGCCCACAACATCCTCGTCTATATCGGGATGGCCCTGTTATTCGTCGGCCTGGCCTTCAAGGTTTCCCTGGTTCCGTTTCACTCGTGGACTCCGGATGTTTATCAGGGAGCCCCCACGCCGATCACCGGGTTCATGTCGGTGGCGACCAAGGCCGCCGCGTTCGCCCTGGTGGCACGCATGTTTTTCGTCGCCTTTCCGGAGATGCAGAAAATATGGATGCCGATTTTCTTCGGCATCTCCGTCCTGACCATGCTGGTGGGCAACATCTCCGCGATTTTCCAGGACGACGTGAAACGGATGCTGGCATACTCCGGAGTGGCCCACGCGGGTTACCTCCTCATCGCCATCGTGGCCAACACCCAGGACGGGGTGGCCAGCCTGCTGTTCTACCTCGGAGTGTACCTGTTCATGAACATCGGGGCCTTTGCGGTGGTCTTCACCATGGAAGGGGAAGGCAAAGAGGGGAATTCGATTTACCGCTTCAAAGGTCTGGCCAAGGAACAACCTCTGCTTGCGGCGGCGATGAGCTTGTTCATGCTCAGCCTGGCGGGGTTCCCCCCGACCGCCGGATTCTTCGGCAAGTTTTATGTGTTCGTGGCGGCAATCGAGCAGGGTTATGTGCTCCTGACGATTTTAGCCGTGGTCGCCACCATGATCTCGGTTTACTTTTACCTTCGCGTCATCGTGATGATGTATTTTCACGAAGGGGACGGCCGGGAAAGAGTTACCGTCAATCGTGGCATGGCGGCGATCGTCACCGCCAGCTCGATCGCCATCCTTTTTATCGGCATCTTTCCCTCCTCGTTCATGGAACTGGCCCGCAATTCCATTCCTTTTTAACGGCACTTCCAAACTTTCGGGGCTTGCCCGGCGATCCCCTCAAACCTTTCCGATTGCGTCCTTTTCCCGTTTGATCCAGAATGGGTTGTTGCCTTCGGCTGTTCCTATTCCTCAACCCGGCTCAAGCGCATACGGAAAGGCATGAATCCCCTCCTTCTAATCATATTACTTTCCCTGATCGGGACGGTGGGTTGCAACGACACGCCGTCGACACTCGAAGAGCGAATCCAGGTTTACTCCAAAGCCGTCAGCAAGAAACCCAACGATGCCGAAGCGCACTTTCAACTGGGCGAAGCCTACCTTGAATCCGGAGACCCCCTCAAGGCGGCTCCCCATTTCAAGGATACCCTGCGCCTGAAGAATGACCACGCCATGGCTTATCGGGGATTGGGCCTGGTGTATTACAGCCAAAAAAAGTTGAACGATGCCGCCGAGGCTTTCAACAAGGCATTTATGCTGAAGCAGGAAGATACTTCCAGTCTCATCAACCTGGGGGCCGTGTACCTGGAATTGAACAAAACGGGACGGGCCATCAGTTTTTTAAACATAGCCCTGCGGCGGAAGGTGGACGAGGTAAGCACGCAAAACAATCTGGGAGTGGCCTACGAAAAACGGGGAGAATACGATGAGGCCATTTCTCATTGGAAAGCCGCGTTGGAACTCAAACCCGATTTTTCCATCGTCCACAACAACCTGGGGGTCCTGTATGACAAGACGAACCGGCGGGACGAAGCTTTGAAGGAATACCAGGCCGCTCTGAAGTCCGATCCGGAAAACTCGACGGCCCATTTCAATCTCGGGACCCTCTACGCCAGGGAAGACAACGTGGACCAGGCATTGGACCATTGGGAACAAAGTAAAGCCCTGGGTTCTCCGGAGGCCACCCTGCTGACGAGTCTCGGCTGGGGTTACGAGAAAAAGGGGGACAAGAAACGCGCGCTGGAAGAATTTATGGCCGCAACCAAAGTCGATCCTTACAATCCGGAAACGCATTTCGCCATTGCGCGGCTCCGGGTCGATCTGGGTCAGGAGCAGGATGCGGTGGAATCCTTAAAGCGGGTCATAACGCTCGATCCGGATTATGCGGAGGCCTATTACCGTTTGGGGCTTCTCTATGACCGGTTCCAGGTGGGGAAAGACGCGGCGGCCAATTTGATCATCGCCCAACTCCTTTACAAGAAGAAGAAAAAAGAGATCGCAAACGAAGT
>PCWF01000234.1:0-2897 GCA_002796165.1 Nitrospinae bacterium CG11_big_fil_rev_8_21_14_0_20_56_8
TTGTTCGTTCCGGCCAGATCCCTCGTTGCACTCGGGATGACATTAAAAAAACTCAGGATTACAGCAAAAAAACTCGGGAGGACAGCAAAAAAGGCTCGGACTGCCATTGAAAAACGCCATCTGTCATTCCTTCGGAGAACAGGCCCGGGGCCGGGCGAAATTTTTAAGGGGACCTTAACTTAAACTTCGGGTATAGGGGTGGCGTTGGCAATCAACACGATATGGTTTTTGTTGACCGCTAAAAACTCGGTCTCGAACAAAAGCTTCCCTGTTTTAGCGCAATAAACATTGGCGTTGGAAACGGCGATGAACGTGTCCTCGCCGTGGTTGAGCATATCGAGTAGCCGGTTCTGGGGAACTTTGAAAATCATGCCCTCGATTTTCTCGTTCTGGGTGCAAATGACGGCCTGGATTTTTTCCTTCTGAATATAGGCATTGTAAGCCATGAAGGTTCTCTCTCCATCTCGGTTGGGCAGGTAGACCATTTTACCCTCCCCACGCTTCCTTTTCCACACAAACCTTAAAAAATTCAAATAAATAGAGCCAAATGGGGCCAAACGGCGAAATTGGGGCCACGCATCCGGATCGGCTATGATAGGATCATTTTCGACCGCATGAGCCCAACACGAACAAAGAAAACCCGACTTCCTTCCGGCGAGCCGTCCTTCCGGTTCCAGGGCACCGACGGGATCCGCCGCGAGGTCAAACCCGCGTCCTCTCCCGAGTTCCAGGGCCTCTCTCCCCAGCAGGTTTTTCTCGAGCGGCAATTTCTGACTGAGGAGTTCATGGAGTTGTACGCCTGGGCGGGGGTCACCCTGTGGTCGGGATCGTCCCTGCGGCGTGCTCCGTTCGCCGTCGCCTGGGACCCGCGCGACCCCGAGGGCCGGTACACCGAGGCGGTGATCCGGGGGGTGTGCAAGGCGGGCGCCGACGCCTGGGTGTTGGGCCGCGCGCCCACCCCGGCCGTGCCGATCTTTGTCGTCCAGGCGGGAGCGGGAGGAGGTTTCATGGTCACCGCCTCGCACAACCCGAAGGACCAAAACGGCATCAAGACGTTCTGCCCCTTCCGGGGCATGAAGTTGTTGCCGGATAACGACCGGCAATTGTCGCGCCTCATTCTGAAAACCAATTTCGAAACCCTTCGGAATCTTCCCGAAACCGGGGCACGCATTGACCGGAGCGAGGAAGCGCGGGAGTGTTTCTTTCGCTTTTCCCTCGACCCGGAAAACTCCTGGATCGAAGATCCCGCCGGATTGGGCAACCTGATCCTGGTGGTGGACCCGGCACACGGATCGCTGGCGGGCATCGCCGCCGAGGTGTTCCGCCGCGCGGGCTTTGGCCGGGTGATCGAGGTCAACGCCTCCACCGGAGGAAACGTGAACCAGAACAGCGGAGTGGCCGACCTGGAAGGCCACCGGCTCATCACGCCGGCCATGGCGGGTCCGCACGGCCCGTTTCACCGGCATGAGGCGGTACGAACCCTGTTCGAACTGGGCGCGAAAAACCGGGATGCGGTTCGGGCGGGGAAATCCCGAGTTTCCGGGGCGGTGTTCGATGCCGACGGGGACCGATTTTATCGTCTGGAATACGATGCGCTCAGCGGCGGGATTCGCATCCTGAGCGGCGACGAAACGGCCAGCCTGCAGGCCCGTTATCGGATGGCTCGCCACCCGAAACGCTACCGCGGGGCCGCCTATCTCAACACGGTGGAAAGCGACCTCAATGCCGCCTGTGCGGCCCGCGACCTGGGTCTCACCCCGGTGCTGACCCCGGTGGGAGACAAATGGATTCTGTTGCGCACGATTTTTCTGGACCTGCAAAACCGGGCTCGCCGCGCCCGCCGTGCATTAACCGGGAAAATCCCCGCATCCCTTGAGCAGGCCTTCAGCGGGGGAGCGCCCCCCAAAGACCGCCCGGTACTGGATGTCTTCGAACTGGAAAAACGGGAAAAGGCCCTGACGCGGGCGATCCAGCGGGCGGGTCTCGCGCTGGACGAAGATTCCTCCTTCTTCGCGGTGGGAAGCGAGGAGACCGGACACAACATCACCCCCGGAAAACTGATACGCTCCGATGGCACGCCGGCCACGGTTTATTGCGGTAACGGACTCAAGAGCGCTCTCAATACCTTCGTGGCCAGCCAGTTCCTGCTGGGCCAGGCCGAGGGACAATCCTATTTCACGAAATTGGCCCAGCCCTTCCCTCCGGGGTTCAAAAAAACTTATTATGTCTATTACGTGCGGAAGGAATTGTTCTTCCGGGATTCGGCGGTCTGGAGGCAGGTGCGCAAAACGCTGGGGGTCGCGGCCCGCCGACGGGGCCTGGCTTTGAAGGCCCGGCGGTTTCCGGAAGATCCGGACATGCTGTACCTGTCTGTCGGCAGGCTCAAGAAGGACGAGGGCGCCCTGTTCGTGCGCAATTCGGGAACCGAAAACAAGATCGGCATCAACCTGCGCGGCGATACCCGGGACGCGGCGGCGCTCCGCTCCCTCGCCGAACCGGTGATCCGCCTTCTGCTCTCGATCCTGAAGGACACCGCAAATCATTTTTACCGGCTGGAACTCGACCTGTTGAGCCAGGTGGCCGCTGGCCCGGTTCCCGAAAACCGGTTGGTGCTGGACCCGCACGGGGGCCCCCGGGTGCTCGCCGAAATGGTCAGGCAGGGATTGATCGAATCGGCGCCGCAAGGTTACCGGTTGACCACCCTGGGAACGTGGTATATTAAAAGCTCCTGTAAATCCTGAAATCCGGCCTATACCGATGGACCCATTCGAACCTTTTTTTGCCCAGTTGAAAACCTTCGAGCACCGCGGCCTGTTTGAAAATTGCGATCGCCCGTGGATTCCCCTCGTTCGCCTGAACGGCTATCTCATGAATTGGCTGGCGGAAAAACGGCGGGC
>PCWF01000234.1:2920-9271 GCA_002796165.1 Nitrospinae bacterium CG11_big_fil_rev_8_21_14_0_20_56_8
CCGAGGGCCTCCACGTCTCGGGCCTGCAGGGAAGCGGGGGCCTCTTCGCCGAGCGCTGGGTCAAGCTTCAGGCCCCCTTGTTTCTCCCGGATCAAGGCCTCTGGATCGGCAAAGGAACCCTGCTGGAACCGACGGCCATTGTGAAAAGCCCCGCGGTGATCGGCAATAACAACGAGATCCGGCAGGGCGCCTATTTGCGGGGAGACATCCTGGTGGGCGACCACAACGTGATCGGGCATGTCACCGAGATGAAACATTGCATCATCATGGACCATAGCGAGATGGGGCATTTCAATTACCTGGGCGACAGCATCGTGGGGTGCCGGGTCAACATGGGCGCGGGATCGCGCCTCGCCAACCTGCAATTCCGCAGTCCGGAGGAAAAACTCGAGGGTTTCATCCACCCCATCGAACTGGGCTGGGAGGAAGAAACGGTGGGAACGGGACTGGAAAAACTGGGGGCCATTCTGGGCGACTTCGCGGAGTTGGGATGCAACGCCGTGCTGTGTCCCGGCACGCTGTTGGGCCGGGAATCCTGGATTTACCCCAACACCACCGTGTCGAAGGGATTCTACCCGGCCAAGACCTTTCTTGCGCCGAAGGATCGGAAATCCCGTTCGCACATTCAATAGGAATCCAATGCCATTAAATCGCCCTCTTCAGGAATCGGCCCGGTGTTTTTAAGAAGACGGCGAGGGGATCGCAAAATGGCCTTCGAACGAAAAATGGCGTTCGAGAAAGATCCCCTTCCCGAACAGAAACCCCTCGATTCGCCGCATGAACCGTTGCCGGAAAAACTCATGTTCGGCATCGCGGTCTCGCTGGGGGCGCTGTTCCTCCTTCTGGTGCTCTACGGAATTTTCAAGGCGCTGATCCAGTTCATGAATTACCTTTCCACCCTGTTGGGAACACCCGGGTGACGCCGGCCGGGACCTCTCCGCGGACCTTTTCCGTTTTGAAAAGTAAAAGTTGGATTTGGATGGGTTATAATATATGATCCAAGCCCGGCGCGAACCGGGGGCAAGACCGGCCAAGAGCCGAAGTGACGGAACTGGCAGACGTGCATGACTTAGGATCATGTGCCTTCGGGCGTGGGGGTTCGAGTCCCTCCTTCGGCACCATTCCGGTCCACCATTCCGATCCGTTTCCGCGGGCCGGGTAAACCGATCTCAGCAACAAAGGTTGTGTTCATGGATATCGAAATCGAAGACGTCGACACCTGCAACAAGAAAATCAAATTCACCATCCCGCACGCGGATTACCTGGGGAAGGTTAACAGCTATTACAAAACCCTGGGCCGGGACCTCAATGTCCCCGGTTTCCGGAAGGGGAAGGTTCCCACGGCGATTCTGGAAAAGCGGTTCGGCCCGGAAGTGAAGCGTGAAGTGTTGACCCAACTCATCAGCGATCGGGTCAATGACGTCATCCAGGAAAAAGACCTGCGCGCCATCAGTCAGCCCCACCTGCTGGATGTCCAGGCCGAGGAGGGAACGGATATCACCGTTACCGCCACGGTGGAAATTCTCCCCCCGTTCGAGATGAAGGACGTCTCGGCCATCGAGCTGAACCTGAAAATCAAACGGGTCACCGAGGAGGCCGTCGACAAGGCCATCGACATCTACCGGGACCGCCACATGGTCAGCCACCCGGCCACCGACCGGCCCGCCCAGAACGCCGATTTCCTGAAACTGGATTTCAAGGGCCTGATCGACGGCAAACCGTTCCACGGAGGCGAGGCCGCGGACTATGTGGTGCAACTGGGCCAGGGCCAGCTCATCCCCGGCATGGAAGAACCCCTGATCGGTATGGGCGTGGGCGAAGAGAAAATGGTCACCGTCAATCTGCCCGAGACCCATCCCGATTCAAACCTGGCGGGCAAGGAGGTGGAATTCCGCGTTCACCTGAAAAGCATTCATACCAAGGAACTCCCCGAGGTGACGGACGATTTCGCCCGCAAGGCCGATCCCCGGCGCAATTTCAAGGACATCCCCGATATGCGGGAGCAGGTGCGCAAGGAACTGGAAGACTATGAGCGCCGCCTGGCCAAGAAATCCGCCAAACAGGATCTTGCCAAAAGCATAACCGGCCAGAACACCATCGAGTTGCCGCCCCGGTTGATCGATGAGCAGATCCGGTACATGGTCCAGGATGAAAAGAAAAAAGAACACACGCATGATCACCTTCATGAGGAGGGAGAAGAACACGATCATTCCGGAGAGGAAACTCCCGTGACGGCCGAGGATAAAAAGAAGCACATGGAGAAAGCCGTGCAGATCCTGCGCGAGGAATTTTTGCTGGACAAACTGGCCACGGATCACAATATCGAAGTCTCGGAAAAGGAGTTGAACCGTGAGATTCAATCCCTCGCCCAGTTGATGGGAGGCGGGGATATCGAGAAGCTGAAACGCGAATGGGCCAAGTCGGGACTGTTGGCCCGGCTCTACAGCCGCATGCGGCGCGACAAGACCCTGGAAGCCCTTCTGGACAAGGTCGTTCTTAAAGAAGAAATGGTTGACAGCCGGGAGAATATTCCCGATAATTAAAGTATCGTGAATCACACCATATCTTCCTTATTTTTAATACTTTATCTAATCCCCCTATCCCTTTCCCCAACCTGGAGGGACAATTTTGCGCTTCCCTGCAGGTCATCCCGAAACAAGAAGAGAGGAACATGAATTCAATCACCAATCAGTTGATCCCGATCGTTGTAGAACAAACCAGCCGCGGGGAGCGGTCTTACGACATCTACTCCCGTCTGCTGAAAGATCGCATTATTTTCCTCGGTACCGCGATCGACGACCACGTTGCCAACCTGGCCATCGCCCAGATGCTGTTTCTGGAATCCGATGAGCCGGATCAGGATATATACATCTACATCAACAGTCCCGGCGGGCAAGTGAGTTCGGGTCTGGCAATCTATGACACCATGCAGTACATCAAGCCCGACATCCAGACCATCTGCATCGGCATGGCGGCGAGCATGGGCGCGTTGTTGCTGGCGGCAGGAAGCGCCGGAAAGCGGTTTGCCCTGCCCCATTCCCGCATCATGATCCACCAGCCCAGCGGCGGGTTTCAGGGACAGCACTCGGATATTGAAATCCAGGCCAAGGAGATCTCCAGGATCCGCAACATTCTCGACGACATCCTCTCCCATCACACCGGCAAGGCCTCGACTCAGGTCAACAAGGACACCGAGCGGGACCATTACATGACCGGAGAGGAAGCGAAAGTATACGGCCTGATCGATGCGGTGATCGCCCATCGCGAAGACGCCAAAGAGGAATCGAAAAAGGGTAAAAACAAGGATAAAAAATCGGATGAATAGCGGGAACAACGCGGGGGCTCTGCCCGCCCTGCGAACTGACGGGGATACCAATGCCAAAGAAAAGCTCATCCAACGGTAACTTCCGGTGCTCTTTTTGCGGAAAGAGCCAGGAAGAAGTCAAAAAGCTGATCGCGGGACCCACGGTTTACATCTGTGACGAGTGCATCGAGTTATGCAACGAGATCATGGTGGAGGAGTGGGCCCAGGAAAAGAGCGAGGATTTCCGCCATCTCCTGAAACCCAAGGAAATCTACAAACACCTCGACCAATACGTGGTCGGCCAGGACCGGTGCAAGAGGATTTTGTCCGTCGCCGTCCATAACCACTACAAGCGGGTCGATTCCAACGTGGATCTGGGCGACGTGGAATTGCAGAAAAGCAACGTCCTGCTCATCGGCCCGACCGGATCGGGGAAGACGCTGATGGCGCAGACCCTCGCCAAGATTCTCGACGTGCCGTTCACCATCGTGGACGCCACCACCCTCACCGAGGCCGGGTACGTGGGCGAGGATGTCGAAAACATCATCCTCAAGTTGTTGCAGAACGCCGACTACGACGTGGAGAAAGCCGAGCGCGGCATCATCTATATCGACGAGGTGGACAAGATCTCGCGCAAATCGGAGAACCCGTCCATCACCCGCGACGTATCCGGCGAAGGCGTCCAGCAAGCCCTGCTCAAGATTATCGAGGGAACCACCGCCAGCGTGCCTCCGCAGGGAGGACGCAAGCACCCGCATCAGGAATTCCTGCAGGTGGACACCACCAACATTCTGTTCATCTGCGGCGGCGCGTTCGTGGGACTCGACAACAACATCCGCAATCGCATCGGAAAGAAAACGCTGGGCTTCGGGCAGGAAATCGTCTCCAAGAACAAACAGAGCCACGACGATATCATCGAACAGGTTCAGCCCGAAGACCTGTTGAGGTATGGGTTGATCCCCGAATTCGTGGGCCGGTTCTCCATCATGGCCACCCTCAAAGAGCTGGACGTGCCCGCGTTGATCCAGGTGCTCAACGAACCGAGAAACGCGCTGACCAAACAGTACAAGAAACTGTTCGAATTCGAAAACGTACGTCTCAAGTTCACCGATGGAGCCATCCGCGCCATCGCCGAAAAGGCGATCGAACGCAAAACCGGCGCGCGGGGACTGAGAGCGGTTCTCGAAGAAACGATGCTCGATATCATGTTCGAAATGCCTTCCCGGGAGGACATTGAGGAAGTGGTCATCAGCGAAGAAGTGGTGTCGAAACAGGAAAAACCAATCCTGGTATACCATAACAAGAAACAGGCCAGCTAAGCCCTCCCCTCATGACCCAGAATTCGATCGAGATGCCCGTCCTGCCGTTGCGGGACATTGTTGTCTTCCCCTTCATGGTGATCCCTCTGTTCGTCGGGCGGCAAAAGTCCATCCACGCCCTCGAAAAAGCCATGGCCGAGCAGAAAAGCATTTTTCTGGTCACCCAGCGCAATCCCAATAACAATGAACCGAATCAGGAAGACATTTACAGCACCGGCACCATCGCCAGCATCCTGCAAATCCTGAAACTGACCGATGGCACCATGAAGGTTCTGGTGGAGGGACTCCAGCGGGGCCGCATCCAGAAATTTATCGACAATTCCGCCTTCCACGAAGCCGAGGTTCTTCGCATCGAGGAAAACCCCAAGGTCACCCAGGACGTGACGGCATTGATGCGGAGCGTGAGCAAGGTCTTCGAGCAATACGTCAAGTTGAACCAGAAGATTCCCCTGGAAGCGGTCTCGGCCAGCGAAAGCATTACCGAACCCCACCGCTATGCCGACACCATCGCGGCCTACATGGTGTTCCAGACCACCGACAAGCAGGAACTGCTCGAAACCTACAATCCCGCCGACCGGCTTCAGAAACTGCTCGGCATCCTCAAGTCGGAACTGGAAATCCTGAAAATCGAGAAACGCGTCCATGGCCGGGTGCGCAAACAGATGGAGCGTAGCCAGAAGGAGTTTTACCTCAACGAGCAGATCAAGGCGATCCAGAAGGAGCTCGGCAAACGCGACGAATTCAAGAGCGATATCGAAGAGCTGGGACAGAAGATCAAAAAAGCCAGGATGCCCAAGGAAGTCCGGGAACGGTCCCTGAAGGAACTCAAGCGGCTGGAACTCATGCAACCCATGTCCGCCGAGGCCACCGTCTCCCGAACCTACATCGAGTGGCTGATCGACCTCCCTTGGAAACAGGGAGCAGGCGCGGAGAAGATCAAGATCCCCGAGGCGCAGAAGATTCTCGACCAGGACCACTACGGGTTGGAAAAGGTCAAGGAGCGCATCGTCGAACACCTGGCGGTGATGAAACTCGTGAAAAAAATCAAGGGCCCCATTCTGTGCCTGGTCGGCCCGCCTGGCGTGGGCAAAACCTCATTGGGGAAATCCATCGCGCGGGCGACGGGGAGAGATTTCGTCCGCGTCTCGCTGGGAGGCATCCGCGATGAAGCCGAGATACGCGGTCACCGCAGGACTTATATCGGCGCCCTTCCGGGGAAAATCATCCAGGGCATGAAAAAGGCGGGAACCACCAACCCCGTGTTCATGCTCGACGAGATCGACAAACTGGGATCCGATTTCCGGGGCGATCCCGCTTCCGCGCTTCTGGAGGTTCTCGACCCCGAGCAAAACGGGAACTTCAACGATCACTATCTGGAAATCGATTACGACCTCTCGCAGGCGCTGTTCATCTGCACCGCCAACGTCCTGCACACCATTCCCAAACCCCTGCTGGACCGGATGGAAGTCCTGCGACTGCCGGGTTACACCGACGAGGAAAAACTGGCCATCGCCGAAAAATTCCTGATCCCCAAGAAACTCAAGGAACACGGCCTGAGCAAAAAGCACCTGCAACTCCATTCCCCAACCCTGCGCGAGGTGGTTCACCAATACACGCGCGAGGCGGGCGTGCGCAACCTGGAGCGGGAAATCGCCAATCTCTGCCGCAAAGCCGCCAAGCAGGTGGTGGAAAAGGGCCACAACCAGGCCTTGAAAATCACTCCCGCCA
>PCWF01000234.1:9297-9626 GCA_002796165.1 Nitrospinae bacterium CG11_big_fil_rev_8_21_14_0_20_56_8
CAATTCCCCGGCAAGGAAACCCTTTCCAAAGATATCGCGGGAATCGCTACCGGCCTGGCCTGGACCGAGGTGGGCGGGGAACTGTTGTCCATCGAGGTGGTCACCATTCCCGGAAAAGGCAAACTCTCCCCCACCGGAAAACTGGGGGAAGTCATGAAAGAATCGGCCGAGGCGGCCATGACCTACGTTCGCTCCCGCGCGGCGGAGCTGGGTCTCCCCCGGGACTTCTTCCACAAGCAGGATCTGCACATCCATATCCCCGAAGGAGCGGTGCCCAAGGATGGACCGTCGGCGGGCATCACGATGGCTGTCGCCATGGTTTCCGCATT
>PCWF01000012.1:0-1137 GCA_002796165.1 Nitrospinae bacterium CG11_big_fil_rev_8_21_14_0_20_56_8
CGCCCTCCTGTTCCAGGCAGAGGAGCCCTTCCTCCACCGTTTCCACGCTCAGGCCGAAGCGGCGGATTTTCCCTTCGCGCTTCAATTGCCGGAGCCACTCGAACACCTCGCCTTGCCGGAGCGTCTCGGTGGGAAGGCAATGCACCTGGGTGAGGTCCAGCGCCTCGACCCCGAGGCGTTTCAGGGAATTTTCAGTATGCTTGCGGAACCATTCCATGGAAGCATTTTGCGCACCGCCGGGTTCGGGGAAGCGGCCCAGCTTGGTGGCCACGAACAGCGCGGAACCCGGCCGGGACTTGAGAAATTTTCCCAGGCGCTCCTCACTCAGTCCACGACCGTAAACGTCGGCGGTGTCGAAAAAGTTGATCCCGCCGTCCACCGCCCTGGACAGGATGGACTCCGCTGTCTTGTCATCGAGGGAGCCCCAGTCCGAACCCAACTGCCAGGTTCCCAGCCCGACCTCGGAAACAGGCCAGCCGTCATTTCCGAATTTCCTGAACTTCATTTTACCTCCCGATGGGGAATGTGTGATGGGTCCCCGGGACATTCATGATGGTGCGCCTGGCCGAGTCTCGGGTTCTTTACCATCAAAGAGTCCGTGACCGGCTTCACGAAATTGCCAGAGGTCCCGTGGTGTAAGGATGCCAATGGATGCAAATCGATTCAAAGCGGTCCCGTGTATGAGTCAGCCGCCGCCGGACCGGGAACGGACCGGCGGTTCCAACCCCTTTTTCAGAAATTCCTGTAGCGTTTTGATGAACCGGTCGATCTGGATGGGTTTGGTGATATAGGCCCGGAAACCGGCCTCCAGGGCACGGTCGATCTCGTTCTTCATGGCATCGGCGCTGAAAGCGATGACGGGGATATTCGCCGTTTCTTCCACCGACTGCAAGAGGTGGAGCGCGGCGAACCCGTCCATTCCGGGCATGTGAATATCCATCAGGATCAGGTCGGGCCGGATTTCCCGCGCGAGTTGGAGTCCTTCGGTGGCATTCATTGCCGAAACCAGGCGTACCGAGGGATAACGGCGGAGGATATGTTGAACGAGAGTCATGTTGGCCTCGTCGTCGTCCACGTAGAGCAGGGTATGGCTCGTTTGCAGGTCCTGCGAAAAAGCAGGGAGGGGAAGGGGCGCGC
>PCWF01000012.1:1151-9527 GCA_002796165.1 Nitrospinae bacterium CG11_big_fil_rev_8_21_14_0_20_56_8
TGCGCCGCTTCCGAATCTCCCAACGGCAATTGCAGGGCGAATCGGCTTCCCCGGCCCGGTTCGCTGTCCAGACCGATGCTTCCTCCCATCCGTTCAAGCAGACGCTTGCAAATGGACAGGCCGATTCCGTTTCCTTCCACGCGGATTCCCCCCGTGTCCAGCCGCTGAAACGGCTCGAAAATCACCGCATATTTTTCCGCCGGGATGCCCACCCCGGTGTCCGAGACGATCAGGTGAACCCGGTTGCTTCGCGGCCATTTGGCATCGAGGTACACATCCCCTCCCGGGCGATTGTACTTGATCCCGTTGGCCAGAAGGTTGAGCAACACCTGCTTGAGGCGCATCCGGTCGGCTTGAACGCAGACCGGCCAGTCCTTGGGGATGTTGTTATGGATGCTCACCCGGTATTGCTCCGCAAGAGGGAGAATAAGTGTGAGCGTTTCATCCACGATGGAACACACCCGGATACTTTCCAACGTGATTTCCAGATTTCCCGACTCCACGGTGGAGAGATTGAGCACCTCGTTGATGAGGGAAAGCAGATGATGCCCGCCCTTGAGGATCTGTTTGAGGCAGTTGATCTGTTCCGGGGAGAGCGATTCCTTGTTGTTGGCTTCCATGATCTGGGCGAATCCCAGGATGGCGTTCAGAGGGGTACGCAATTCGTGGCTCATGCGCGAGAGAAATTCGGATTTTTCCTTGCTGGCATTCTCCGCCTCGTCCTTGGCGCGGAGCAGTTGTTCCTGGGTTTGCTGGCGTTCGGTGATTTCCCTTTTCAGATGTTCATTGGCGATCAAGAGGTCCCCGGTCCGCTCCACCACCCGTTGTTCCAGTTCCGTGTGGGCTTTTTTGAGAGCGGTTTCCCCCGCCATGCGTTCGGTGATGTCCTGCCCCGCGCTCAAGGTCCCCAGGATGTGGCCGTTTTCATCGTACAGAATGGAATTCCTCCACTCGATGAGGGGTTCGCCGCCATTTCGCGTGCTGACCGGATTGGTGAAATAATCCATTTGGCTGTTTTTCCCGGCCAGGAGAAGGTGGAATCCTCCACGAGTTGCCTCCCGGGCCGATTCGGGGACGAAATGGTCGAACCAGTTTTTGCCGATGATTTCTTCCCGCAGATACCCCAGAACATCGCACCCTTTCTGGTTGATGGAGACGACATTTTGTTCCGTGTCGATTTGGACGATGATGACATCCGCGATATCGAAGAGTTTTTGGATCCGGTCCTTTTCCTTCTGCAATTCCCTCAGGGAGGTGGCGAGCTCCACGTGCGCCTTCTGCAGGGCCTGTTCCGCGTAAAAGCGGTCGGTGATGTCGATGGCGACGCCCAGCACCACCGGTTCCTCGCTCCCCACCATGGTGAAAGGAATTTTGGTGGTCTGGAGGATTCGGGTCTTCCTCTGGGCGTCCACCATCGATTCCTGGGCGATGAACAGGGGTTTCCCGGACCGTATGACTTCCTGATCGTCCTTTTGAAAATGTTCAAGCTCTTCCGGGGACAGGCAGAACTCCTTCTCCGGAGACCCCACCAGCGAATCGACCGTGGTCCCATAGGCTTCGGCCACCGCCCGGTTGGCCAGGATGAACCGGCCTCGCCGGTTCTTGGCGAAAATAAAATGAGGCACCAGGTTGAGAATTTCCCGGAGCCAGGACTCACTGCTTCTCAGGGCCTGCTCGACGCGCTGGCGGCGAAATATGTGTTCCTCCAGATCGGTCTGGGTGGCTTCCATGGCGGCGATATGGTGTTGTTCCTTCTGGTAGAATAAAATCAATCGTGCGATAAAGAGCGCCGCCAGCAGGCCGAAGAGCAGGACCCCCTCGGGAAGGTAGGTCCGGCTCTCCCTGACCTCTTCGGGGCTCAGCCAGGTTCGAATCGTCCAATTGAGATTGTGCGTCTGAATGAAAGCGTCCCGGCTGTCTCCGTCGGCGATTTGCGGGTTGAGCAGGGGAGACCGGTAGATTTCCCGGCCTTGTTCCCAAATTGTGAAAAAGGGATCCCGGACCGAGATGTCTTCCAGGAACACATCGAAGAAACGAGGTAACTTGAACACCGCGAGAATGAATCCATCGAACCCCCCTTTTCCGTAAATGGGAACCGCTGACAGAAATCCCCGGGTACCTTCGGGCAAGGAGAGGACATTGGAAATGTCGACCGCTTTTTCTCTTTTTACTTTTTTGAGAAAGGAGATGACGTTCGAATGGAATGAAAGCCCCTGGTTCAGGTCCCTCTCATTTCCCTCGATGGGAACCACCCACCGCACCCGGTAAGAGGCGTCCACCCACTCGATGGCGCTGTACTCCGGGAAATCATCGACATAGTTTTGCGCATCGGCCCTCCACACCTCAAACTGCGGTTGCCCCCCCACCTCCCAGCGCCTGGCCATTCGGGTCAAGGCTTTCATTTGAGATTCCAGTTGCGTTGAAAAAACCTTGCTGAATTTTTCCGCCTTGGTTTCCAGGGTTGAATAGACGTGCTGTTTCTGAAGGAAAGTCAGCGCCTGCCAGAGGCAAAGCGAAAGCGTGATAATGGCCACCGAGGAAACCAGGTGGAATCCCTCCGTGGGAGATTCCCCACGCTCCCTGCGTTTTTTCCAGGTCAGGGCGAGAAGGCTCCCGCCCACCAGAAGGAAATTCAGCGACGTGTGAATGGACATTTCCGGCAAAGTTCCCCACCGGTAGGTGGGCGTGAAATCGAGAAGGTAACCGAACGCCGAGGCTCCGCCCAGGGTGGTGACCATGGTGGCGAGGATGTTGGTGCACCGATCTTTCGACAAATTATACCGGGAAGCGGGAGCATGGTACCGGCAGAGCAGGCAAATCCCGGTGAGAAGGAAACACAAGG
This sequence comes from Nitrospinae bacterium CG11_big_fil_rev_8_21_14_0_20_56_8, assembly GCA_002796165.1. Taxonomy (GTDB): domain Bacteria; phylum Nitrospinota; class Nitrospinia; order Nitrospinales; family VA-1; genus 21-14-0-20-56-8. The sequence goes on from PCWF01000012.1 coordinate 3,994, forward strand.
CGGTATTCGGGGCCATGCGGCCGGGGGAAAACGGATGCGGAACGATTGAGGATCGCATAAATAGCGCGTCGATGCCGAAATTCCAGCCTCCCAAATATTCCGCCAGCGTTGCAAACCCCAACAGGAAAACCAAACCCGCGGCCAGGCGGCCCAGCGCGGAGAAAGGCCGTGGAAACCCCATCGAGAGGAACACCAGACCGGACAGGAAAAATCCCAGGGCCGTATTGAAAACCATGGTTCCCCATCCGGGAAGAATCTGGACCAGGGAGGGCAGATCAAAAAACCAGCCTCCCATGACGATTCCGCCCATAAGGGCCAGCAGGGCGCCGATGCAGATCGACAACCGGTACGAGGTGAAGCCCATAGAACAGTTCTCCACAAAATCGGTTAAACCGGATCGAACCAGTTTAAACCAAAAATTTTCAATGTCGAATCGGGAATTTGGGGTTTCCGGGAAACCAGGAATTAACGCCGAGGGGTTTTCTGGGATGCGGGAATATAGTAAAATGATCCCGCTTGCAACCTTCCCGTCCCGAAAATCGATCCATTGACGGTAGAACCATGTTTACGATCAAGGAATATCGCAAAGGGAAATACATCATCCGGCAGGGGACGCACGGGACCAGCGCCTTCATCCTCAAGAAGGGCTCAGTCGAAGTGTTTCGCGAGGACGCCGGGGGAAACAAGATCCCCATTGCCGTATTGAAAGAAGGCGATGTCTTCGGCGAAATGGCCATGATCTCCGACACCCCCCGGACGGCCAACGTGGTCACGCTGGATGACTGCCAGGTGGCCGTCCTCACCAAGGAAGCCTTCCTGAATCTTCCCGACAACAATCCCGCCGTGGTCCGGATCAAGAAGGTCATGATAGACCGGTTGAAAGGGATTAAATCCAGTTCCCGGTAAATTCCATTTTCGGGAGGCGTGCCCCGCGTACGGCTCCTGAGCGGAGGTCACGTGTGCGGAAAGAGGTGGATTTCCGTGGCCTTCACCGCGAGGTGAACCGTCCTCTCTTCCCGGAGGTCCAGTTCGGCTAGAGATTCGCGGGTGATAAGCGCGTCGAGCGGAAACCCGCAATCCACCGTCAACCGCACCAGGGTTTCCTCGTGGGTAATGTGGCGCAGGACCCCGGTCAACCGGTTGCGCGCCGAACTCCTGGGGCTATTTTCGGGCAGGAGGACGATATCCTCCGCCCGGATGCCGACCATCACCGGTCCCGGATCGCAGTCCCCGGCGAGGGTGGTGAGTTGGTGATTTCCCACCCGCACCTGTGCCATGCCGTCCGCCTGGGCCACCATCTCCCCGGGAAGGACGTTTTCCATGCCGACGATTTCCGCGGTCCGCTTTTGGTTGGGTCTGCTGAAAACATCGGAAATGGAGCCCTGCTGGAGAATCGATCCTTCGTTCATGACGATCAACCGGTCCCCCAGCGAGAGAGCCTCGGTGCGGTCGTGCGTGACGAGAAGGACGGGGATGTCGAAACGTCCCAGAAGTTTTCGCAGATCCTTCCTCAGGCGGACCCGGGTGGGCTGATCCAGCGCCGACAGCGGTTCGTCGAGCAGAAGGAGCCGGGGGCGTCGAACCAGCGTGCGGGCCAGGGCCACCCGTTGCTTTTCCCCTCCCGACAGCGAGCGGACGTTCCGGTCCGCGAGGGAGCCCAGGTCGAACACGTCCAGCATTTCCCCGATGCGGGCCGACCGCTCCGTTCGTGAAAGGTCCGGAAGATGATACCCGATGTTGTTTCGCACCGAGAGGTGGGGAAACAGCGCGTAATCCTGAAAAAAGTAACCGATGGTCCGTTTTTGCGGAGGCAGGAATCGACGCTTCTGCGAGTCGAACCAGGTCTCCCCCCCGAATCGGATGAGTCCCCGGTCGGGCCGGTCGAGCCCGGCCAGACAACGCAGAACTGTGGTTTTCCCCGCCCCGGAGGGGCCGAACAAAACCGTCCAGGCCCGCTCCGGCTCCAGGGTGAACGCAACGTCCACTTTCCGGTCCGGAAATGTTTTTTCAATCTCGACGACGATGGGAGCGTTCACCGGGCGGCCTTCAGAAACGTTTGGGGGACACGGCCCAGATACGCCGATTTACCGCGTAAACCAGGGCCAGCACCATGAACGAAAAGACCAGGAGTACGAGGGACATCTGCCCCGCCTCGTGGTATTCCATCGACTGCACGTTATCGAAGATGGCGATGGAAACCACCCGGGTGCTTCCCGGGATGTTTCCTCCCACGAGAAGCACCACACCGAACTCGCCCAGCGTATGCGCGAAGGAGAGCACGATCCCGGTGAGCAAACCCGGAACCGAGGAGGGAAGGACGACGGTGAGAAATGTCTTGATGCGGGACGCCCCCAACATCCAGGCCGCCTCGCTTAACCGCAAATCCACCGACTCGAACGAGGCCAGAAACGGTTGCACGGCAAACGGGAGGCTGTACAAAAGAGACGCCAGAACGAGTCCCTGAAACGTGAAGGGCAACGTGTCCCCGAACACCTTGAGATAGGCCGATCCCAGCCACGAGTTGGGGCTGATCGCCACGAGGATGTAATATCCCAGCACGGTAGGCGGCAGAACGATCGGCAGAGCCACCATCGACTCCACCAGAAATTTCCACTTCCAGCGGGTTTGGCTCAGCCAGCCGGCGAGGGGGATTCCCAGGACCAGGAGACCGGCGGTGACCACCGCGGCCAGGCGCAGAGAGAGATAAAAGGGGTCAAGATTCATCGCGGCCTCGATTCCGGGAAACCGAATCCGTAGCGCTCAAGAATCTTCTGTCCTTTCGGATGGGTGACAAAACGGGCGAAGGATCGGGCTCCCTCCGGGTTTTGGGTGTTGGTGAGAAGAAGGAAAGACTGGTCGATCGGGGCATAAAAATCGGGGGGGATCTCCCAGAACGATCCCGCAGTTTTCATCTTATCCGTCACCGCGAGCGAGTAGGCGATCAAGCCTGCCTGAGCCGCGCCGGAATGGGCAAACTGCGCCGCCTGGGAAATGTTTTCCCCGAACACCAGGCGGGGTTCCAGTTCGATATAAATTCCCGCCCGGTTCATCGCCTCCACCGCCGCGCGTCCGTAAGGGGCAAGTGAGGGGTTGGCGATGGCTACTTTTTTAATCGAGGGATTCAAAAGGGAGACCATCTTGTCTTTTACCGGGTCGATGCCGACCATGGAAGGAATCCACAGGACCAACCTCCCCCGCGCGTAAAGTTGGGGTGGACTGGAATCCAGGCTCATGCCCTTTTCTGCAAGCCGGGCCGGGTAGGTTACATCCGCCGAAAAATAGACGTCAAAGGGAGCTCTGTTCAGGATTTGGCTGTAAAAATTACCCGACGACCCGAAAGACAATTTTACGGACGTTCCTGGATTCTCCCGTTCGAACGCCTTGGCGATTTCGGTGAAAGGGAATTTCATGCTTGAAGCCGCGGCCACCAGTACCGTGCTTCCCCCGGCAAACGCGGGAACCGGGCCCAACGGGGATAGCGCCAGTAGGAGCATCAGGATTCGTTTCATGTAAAATTTCCGTTCGTGAAGAGTTTTGGAAAGGGACTCCATCCGATTGTTCCGTTATATATCATAGAATATAGCGCAGGGTCAAGGACAAACGGCGCACCGGGCCGGGGAAGAATTGGGGGGGGAAGGGCGGGGCTTGTTTCCGTAAAAATACAAAGGTAATATAAAACGCATGGAAGACCGGTTTGCCCCGCTTAAGAAACGACTCCTGGAAATCTGCGGCCGTCTCGACGAGGACGAGCAGATCTATTTTCGTCCGCTGGTGGAGGAGTTTTCGGGTTCCACCTCTGAGTTTCAACGCATCATGCGCGACCTGGGAAAATTTGGTTCCAAGATCGGCGACGGCAGTACGTTTGCCGTGTACCGGGAGGTTCAACACCTGTTCGACGATGCCTTTCGCAGGAAATAGGATACTTATGGGACAGATGGCGGTCAATCTTCTGGCGCACGGCCGGGTGCAGGGGGTCTGGTTCCGCGCCAGCGCCCAGACGGAAGCGCGCCGGTTGGCGATCACCGGGTGGGTACGCAATTGTTCGGATGGCACGGTCGAAATTCATGCCGAAGGCGACCAGAACGACCTCGAACGGTTCATCAGTTGGTGCCGGAAGGGTCCGCCCGGAGCCGATGTGACGCAACTTGAGGTGGAATGGGTGTCCGTCAAGGGAGGCAAGTCCTTTGAGGTGAGGCATTGAATCCCGTTTCACCCGGGCGCATGTTTCATTCCTAATCCCAGAGGTGCGTTCCTGATCAAGATCGAAGGCCTGGTGAAGAAATATCCCCTGGTCGAGGCCGTGAGCGGGCTCGACCTGGAAATACCCCGTGGAGAACTGTTCGGGTTTCTGGGACCCAACGGGGCGGGGAAGACGACCACCATCAAGATCATGGTCGGCCTGCTCAAACCCACGGCCGGGCGGGTTCGGATCGACGGAATCGATATCCAGGAGGACCCGGTGCGGGCCAAATTTCTGATCGGGTATATCCCCGACCGGCCCTTCATCTACGAGAAACTCACCGGCATGGAATACCTGCGGTTTGTGGCCGATCTGTTCAGCATGGATCGCGCCCGGGCCGAAGAGCGGGCCAACCGGTTCCTGGAGTTTTTCGATCTCGCCGACAGCGCCCACCATCTCATCGACGGTTATTCCCACGGCATGCGGCAGAAGCTCATCATCTCCGGCGCGCTCATCCACGAGCCCCGCGTGGTGATTGTGGATGAACCTCTGGTCGGCCTGGATCCCAAGGGCGCCCGCCAGGTGAAACAGTTGTTTCTCGACCTGTGCCGCCAGGGGGCGACCCTCTTCATGTCCACCCATTCCATGGGAATCGCCGAGGCCATGTGTCATCGCATCGGCATCATCCAGAAAGGCCGCATGATCGCCGTGGGAACGATGCAGGAATTACGGCGCCGCGCCCGGCAGGATCATGGCGATCTGGAGGAAATTTTCCTCCGCCTGACCGGCGACCACGATCTCGATTCCCTGATCCAGTTTCTCAAAACGCCCCTTTGAGCCGAAGGGCGCCGTCCCGGGACCGCGAAATGAGGTGTTATTTCTGCAACCCTCCGGGGCGGGGAAATCCGGTCATTTCCTTTCCACCTCCCTCTTGCGGCCGTTCCCCCCTCAGCCAGAAAAATCATTTAAATACGAAAGGTTACATCCTGCAAACTGAGGGAAGATGATTTACATTTATGCTTATTTATGCTTATTTATAAGCGCTAGACTCTGAACCCGGGGACTCATAATGGCCCAACCCAAAAAACCACCCCCAGAAACCGTGATGATCCGGCGTGGCGCGGATTTTCTCGATAACTATCCCACCAGGGCCTTGGTGGAGAAAATCAGGAAAGGGGATCTGTTACCCACCGACGAGCTTTCGGTAAAAGGCAAAAAGTGGATTCGACTCGAGGAACACCCGCAACTTTCCAAGTTCTTCAAGAAGAAACACAAGATTGAAAATCTGGCCCGTCCCGAAGAACTCGAAGCGGATGATGAGGACGAGGAAGAAAAACAACCGATGGCCAAGTGG
>PCWF01000140.1:0-2583 GCA_002796165.1 Nitrospinae bacterium CG11_big_fil_rev_8_21_14_0_20_56_8
TCGAAAATAACCTGGAACTTATTTTCCACAAGTATCAATTATCCCGATCCGATTTCATCGATCTTCCCCTTCCGGAATCCTTGAAGGCGATCAAGGTTAACCGCTGACGCCGGGAAGGGGGGAATTTCTCCCTCTCATTTTCCCAGGATAAAGGTGACCGGCCCGTCGTTGACCAACTCGACCTGCATGTCGGCGCCAAACCGTCCCGTCAAAGTGGAAAGTCCCTGGGCGGCAAGCGATTGCACAAACCGCTCATACAGAGGCACCGCATCCTCAGGCCGGGCCGCGCGGTCGAAACTGGGACGGCGTCCCTTCTCACAACTCCCCGCCAGAGTGAACTGGGAAACGACCAGGACTCCCCCGGAAATATCCTTGCAGGACAGATTCATATTGCCCTGGGGGTCGGGGAAAATCCGCAGGTTCGCGGTTTTCTCCGCCAGGTAATCCGCCTGGCCGGGACCATCGCCTCGCTCCGCACCGAACAGAACCAGAAGACCGCGCGCGATCTCCGAAACTTTTTCGCCGCCGACGGTAACCGACGCGCGGGCAACCCTTTGCAGAACGAGTTTCATGGAGAACCTCTGATAACTGGAGTGAGTGGCGGGAATGAGGACGGGAGTTTCAACGGGCGTTGAAAAAGCGGGCGGGAGTCCCTTCCTGACCGATACGCGCTTTCACCTTGCGAAAGCATTTCGGGCAACACCCTTCGTAAGCGTTTCCCTCCTTATTGATATAAATCCGGCGGTAAACGTTGCAACACTCGAAGTGAACCCCAATAAATTTCTTTCTGGTTTCCATCAGCTTCCCAGAACTTGCACGAGAAATTTCCGATTGCGGGGACGATTGTCGAAATCGCACAGAACAATCTGTTGCCAGGTTCCCAGAAGCAGTTCACCTCCGGAAAACGGAACGGTGAGGGACGGATTCATCAGCGCGGCGCGAACGTGCGCAAACCCGTTTCCATCGCCCCATCTTGAATCGTGGGCGTAAGGGATGCCCATGGGCGCGAGTCTCTCGATGGCCTTTTTTAAATCCTCCACCGCTCCCGATTCGTATTCGATCGTGGTAATCCCCGCCGTTGAACCGGGAACAAACACCGTGGCAATGCCCTCCTGAAATCCCGACTCCCTCACTTCCTCCGCCACACGGCCGGTGATGTCGAGAATGTCCCCGAATCCCTGCGTGGCAATCTGGCAGGACGACGTTTTGACCTGAGTGCTCATTACATGTTTCCCAGGGCGAAAATCTTCGCGGCGCGGAATTGCTGGTGCGAAATATTCAGGGCCTTGGTGATGCGCCGAATTTCCTCCGATTCCGCGTGCGAGATTTCCCCGTCGGCGGTGGCCACGGCGAACAGGCTCTCCATCAGCTTGATCCGGTCGTTATAGGAAACCATCCGGTTGATTTCCGTGACCACTTCATGAAAATCGAATCCGCTTTTTGCCAGTTCTTCAAGCACGTCAATTAAAATGGATAATTCCTTCCCCCCAAAAGAAAATTTTTCTGAAAGGATACGTTTGAGCGCTTTCTTTTCCCGTTCATCCAGGTGATCGTCGACGTTGGCCACCCGAGACAGAAGGGAACCCAACAGGCAGATGAAATAAAGTCCCCCCTGCTTCAGATTTATTTTATGACCCTGGTGGGCGGCTTTCAATTCCAGTTTTTTCAGAACCCGGCGCTTGAAATATTTTTCAAGGTCGGGGTCTTTCTCCCGGCCGCCTGAAAAGAGCGCTCTCCGTACGAGGTTGCGGATCGTCCCGATCGACCGGCGGGTGGGGGCCGCACGTTCCAAAAGGTCGCGGAACTGTTGCAACATGGCTTTTTCCTCCGCGCCGACCTTTTTATCGGCCCGGGCCATTTCGTCCAAAATGTCGAGGATTTCCCGTTTCTCTTTGGGGGAATGAAGCTCCGCGGCCAGGGTCTGCAACAATTCGGACTGCCGCTCGGCCGAAACCGGCGCTTCCAGGTAGGGCTTCAATTCCTGAAGCTGGACCTTTTCCAAACCCAGTTTGCGTATGAAGGATTTGAGGATATTGCCCTCCGAATGGGTCAGTTCTCCATCCGCCCATGCCAGGGCGGACAGTACTTTGAGAAAGGTTAAATGTTTAAAATGAGCCACAACCCGGTTCCTTATTCAAAACTGCTCAGCCACAAGCGGGGCTTGCGTTCGGGGTAAGTGAGGGCAAGAATGTCCAGAGACTGGTCGGCGGAAAAATCTCCGAAAGCCAGTTCGACAAAAAGAGAAAGCTGGGGGAGACGCCGGGCCGATTCGTCGTTAAACGCCCATTTCCCGCGTCCACCCAGCAATTTGATTCCTTTTGCTGAAAGCAGAATGACATCGGCAAACCCGTTTTCATTCCCATCAAGGAGATAAACCCGGGATACGGGATGGGGAGGGAGGTCCTTGTGGCTTCGTTTCCGGAATAGTCCTCCGCCCGTATTTTCGAGGAAGTAATTGACCTCCCCCGGAAAATCCCGCTGGTTCTCAGAAAGAGAACGGTTCACCACCAGCAGATCGTTATCCCCGTCCAGATCAAAATCGGCCCAGTCGGCAGACATACTTTCATCCAAAATCCGGGGAAG
>PCWF01000140.1:2633-12142 GCA_002796165.1 Nitrospinae bacterium CG11_big_fil_rev_8_21_14_0_20_56_8
GAGGCAATTTCGGAAGGAGAAGTTGAGTCGCGTCCTCGAACACACCGTTTCCCTGGTTCAAAAATAACTGAACCGAATAGGGGTCCGTACTTTTATCCGGTTTCTTGACATCGCGTCCGAAAAAGATCAGGTCCAGATCATGGTCCTGGTCGATATCAATCAACCGGACTTGTTCCATTCCTTCCATAATAAACGGAAGCCGATACCCCTCCTTGTTAAAAAACATTCCGGTGCCGTTATTGAACATCACGCGGGCGGATCCCGATTCGCCGGGAGGAGTGAGCAGAACCAGATCCTCCGTTCCATCGGCGTCGATGTCGCCGATCCAGAAACCGTGGACCCCCTTGCTGGAGACTTCGTCCAGTTCCGCATTCTTCTTGTACCCGAATTTTTTCTTTCCCTGATTGATCAGGACAAAAATCCGGGTCCGGCCCTGCGCATCGCCGCTGAGCAAAATGACGTCTTTGTATTTATCTTTGGTCAACCAGGCAAAGCTGGCCTGTTTTACCGCGCCCGGACTGTTGGGAAGGTAGGTTTGAGAAACGTCGATGTAATGGTGGCGAAGCGATTCGTCCTTTGAAACGCGCTTCTGACTGCAAGCGGTCAAACAGAGGACGGCGATAAGGAACCCCAGAAGGAATTCAGTCGAACATGGACTTCGGCATGTCCGGATCATTGAGGTCGATTTCCAAACCTTCATAGGCGGCGATGCTTCGTGGAAAAATTTTGCGGGATTCGGCTTCAATCCGGCCCACAAATTCATCCGGGTGCGATGGATCGTGATGAAAGAGGACCAGTTTGTCGACATTGGCGGCCTTGGCGATTTTGATTCCCTCCCGCATGGTGCTGTGGCCCCAGCCCTTGCGCGAAAACTGGCCATTGCGGCCATAATATTCATCATCGGTGTACTGGGCGTCGTAGATCAGAACGTCGACGTCCTGTGACAGGTGAAGAAGATTTTTATTCATCTTCTCCTCAAGGTGTTCGTTGTCGGTGGCAAACACCAGCGAGCGGTTTTCCGATTCGACCCGATACCCGAAGGACCCGTTGGGATGGTACAGGTTCCCCAGCGTGACCTTCATGTTTTTACCTTCGATCACGTCGCCCTGGCTTATATCATGGTACCGGAGCGTGGCGCCGAACAGATCGATCTTGACGGGAAAGCAGGGAGGGGTCATCTGTTGCTGAAGCACTTCCTGGATCGTTTTGGGAAGGCAGGTCCCACCGTATATGTCGAACTCGTTGCCTTTGACATAGAACGGGGCGAAAAACGGAAACCCCTGGATATGATCCCAATGCACGTGGCTATAAAATAATCGCGCCTTTACGGGCAATTCTTTCATCAAGGTCCGGCCAAGGTTGACGATACCGGTCCCGCTGTCGAATATAATGATCTCGTCTCCACAGCGAACCTCCACGCAGGTGGTGTTTCCCCCGACTCCCGAAGTTTCCTTGTTACCCATCGGGCAACTCCCCCGCACTCCCCAAAATCGAACGATCACCTTTCACCACCTCTAAATACAGGAATTCTCTTACGGGATTGAGAAAAACCATTCCCTCCGCACGACTGAAATTCCGCATTATAAACAATGGTTCGATAAGGAACAAACGGATTTATGGAGTTCCCGGAATCCTTGATATAATGAGTGGGTTTTCAATGAGTTTTATGCCCTTTTATTTTACAATTCCACCAAAGTTCCGGTGGAGAGAAACGCGTCCCGTCTTCCCTTCTCCGCAGAGGTCAACTCCCCCTTCATCCAGTTTCCAGGGAAAAAGATCTGGAATCCCCTCAGGATGGCATCGGCCACTTCCAGGAATTCCACGCTCCTGTGGAGCGCCTCGCTTAAAGCAATCGTTCGATCCCGTAAACGGACCCGATGGGCATCCCGGGTGGACGGGGAATCGAAACGAAGCACATCGGTAATACCCTCCCGGTCCAGGTCGATCAAAAGGGTTCCCTGTTGAAGGAATGCGCCCGACAAGCGGCGCTGAGCGCTTCCCACCAGTTTTTTGCCCTCGATCACTATTTCACGATGATCGGCCGAAGCGAAGCAGGATGGAAACCGGGGAGAACCCTCCATTCCGTTCCCTTCCGCCTCCGGTGGAGATCCGGAAGGGGAACCGGGAAACCGGGACTCATAATATCGAACCCGCGCCAACCTTCCGCCCGAGCGTTTTGCCTTGGGCTTTGAAAGGGAACTGGATTCTGTGGGGCGAACACTTTGGGCTTTTTCCAAGCCCAGGCCGCGCAGAGAAGCAATCAGCGTCTGCGAAACCGCGTCATACGCTCCCATAAGATCGGAGGGGAATTGCGGATGGGGTATGGGCACCACCAGGGCATAGGTCAATTCGTGGCAATGAAGAATCGCCCGGCCGCCTGTGGGTCGGCGAACCACGGGAATCCCCCGGTTTCGGCAACGTTCCCGGTCGATTTCCCGGTCCGGTTTTTGAGCGTATCCCAGGGTCAGAGTCGGTCGTGCCCACCCATACAACCTCAAGACGGCCCCCGTCTCCCCCGCATTGCAGGATTCGAGGAGAGCCCGGTCGGTCGCCATATTGACCGCCCCCTCGCATAAACCATCCTGAATGAACCGCCAGGAAATTGAGGCGGACGCCTGATCAATACTCATTGGAGTTTTCCCACCCTCGAGGCAAACGGTCCCTCTTCACATCTTCCCGGCAACATGTTATCTTTGAAAATATCTGATCCTGACCGTATTCATATTCCCGCTTAGGGCGCACTTTCCCGATAATCGCTTCTCTACCGGTTCCGACGTGAATCTGTTCCGTTTCAAAATATACCTGATATACCTGACCGTTATGGCCATTTCATCCATCGGTGGTATTTCGGGGGCATCGGCCTATGAATCACTTGCGGGGCATACGCCTATCTTAAAATGCCAGACGACCTGCCACAAGGCCAAAAACCTCGAGTACGCAAAAGTGGACAAAACCCGCCTTACCGTCTGCAAGGATTGCCATACCGGGGTCGCGCCGGGAGAAAGCCGCAATCCATTTCAGAAAACCGCGCACTTTATTCTGACTTCGAAAAAAACTGCCCCAAAAACATCCACCTCCCCGCCCCCGTCCGTCCCACCCCAGCACTCGAAATTCCCAACATCTGGAATGGCGTCCATTCCCGCTGGAGAATTCATCATGGGATCGAATGAGCGATGGGATGATGAATCCCCGGAGTACATCGCCCACACGAATGCGTATTCCATCGATATTTATGAAGTGACCAACGAAGATTATAAAAAATTCGTAACGGCCACCGGCCATGAACTCCCCTACCATTGGCCCGAAGGAGAGATCCCCAAGGGGAAGGAAAAACATCCCGTCATCTACGTCAACTGGTTCGATGCCCGGGACTACTGCGAGTGGGCGGGGAAACGCCTGCCGACAGAGGAGGAATGGGAAAAAGCGGCCCGGGGGGAAAATGGTTACATCTACCCCTGGGGCAATGAATGGACCGTGCACAAATCCAACAATCCCTATAAAGGTTCCACCGGAACCGAACCGGCGGGAAGTTATCCGGAAGGGAAAAGCCCTTATGGCCTCTACGACATGTCGGGAAACGTCTGGGAATGGGTGGACAGTTACTATCTCCCCCACCCCGGGAACATGGTGCCGCGGGCGGAATATGGAACCGACAAGCGAATCCTGAAAGGGGGATCGTGGTTTGACTGCCTGTCTTACGGTTGTGGATTGAGCGCACCGACCTTCAACCGAAGCTTTTTCACCCCTGAAGTGCGGAATAACAGTTTCGGATTCCGTTGCGCCAAGTCCTCCTGAGGGGGCCTTTCTCACGGGTTCCGGACGGCTGTTTCCTCTTGACTTGCCCGAATTTCCCCATAAAAATGGGGGAATTCTAACTCTCATCCTCAGGCCGCCCGATGCCGAAGCCCCGGTCGACTTCAAAAACCCATACGGACTGGAGAGACCCTTTTGTGGACGAAGCAACTCCTCCGCCGGGTTACCGGATCTCCAGGGCTCGCAAGATCGTTCTCGGACTTTTCATCATCGGATTCTGGTTATTTTTTTACTGGTACCGTGAAATGGAAATGACCCCTCCCGCACCCCTGGTCCCCCCGTCGGAAACCATTCCCGAAAGCGCTCCCCCCGCAAAGTAAACCGCGTCCCCAACTCCCCGATCCCTTTACCGGTTTTCGTACCAATGCTCGTTGACCTTTTCGTTTCCCAGAATCAGGTCGATACTCTCCGGCGCAGGCTTGAGAATCAGGCGCGTCGCGTTTCCATGGTCGAGTAAAAGGAACGTCTCCGGGACCGGGTCGAGGACCTTCCCCGTTTCTTCCATGATGTCTTTTTCCGTCTCGGGGCCAAAATCCAGCTCGGGAACGGGTCCCCATACGGGGTTTGCAGGATTGAAAATAAGAAACTTCTTATGCCGAATGTAATCGTCCTCCTGAACGAGGTGGTCGGGAGGCCTTTGGGGAAGTTGGTGCGGGTAGTTCTGCTCCAGATGCTTGGTAAAAGCCAGTTTCACCTTTTCCTGGGACCGGTCCTGAAATGAGTCAATCTCGAATCCCCTCCCGGCAAAAACCAATGGGTGGGAAATTTTCGGCCGGTTGGCCTCGTAATCCGGTTTCAGGGAGAGGGAGGTATCCTGCGCCCGCTTTCGTAGCGCAAAATAGGGAATTTCGTAACGGTTGATCGCCAGATATTCGGGATCCGATTTATACGGTTCCAGGGCAGGGGCAGGTTTTAAGACAGGAGGAGGTGAAGGCGTCCCGGGCTTCGCTTCCGGAACCTTGGCCACTTCCGGTGCCGACAGTTCCTCCTCCGGCGACGTGGGGGGGGCGAACTCCCGCTTGAGGTTCACCTTCGAACGAAGCTCGATATTGATGAGAAATGGATTCAACCGCAACGTCTGAACCTCCTCTTCCTTTTTGGCGCAGGCGGCAAGAAGAATCAAGGTCAGCAGAATCATCCAAAATCCGGTATTTTTACGACGCATCGCAGACTCGGAACCCGTTCGTATTCAACACCCACCCTTATCCCTCCATCGGCAAAAGTTGCATAATCATGAGAGGATAAATTCGATGGAGAAGACTATTTGATCCCAGCATGGGGAATAGGATGGGAAACCCTTAACCCGTTGGATCGATTTAAATCCATTTTATAATCGAATGCCCCCCGCAGGCCGAAAAATTTCAGGGACCCCTCACCTCAAAAATCCGATTTGACTTTATTTCCGAACGAGTTCCCGGTTTCTCCTGGAAACGGAACCCGTTTAAGCCTAAAAATCTAACTTCTTTCTAATTCATATCAAATATTCCCTGACTATTATTTGCACTAAGCATGATGCAAAAGTTTTCAAATCCGGGAAAATCCAAAGGAAGGCAAAGCGTTCCATGTCTTTTTTTTTGATGGTTGAGATAAATTTTTCCCTCCCCACAGAACCTCAAATATCATCCACCCTGAGGAGATCGACTTATGGCTTTCATAAGTTCGCCCAAAAAAATACGCGAAACCTTGTTTAAAGCAACCCTCTGCCCGTCCGAAAAACTGACCCGGCCGTTGCCCGTCAATAGTGAAATTACCGATTGGGATCAGGATGCATTTCGGGAAATCACCTCCACTCTTCTGAATGCGGAACAGATGGAACGGATAATTTCTCCGGCCCAGGTGTTTCCCAATCTGGACACGGTGGTTGCCCTGCATTGGCACGCCGAGTTCGTCCCCATGGAGTTGATCCGCCGGCGCATCAATTCCACATTCCCCAACAAGAAGAGGGAATTGATTATTCCCACCGACCACAACCTGCTACGAACCTATGACGGAGAGTACTCCGGGGTGGAAGTGGATTGCTATTCCCCCGAATTCAACCGCAAAGTCCAGTTGCTCATTCATTTCAAGAACGAAAAGCTTGAACACGCCGCCGCTTTTCGCGCCATGCTGGACCATACCCACAACTACCGGTCCAGCCAGTTGTTTGAGTTATTCGATTCCATCCTCGATCCGCGATGGGATTTCCGCCTCAGGGACGCCGCCCGCGCCACCGGCGCCGATGAGGACCTGATGACTTTTGTCCAGATCATTGCGAAAAAACTACGGACCCTCCTTTTCGAAAACATGGATCGGCTTCCCAGGGATCAGGTCAAAAACAGGTTGCTGGCCAATTATTGCGACCAACTCCGGGAATTTTACGACGACCGCATCATCAACCGGGCGCAATATCTGATCCAGATGGTCAAGCGGGTGGTCAAGAGGAATTTCAATCACCAATATTTCTATGAGACCCGGGAAATAATCGAAGAAGCCAGGGCCCTCGGGGGTGGAATCGTAATTCCTCATCCCGAACAATTCTGGCCGGTTTTACTGGCCGATTACGATGTGGATGGATACGAGGTGTGGAACCCGCAATCGCAGGAGTACACGGAATTCCTGATCAACGTGGTCGCCCGGCAGAATAAGAGCCGGAGCCGGGAACAGCGCCCCCTTCTCATTTTTTTGGGTGACGACACCCACATGGGAGAAAAATCCAAACCCCCGGAACACCAGAACAAGGAAAAATCCGCCCGCCAAATCGGGGTTCAAACGGCCTGGGACGACATCGCCATCACCAAGAGCCTTTGCGCCGCCAACATGGACCGCAACAAGCTGATTGACGAATATTCAAGCCGCCTGGGATAGGGGGCAAACCCGTTTCCGGGGAATGGAGAAAAGCAATTTCATGTCCACTTTCGACGACGACTTCAGATATGAATCCATTCAAGATCGCGAATCCATCGTTAAATATCTCACGGTCCTCGGCGAGGGGATCCAAAACGGAAGGCTCCTGTTTGGAACAAGGCGCAAAAAACTGATCCTTGAACCGGGCGGGCTATTAAAACTGGAAGTCAAGGCCAAGAGGAAAGACCGGAAGGTCAAGCTGAACCTGCAGATCAGTTGGTCCAGCGACAAGGAAAAAGGAAGCGCCGGGGCAGATTCCCTGGAAATCAAGGCGGGGAAAAAACGGTAATCTCCCATGAATTATTCAGAGGGAATCTTGTCTACGGATGGCATCGACAAAAATTTCAAGTTGATGGTGCTGGAGGTGGTCAAACAGGTCGAAGATACCCAGAAGGCGCTGGAAAATTCCGATCCTCATCTCATTTCCCAAATCGACGCCCGGGATGACTATATCGACAACCTGAAAAGCATAATCGAGAACAAATGCTTTTACAGCAATCTTCACCACGACATGGACAAAAAAGCCATGGACCTGGTGCGGTCGGTCAACATCATCAGCAATAATCTGGAACGCATTGCCGACCTGGCCGTCAACATCGTCTCGCAGATCGATCATCTTCCCGGGAAAGATGAGTTGTGCCGCTACGAATATAAAAAATTTTTCGAACTCGTCCTTTCGGGAATGGAGCTGATCAACAAATCCCTGGAGCATCGCGACATCAGCCGGGCTCTTAAAATCTGCCAGTCGGAATTCAACCTCGACGCCCTCTTCGCCTCCAACTTCAACAAAGTCATCGCCGACCTACGCTCCGGGGAGGATCCCCAGCGCCTGGTGACTCTTCTCTTTATCCTCAATTACCTGGAACGGATGGGGGATTCCCTGCTCAACATCGGGGAAGCCATCATTTTCGCAGTGATCGGGGAAAAAATGAAAATCCACGACTTCGAAGCCCTGGAAGATTCCATCGAGGCCTATCACCTTGAAGGCTCGGTGGCCGACATGGCCATCGAATCTTACTGGGGAACACGATCCGGTTGCCGCATCAGCCGGGTTCAAAAAAAATCCCGGGCCGAGGGAGAGTCGCAGGTCATCTTCAAAGAGGGAAGGGTCGCGAAACTGGAAAAGGAACGGGACAGCATCAACCTTTGGTCGGAGGTAAAACCGGGCCTTCCTCCCAAGGTTTTCAGTTTTCAAAAAAACGGGAAAAGCGCGTCCATCCTGCTTGAATTTTTAGACGGACTCACGTTTCAACAAATCCTGATGACGGGAAATTCCCTACTGGCCAATGAAGCATTTTCCAAAATCAAGGCAACATTGCTGGAAATCTGGACCGCTACCCGAAAGGACAAACCCACCCACCCGGGGTATATGAAACAATGCATGGACCGCGCGGAGGACATTTACAAAGTTCATCCGGAATTTCATTTCCCCCGGCTCCAGATCGGGTCGATCGAAACTGCTTCATTCAGCGAACTTGCCCAGAAAGCCGTCCATTTGGAAAAAGATCTTAACGCGCCCTTCTCGGTCCTGATTCACGGGGATTTCAACATCGACAACATCATTTATAACGACGAAGAAAAATCGATCCGATTCATCGATCTTTACCGGTCCAAACCACAGGATTATATTCAGGACGTTTCCGTATTTATGATTTCCAATTTCCGGCAACCGGTTTTCGTTCCCAAGATTCGTAGCCGATTGAACGATATCCTGATGGACTTTTATTTCTTCAGCCGGGCGTTTGCCGAAAAAAGCGGTGACGAAACGTTTCATGCCCGGTTGATCCTCGGACTGATTCGTTCATTTCTGACTTCCACCCGGTTTGAGCTGAACAAAGAATTTGCCTGGGAAATGCACCTTCGTGCCGTTTACCTTCTCGAAAAATTTATTGAGCATCGGGGTAAACCGTGGAAGGAGTTCAGGTTTTCTCCCAGCGCCCTGATTTACTGACGCATTCGATCATGGAACCGTGAAAGCATGAATACTCCCAAAATTGGCGTCGTGGGTTTTCCCGGCAACGCGCCCACCGAAGCTCTGGTCCGTACCGTCGGGAAAAAAACCGGCTTCCGGTGCCTGGTGGACATGGAAAATGTATGCCTGGATCTGGATCGTGGCCGGGTCATGTTTGGCAATCTGGATCTTTCCTCCCTGGATGCCCTGATCATAAAAAAAATCGGTTCTGAATATTCTCCCGACCTTCTGGGCCGATTGCAGATTCTGGACGATCTCCAGAAAAAAGGGGTCCGGTGTTTTTCCAAACCCGACCGCATCATCAAGCTTCTGGACCGGCTCGGTTGCACTACCCAATTGAGCGCCGGAGGGATCCCCATTCCGCCGACGTTGGTCACCGAATCCGTTCAAACCGCCGCCGATGCGGTGAACCGCTTTGGGAAGGCGGTTTTAAAACCGCTGTACACCTCAAAAGCGCGCGGCATGAGGGTTCTGGAGGCGGGTAACGGAATCTTGCGCGAAATCGAAAATTACAAAGCCGAGGGGAACCGAATCATTTATGTCCAGAGGATGGTCCCACTTCCGGGGCAGGACCTGGGGATCACTTTTCTGGGCGGACGGTACCTGGCCACTTACGCTCGCGTGGGTCATAAAACTTCGTGGAACACCACCACCCACTCGGGAGGCCGATACCGCCCCTACACTCCCACGGACGATCTGATCGAGCTGGCCCGCAAAGCGCAGGCCTTGTTCGATCTCGATTTCACTTGCGTCGACCTGGTGGAAACGCCGGACGGGCCGAAAGTGTTCGAGGTTTCCGCTTTCGGGGGATACCGGGGTTTGCAGGAAGCCCATAATATTG
>PCWF01000089.1:0-6186 GCA_002796165.1 Nitrospinae bacterium CG11_big_fil_rev_8_21_14_0_20_56_8
AACCGCCAGCACCGATGCACCGGAATCCACATCAAGTCCATTTCATCCAGCACCAGCCACAACGTGCGAATGGCGCGCTTGAGCACCGAGGTGTAGGCGACGTCGAAAACGTATCCCGCTTCCCGGAGCAGTCTCCCCCCCTCGCGAGCTTCCTTGATTCCCTGTTCGGTCAAATCCACGTCGGTCCACCCGGTGAACCGGTTCTCCAGATTCCATTGGCTTTGGCCGTGCCGAAGCAACACCAGTTTATGCATGGTTCCTCCCTGCGGCGTTCATTTGAATGCGGCGCCCGCCGCGCATGAAATTACCCTGAAACAGGAATCAAAGACTATCATATTGCTCGAAAAAATCCCAATCGCGTATGATCCGCCCCCTGCGCCCGCTGGATTTCTCTGTCCCCCAATAAATCAGATAGATAGGTCAAACCACCCCAAACCGCCCCGATTTTGACCTTTGTTTCGGATTCCGGGTCGATTTTTAGATACGCTCCCCCTCCCGCATAGGAGTCCGGTGCAAATTTTTATCATAAATGATTGACTTTTAAGGTGTTATAGATTATATTTTCATAATCCAAATTTCATAAGCAGGTCAGTACGAAAAAAATCGCCCCAAGGGCGATGGGCCGGATTCATTTTTCGAGGGATCATCCAATGGATTCAATTTCCCAGTATTTCCGCAAGGTCAAACCGGGATTCCTGAACCGGAACTCGCGGCAGGAGTTCGAAATATTCTACCAGGTGAACAACGGGGACGACGAACCCACCTTCCTGAAGTTCGCGGAGTACAACGCCGGCAATCACGACCGGATCATTCAGATGATGTCCAGCGACGACACGCACGACTTCTTCATCCATGAGACGGATCTGATCCATTATTACAAAAACTTTTTTATCCAGAACCTGGAACAGACGATGAAGGCCGATGGACCGGGGATCAAGGTGCTGGCCCGTTCCTACCCGGTTGCGGTGCAGATTCTCCTGGAATATTTCGAAAACATCGGTTCCCCGCGGGTTCTGCGCATGCTCAAGCCGGTGCTGGACTTGATGGCCCCCTGCTTCACCGGGGGGAACGTGGCGTTCGCCGATGTGTTCAGGATCGCCAGCAAGTCCAACAAGACCTATTCCCATTGCGTCAACGTGGGGTTGTACTGCATGTACCTTGCCAGCAAGCTCCAGATGAGTCTCGAGCCGGTGAAGGAACTGGGGATGGGCGGCATGGTCGCCGACATCGGCAAAAAGGAACTCCCCATCGAGCTTCTCCTCAAGCCGGGGGAGTTGTCTCCGGAGGAGCGCCGCGTTCTGCGCCGCCATCCTTCCGCCGGACGCAAAGTGCTCAACGACATGAAATGTTTTACTCCCAGTATTCTGTCCATGGCCGCGGAGCACCATGAAAAATTCAGCGGGGAGGGGTACCCCTTCGGTCTAGCCGGGGAGAAGATTTCCCTGTTTGCCCGCGTGTGCGCCATCATGGATGCGTTCGACTCGCTGACGTGCGAGCGGACGTTCCACAAACCGCTTTCGCCCATTGAGGCGTTGACGGTCATGAAGAACGACATGCCGGGCCATTTCGATAACCGGGTCTTCGTGAATTTCGTCAAGACCCTGGCGGGCGCCCCGCAACGGCAGGCCACCGGCCCGGCGGTGGCAAAATCCTGATTTCCGGCGATGCCGGGGGCTCCCGGACCTGTTGATAATCCACGGCCCGTTTCGATCGGGAGGAGATTTTCCCTTGCATTTTCGGCCTCACCCTCCTATAGTTTTGGGAAAATTCCAGGTATCCATCATTTGATCCGTTTCCTATGAACGTTCTTCTGGCTTCAGGCATGCTGAAACGAATGGCTGTCAAAATTGCCTTTCTGGCCCTGCTGGGCCTGCTGATTGCCGGAGTGGACGGCGCACAGGCTCAAACCGGGCCGCACCAGCACCTGTCCCCGTTCCAGGGCGCGCATGCGGGCAAGCAACCCCATTGTGCGCTGAACAAGCATTTCCACGCCACCGCGTTCTGTCCTCATATCGGCAAATTCGTCCGGGACATTCTAGCGATTGCCAGCGACTGCGGCGGTGTGCCCGGCGGCAAAGTTCCCGCCCCGGTTTCGCTCGATCATCAGCCCGCCCTGTCCGATGCGGCCACACCCCACGACGGATGGGGCGCGGGTCACCGTTTTTTTTCCTCAACATTCCTGCAAGTCAACTTCTCCCCTGGTTCACCCGAACCCCCCCCTCGCCTTTCCTGATTTGAAGATTCCGTGACACGGGTCCCATTTCTGGGTGCTCCATTTGATTACGCATTGAAAAGCTAACTTTGGCGGGACCTTCGGGGCCGCGTTACCCCGTTCCTTCAGGGAAAGCTTTTTCGTTGACGCCGGGCTTGGATTCCAAACGGCTCAATATATGGGTCGGGAGAGAATGATGAAACTTTTTTCAACCCTTTTCATTTTAATAATGGGTTTGGGCATGATTGTGGTCCGTTCGGGCGAAAGTGTGCCTTTGGACCACTCTCCGTTTGGACCCGCCATGCACGGAATGCCTGAACACGGGAATATGACCTCCGGCGGGCATCCCCATTTGAAATGCTTGTTGCACAGGCACCCTCACGCATCCCGGCTTTGTCCCCATCTCCTCCGCAAGGACGACTGGGAAATCAAGTGGATCGCTACGGAATGTGGAGGCAGGCACGGCAAGACCCCTTCGTACTCTGTTTTTCCGGACGGATTTCCCGGGCTTCATGCAAAAGAATATCAGGTTTCAGGGTTGCGGGAGGAAGACGAGGCTCCCGGCCTTTTACAAATGGCTTCGCTGTTTTATACTCGTCCGCAACCCCCTCCTCCCCGGAGAGTTTAACCCAATCCTGGCTTGGTTTTTCGTTTCGATCCTTCGTTTCCCATCGGGAAGTGAAGAAAAATCGGCAATCGGGTTAACTCTTCATTGGAGATAAAGATGAAACGCGTTCTACTCAGTTTATTGTTCGCCCTTCTCCTTCAAACGGTGGGGACGGGGCCGGTCTGGGCCGGTGCTTCGGGGGAGGAAATCACTCTCGACGACCTGGATGATAAATCTCTCACGCTGAACCATGTCAATCCCCTGCGTCTGCCGGGGAGGACTTATGACGACAAGGCGCACCAGACCCTCATCACGGGGTACGCGGTGGCCTCGTACCGGTTCAACGACAACGGTGTGGCGCATGGCCACGGAACCGAGTTGCATTTCGGGCAGGATGCCGCCAACACGACCCGGTTCGGGTTCGACCTGATTTCCGTGGGATTCACGAAGCGTTTCTCCGATTACGCCTGGGTGGCGGCCGCGTTCGAGATCGGGCTTCACGACAACGCTTCGGCAACGAACACCGAGCTCGACGTGGGCGAAATTCATCTCGTTGCGCCCGTGGGCAACGGGATCGATTTCAACATCGGGAAGTTCAATTCGCCCGTCAGTTTCGAGCAGGAAGATGCCCCCCTGCTTCTGCAGGCGTCGCATTCCCTGACTTACCAGTTCGGGTCTCCGGCGAAGATGTCGGGGGTCCTCATTACCTATCCGATCCAGGAAAATCTGGAAATCCGGGGCGCGGTGTATAACGGGTGGGACCGCAACGCGGGTGACGGAGACAACAACAAGGTCCCCAGCTTTATGGTGCAGGTCGGTTATGCCCCGACCCAATGGGCCGATTTCAGGTTCTCCTTCCTCCGGGGAGCGGAGGTCAGCAACAACGAGGATGACCATCGAAATGTCTGGGATCTGGTGGCCACGCTTACTCCCGGGCGCAACTGGATTGTCGGTATCGAGGCCAACTACGGTTTCGACGAAAACCAGTCGAATCAGGCAGGCGGAGGTCCCGCCGAATGGTATACGGGGCAGGTGACCGTGCACCGGGATTTTACCCGGAACTTCGGCACCACCGTTCGGTACAGCATCTTCGACGACCGCGACGGCCACCCCGACATCCATTCCCGCGCGAAGCGAACCATGAACGAGATCACCATCGCGCCGGTATTCCATATCTCGCCCGAGTTTTTGGGATACCTGGGATTCGGAGTGATCCCCCGCACCCAGCACATGTTGTCGGGCATCGACCTCAGACTGGAATACCGGTACGACTGGATCAATGAACCCGAGAACGACAACCGTCTCTTCAGCGACGTCCGCGGTGGACGGGTCAACGAACGCAACATGTTCGTCGCCGAAGTGGTGGCCAGTTTTTAATGCGATGCAAAAGGATGCCTCAAAATGAAACTCACTCCCCTGTCTGAAATTCCGGTGACCACGAAGGTGCTCATCACCTGTTTCCTGGCCACGCTGGGATTTGGGAACATCGCGGCGGGAATCTACACGGCGAAGTACGTCGGCCTGTCCTACGATTCCCTGGTCGAAACCTATTCGGACCGGGAGGCCCCAGGGGATCATGGCCATCCCACCGACCACCCGCATCGGCATGGACCCAATGGGGAACATCTGCCGCAGGAGGAAACGCTGAACGAGTTCGGCGAAAAGGAGATTACGCTGGACGAAGTCAAAGAGATGCCCCATAAGGTGGGTCTCAAGCTCCTTCTGCAGGATGCGCACGTTCACCTTTTCAGCCACGGGGTGTTGGCCTTGTGCATCGGCATCCTGTTCCTCTGGTCGGGGCTTTCCACGGTGTGGAAGCTGGCGCTGATTCCGCTTCCGTTTCTGGCGGGCACCCTGGATTTCGCGGGGATGTTCCTGGTGAAGTTCGTCGCAGACGGATTCGCCTGGCTGATCCTGTTTGCCGGCGGCTTGAACGGGTTGAGTTTTTCGGTCGCGTTTTTCCTGGCTTGTTACGAAATGTGGTTTCTGCCACTCAAAAATAAGAAAAGTTAAAGGAGAAAACATTATGAAAAAATGGATCCCCCTGTTGTGCGTTCCGGCATTTTTGCTGGGAACCGCCTTTCATAGCTGGGCCCATGTGACGCCCAATGTAAAACTTCACACCACCCGGGAAGCGGTCGCCCGGTTGCTCCCCGAGGGCAAACTTTCCCTCAAGGAAGTAACCCTGGAAGGAGAAAATTTGAAAGCCCTGGAATCCCACGAAAATTGGGACAGCCAGGAAGACCATTTCAATTTCTATGTCAGCCGCGACGGGGACCGGAAATTGAAACGGGCCGCGATCTTCATGACCGAATTCACCCGGCACGGGCCGGTCGTGGTCGGCGTCGCGCTCGATCCCGAGGGGAAAATCGCCGATGCCGTGGTCACCGACGTTCAAGCGGAACCCTTGGAATGGATCGGGCCTCTTCTCCGCATCCCGTTCCTGGAATCCTTCCGGGGAAAGGGTAGCGGACTGGACCTCCGGCTCGATGAAAAATGGAAACGGGGTACCACCGAGATGGCGCAGGCTTATGGAGTCATTCTCGCCAATGCCCTGAAAAAATCGGCCCAGTTGTTTGAATTGGTCTTCCGGAACGGAAAGTGATGGAACCGGCAATCCGCCCGAGGGTCGTAAGCATTAAAGGATCTGGTAATCACCGGTCCGCCCCGCTTCGGCGAAGCCTGGCTGTCTTCGCCGGGGCGGTTTGGCTTCTGCTGTTTTCGGCGGCGCCGAGCGGGGCCTTGCCCCGGGAAGCGATGATCCCGTTTTCCTCGATCAAGGAAGCGGTCGCGCAGATGCTCCCCTCTACCGGCAACCTCATTCGGCGGGACATCGTGCTGGATGAAAAACACCTGGCCCGATTGTCCCGGTTCAAAAACTGGGACACCGAAGAGACCGAGTTTGTGATTTACCATTCCCGAAACGCGGAAAACAAGGTTACCGGTACCCTCATTCTGTTTCCCGAGCACACACGGCAGGGAACTCTCGTCGTGGCGGTTGCGCTCGACAATCACGGAAGGGTGACCGGCGCGCGCCTCGTGGAAGCGCAGGAACCTACCGTCCAATGGGTGCTTCCTCTGCTCCGCGCCAATTACCTGGACCGGTTCAAGGGAGCCACCCTGGCGCTCGACCTGGCTCTTCCGAAAGAGTTCAAGGGTAAAAATTTTTCTTCCATCAGCCAGACCTACGCCCGGCGTCTGGCCAACTCGGTGAAAAAGACCGCGCAGATGTTCGATGCGGTTTACAAATAAGCGGCCTCGCTTTCCACCGCAAAATGGTATGATGGGAAATCTCCAGTCCTTCACGAGAAGAGCGACCATGTACCTCGACATTGAACCCGACGGCAACGTGGACCGGTCCTTCAGC
>PCWF01000089.1:6242-15703 GCA_002796165.1 Nitrospinae bacterium CG11_big_fil_rev_8_21_14_0_20_56_8
CCGCGCCAGGTCTATTGCGTCAAGTATCCCGTGGATGGTGTCGAGCAACCCGTGCAGGTCACCGGATGGGATGCCGACACCCATTCGCCCTGTCCCGCGTTTGCCTGCAGGGTGGAAGAGTCCGGCGACGGAACGGCGTTGTTGATTTATGGCGGGAACGGCGGGGTTCGCTTCAAGTTGCTGGAGGACGAGACGCCCTGGAGTCTCACCGCCCCAGGTCAATGGGGAGAAACTCATCTCGTCTATCCCGTCGGCAGTTTTCTGGTGTACACCGACGAGTGCTAACCCTTGGGGTTTTTCTGCGCCCCGTAGGTGCGCGCCGCGCGTTCGTCGGGAAGGCTGGAGAGTTCTTCCAGGATGAGCTGGCAGATCCGCGTCGCGCCGGGGGTGATGCGCAGGTAGAACGGACCGTGGTTGCATAGCTCCAACGTGATGATGCCGAGCCCGGTCCCGCAATGGATCATGGGAGCGGTCATGTGCACGGTGAGGCCCAGGCGCGCCAGGGAACTGCGCCCCTCGATGCGTGCCGCCAGCCGCGACTCCATCGGCATCTTGACCTTTTCATGCGTCGGCGCGAGGTACAGTTTCCCCGGTTCCAGAATATAATTCCCCTCGGCCTCGCGCGGCACTTCCACCAGGTTCTGCTCCGTAAATTGGCGGATGTCGAGCCCGTCCACGTCGATCGGGTTATCGCGTCCGCCGGGGCGGGGTCCGCGCCGGTTCCACTCCCACAGCGTCTCTCCCATGCGCAAATCGAGCGAGGACGTGTCGATCTGGTCCTCCGAGGGAAACGGATCGACGATGAATAATTTGTCCCGCAGGACGCGGCGGATATCCGCGTTGCTCAATATCATGGGAACATGGCCCTCCTCATGGCTTCTTCCTCGATCGGGGTTCCGTGGCCGCGGTTCACCGCGTGGATCAGGAATTCCTGATTTCCCTTTTGTCCGGTGATGGGCGAGGGAGAGACTCCCTGAACCACCCATCCCAGGGTGGCGATGAATTCGCGCAATTCCCAAAGCACCTTCCAATGCTTTTCCGGATCGCGGACGATCCCCTTTTTTTCCACCTCGCCCTTGCCCACTTCGAATTGCGGTTTGACCAGGGCCACCAGGTCCCCCCCGGATTTCAACACGGCGAGAACCGGCGGGATCACCAGCCGCAGGGAAATGAACGAAACGTCGATCACCGCCAGGTCCACGGCTTCGCCCAGGTCGCCGGAGGAAAGCTCACGGGCATTTTTCCGGTCGAGGATGACGACGCGGGGGTCGCGTTGAATTTTCCAGTCGAGCTGGCCATATCCCACGTCCACCGCGAACACTTTTTCAGCGCCTCGCTGAAGCAGGCAGTCGGTGAACCCCCCGGTGGAGGCGCCGACGTCGAGCGCCACGCGGCCCTGCGGCGACACGCCGAACCGGTCCAGCGCATGCGCCAGCTTGACGCCGCCCCGGCCCACAAACGGATGCAGGTCTTCGACGATTTCCACCTGCCCGTCCTCGGGCACCAGGCGGCCGGGTTTGTCGGCGGGATGGCCTTCGAGACGCACTTTACCCGCAAGGATCAGCGCTTGGGCCTTCTCCCGCGACGCGACGAGTTTTTTTTTACCAGGAGCTGGTCCAGCCGCAGGCGGCCGGGTTTGTCACGGTGCCGCCCTGGCGATCCGCAATTATTCTTCTTTACCATTGGGATCCTCTTCCGGGTCTTCTTCGACGGGAAACAGTTCCGCGACGAGTTCGCCTTTCTGGTTACGGGTCAATTTTTCGATCTTGGCTTCCGCCTCGGTGAGTTTTTTGGCGCACAACCGCGACATCTTGATGCCTTCCTCGAAAATTTCCAGGGACTTGTCGATGTCGAGCTCGCCCTTTTCCAATTCCTCGACGATCTGCTCGAGCCGTTTCATCGCTTTTTCGAACTTGATCTCCGCCATGGTGTCCTCGTTGAGTGCGCGGTGGGCGATGGGAATCGCGCCCGCCGGCGCATCGTTTCAATGTTTGTGTTCAACTTTGCAATCCAGCTCCCCCCGCGCCAGGCGCACCCGGACGGGATCGCCGACCGCCACGTCCTCGCTCGATTTGACGGCGGCTCCCGCGTGCAGACAGATGCTGTACCCGCGATCGAGAATGGCCAGAGGGCTGAGGGCATTCAGGTTTTTGGCCGCCGCTTCGAAGCGTTTCTTTTCCAGGGTCAGGCCATGCGCCATCTGGCGCCGCAATTGCTGTTCGAACGATTCGAGCCGTTCCTTCGCCGTGCGTGCGAGGGTCTGGGTCTGCCGCAATAACAGGTGGTGCAGGTGGGCGCGGCGTTCTTCCAACCGGGCGAGGTTGCGCCCGGGAGAGGCCTGGGTCAACTGCTGGCTCAACCCCGCAAGCCGGGCCCGCTGAAGCACGACCCATTGCCCCAGCCCCCGGAACAGCCGCAGGTTCAGATCGTCCATCCGCTGGGCCAGGGGAGCGAGAACCTGCAGGGGCTCGCGGAAAAACCTCCGATCGATCAGGCGGCGCAATAACTCGCGGTACTCCCGCACCCGGCCCCCCAACGATTCCATCATCCGATCGGTGAATTGGCGCAGGTCGTCGACGGTATGCGAAAGAAGCGGGACGGCGAGTTCCGCCGCCGCCGAGGGAGTCGGTGCGCGCAGGTCGGCCACGAAGTCGGCGATGGTGAAATCGATCTCGTGCCCCACGGCGGAAATGACCGGGAGGCGCGAGCCCGCGATGGCGCGGGCGACGATCTCTTCATTGAATGCCCACAGGTCCTCGATCGATCCCCCGCCGCGCCCGACGATCAAAAGGTCGATGTCTTCGATCCGGTTGAGCGTTTCGATCGCGGCGGCGATTTCCTCCGCCGCGCCTTCGCCCTGGACCTTCACGGGATGCAGGAGAACGGAGACTTTGGGATTCCTGCGCCGCAGGATGTTCAGGATGTCGCGGACCGCCGCGCCGGTGGCGGAGGTCACCACCCCCACCTTCCAGGGAAATTCGGGGAGCGGACGTTTCCGCGCCGGATCGAACAATCCTTCTTTGGCGAGTTTCTCCTTGAGTTGCTCGAAGGCCTTCTGCAGGGCGCCGAGCCCCCGGGGCTCCAGCGCCTCGACGATCACCTGGTACTCGCCGCGCGGTTCGTACACGCTGAGCCGCCCGAACAGCACCACGTGGTCGCCGTCTTCGGGTTTGTACTTCGCCCCGGCGCGGTAGTTTTTGAACAACACGCAACGCACCTGCGCCTTTTCGTCCTTGAGGACAAAGTAGGCGTGGCCTGAAGAGGGAACGCGCAGATTGGAAATTTCGCCCTCGACCCACACCGAGTCGAACTGCACTTCCAGGACCCCGCGGATCACCTTCGTGAGTTCGGTCACGGTGAAGACCTGGGGCCCCTTCGCGGGTTGGGATGGGCTGGATGCCGTCATGGAGGTTTTTAAGTCCGGATCCTGTAAACGTGTGGCTAATAATTTTTTGAACCCTTCTCCAGATTTATCTTGAAGGCTTTGAGCGTGTTCTGCATGAGCATGGCGATGGTCATGGGCCCGACCCCGCCGGGAACGGGAGTGATGAAGGACGCCTTTTTCGAGGCTTCCGCGAACTGTACGTCGCCCACCAGCTTGCCTTCCACCCGGTTGATGCCGACGTCGATGACCACCGCGCCTTCCTTGATCATGTCGCCGGTGACAAATTCGGGTTTGCCGATGGCGGCGACGAGGATGTCGGCGGACCGGATCTCTCCCGGCAGGTCCCGCGTGCGCGAGTGGCACAGGGTCACCGTGGCGTGGCGCGCGAGCAGGAGAAACGCCACCGGTTTGCCCACGATGTTGCTCCGCCCTACAATGACCGCGCGTTGGCCCTCGATCGGTACCTTGTAATAATCCAGCAGGGCGATAATGCCCGCCGGGGTGCAGGGGGAAAACAGCACGTTGCCCGTCACCAGGTTGCCCACGGTCACCGGGTGGAATCCATCCACGTCTTTCGCCGGGGAGATGGTTTCGATGACTTTCTTCTCGTCGATCTGCTTCGGGAGCGGGAGCTGGACGAGGATCCCGTTCACTTCGGGATCGGCGTTGAGCCGGGTCACGAGATCGAGAACTTCTTCCTGAGACGCGGAGGCAGGCAGATGATGCTCGAACGATACGAACCCGGCGCGGGCGCAGGCCTTCTTCTTATTGCGCACGTATACCGCGGAAGCGGGGTCGTTCCCCACCAGCACGACGGCCAGTCCGGGCGCCCGCCCGGTCTCGGCCTTCAACCGTTCCACTTCGGCGGCGATGCCGGTCAGGATTTCATCGGATACTTTCTTGCCGTCTATGATCTGCATGGGTCCGTGTTTTCTGAAACGTTAAAGGAAGTGATTTTAGATTGCAAGCGCGGAAGCCCCGGCTCCCGGTTAATCGATATTGAGTTCCTTGATCAGGCGGGACAGGTAAGACCGCTGGATGTCGAGGATCTTGGCCGCCTTCGTGCGGTTTCCGTTGGTGGATTTCAGGGTGTTGATGATGAAGGCCCGGCGGAAGGAGTCGTTGGCTTCCTTGAGAGTGGTGCCGACGTTGATCTCCACGGGCACCTGAGTGGACTCCAGGGGGAAGGCGTTGGCGGTCAACGTGTCCCCTTCGGTCAGTACCATGGCGCGCTCCACGGAATTCTCCAGCTCGCGGATGTTGCCCGGCCAGGAATAGGCCACCAGGTGCGAGATGAGGTTCTTGTCGATCTTCTTCGGGGCCTGGCCCTCCGGGGTGTATTTGCGGATGAAATAGGTGACCAGGTCGCTGATGTCCTCCTTGCGTTCGCGCAGGGAGGGAAGCTTGAGGTTGATGACGTTGATCCGGTAATACAGATCCTGCCGGAACTCGCCCCTCTGCACCATCTTGTCCAGATCCTTGTTGGTGGCGCTGACGACGCGCACGTCGACGTTGATGGTCTCGGTTCCGCCCAGGCGGATGAAGGACTCCTCCTGGAGCACGCGGAGCAGTTTGACCTGCATGTCCAGAGGCATCTCGCCGATTTCGTCCAGAAATATCGTTCCCGTATGGGCGGCCTCGAACAGGCCGATCTTGCGGCTGTCGGCCCCGGTGAAGGCGCCTTTCTCATGGCCGAACAACTCGCGTTCCAGGATGGACGCGGGAAGCGCCCCGCAACTGACCGAGATGAACGGCCGGGTCTGCCGCCGCCCCCGCTCGTGCACCAGGTGCGCGAACAACTCCTTGCCCGTGCCGCTCTCCCCCGTGAGAAGCACCGGCGCCTTGGAATCGGCCACCCGCTCCGCCAGGCTTATGCATTTGCTGATGGCCTCGCTCTCGCCCACGATGAGATAGCGTTGCATGTAGATTTCCCGCAGGCGGTCGAACTCCTCCCCCAGCGCGGCGCGATTTCTCGTCAACTGGAAAAACTTGGCCAGCAGGCGCGAGAACCGCTCCAGGATCGCCAGGTCTTCTTCTTTGAACTCGGACCCGTCCCGCTTGTCGAGAAACTGGACCACCCCCACCACCTTCTCCTCCACCAGCAAGGGAAAACACGCGATGCGGTTAACCGTCACTTTCACCTTTTCGCTGACCGTGCGGTACCAGCGGGGATCGTTCTGCACGTCGTTGGAGACGATGGTTTCCCCCGTCTCCGCCACCAGCCCGGCAATGCCCACTCCCGGCGGGATGTCGATGTCGCGAAGTTTGCCCATGTATTTGCCCGTCGCCTGGTAAAACTGAAGCCGCTTCGATTTTTCGTCCGCCACCATCAACAGCGAGGTGTTCCGCGTCCCCACGATCGAACTGGCGGTGTCGATCACCATGGCCAATAATTCGTCGATTTCCACCGAAGTGGTGCTGAACAGGGAAGAAATCTTCCGCAGGGAATGAATGTTGGCCTGATTATCAATGAGTTTCATGAGGGTATTTCTTTAATATTAAAAAGACATGTGGCCATCAGATGTCCGATTATTTAAAATCAAAGGATATAGTTTCTAATAAAGTATACAAATAATGGGCCTGGTTTCAAAGTATTAAATAATTTCCCGGTCGCCGAAAAGCGGAACGAGGGAGTGGCGGGAGCGTTCCCCTGTCCCCCGATTAAAATTTGGTTTTGCCGTTAAAAGTGTTATAACTGTTTTTAAATCAAGGGTTATTCAGGGTACCTCGAATAATCGGGAATTCGTTTGGCAAC
Organism: Nitrospinae bacterium CG11_big_fil_rev_8_21_14_0_20_56_8; assembly: GCA_002796165.1. Taxonomy (GTDB): domain Bacteria; phylum Nitrospinota; class Nitrospinia; order Nitrospinales; family VA-1; genus 21-14-0-20-56-8. The sequence continues at coordinate 12,383 of PCWF01000089.1, forward strand.
GTTCGAAGGGCCCTTCAACCATTTCCCGCGAGGTGTCCGTTTTGGTGACTGGCATGCCCCCTTCCTCTCCCCGGTCCCGGGTTCGATGGCGAATGAGCGGAATGGTGTTGCTGGTTCTGGCTCCCACCCTCCTGTATTTGAATTCGCTCGGCGGGGAGTTTCAATTCGACGACCGCAATCTGGTCGACCGCCCCTGGACCGCCAACCTGGAAGAATATTTCCAGTCCGTGGATCCCCTCGTCGTCGGCAACCGTCCCGTGCTACTTTGGACGATCGCTCTCAATAATTCCCTTCATCCCCACCAGACCTTCGGATTTCATCTCCTCAACCTGTTGTTGCACCTCTGGGTGACGGTGCTGGTCTATGTGGTCCTGCTCAAAACCCAGGAGTTGATGGATTCGGGAGAGGGCAGGGATGGGATGCGGAAAGAAGCATTCGCTTTCGTTCCGGCGTTGATTTTCTCGGCGCACCCGCTCAACACCGATGCGGTGTCCTACATCGTTTCGCGTTCGACCCTGCTGGCCACGTTGTTTTATCTGTTGACGCTGTACGGGTTCCTGCATCTGTTCGACCGCAGGGAAACCCGGTTCCCGCGGCGCGTCGTCCAGGGATTCTGGATCGTCTGGATCGCGGCGGGGTTTTACCTGGCGCTGGGATCGAAGCTCACGGCGGTGACGCTCCCCGCGGCGCTTCTCGCCTGGTTTATCCTGTTCTTCGCGCCGTCGCGGTTTCCCCGTTGGGTTTCGATGGTGTTCAACCGCAACAGGGTGCCGTATTACCTGATCGCGGCAGGTTTTTTGGTGGCCTTTGCCTGGTTTGCGGAACCGCTCCTCTACCGCCCCCGCGATCAGGGCATGGAGCTGTTCGGGCGGTGGAATTATTTTCTCCATCAGCCGAAGGTGATTGTGTTTTATTACCTGAGGTTATTTCTGTTCCCGTTCAACCTGAACGTGGACCCGGGGTTTCCTGCAACCTCGTGGAGCGGCGACGGGCAGATCGGGGCCGGTTTTCTCCTTCTTCTGCTCTGGATCGTTGCGGCGTTCCGGTGGGGGAACGTCTGGATCAAGGCCGGAACGGTCTGGTTCCTCCTGACCCTGGCCCCCACGTCGAGCTTCGTCCCTCTCAACGACCTGGCGGTGGAGCACCGCACCTACCTCCCCCTCACGCTCGGGTTGTGTCCCATCGCGGGGTGGCTCGTGGTGCGATGGCTTGAGGGATCGAAAGCAACCCTCGCCGTGGTGGCTTTTGCCGGTTTGTGCGTGCTGACGATTCACCGCAACCAAGACTGGACCACCGAAATCCGTTTGTGGCAGGATGCGGCGGAGAAAAATCCGCGTTCGCCCCGGCCGCACAATAACCTGGGCAAAGCCTACTATGAAGCGGAACAACTGGGCCCCGCCCTGGTTCACTTCAAGCGGAGCATTCTCAACGAGGGATTCAACACGGCCCTGGATCTGATGGAGCCGCATTTCAACATTGCCGCGGTGTACCTGGACCTCAACCGGCTGGACGATGCGGAGCGGGAGTACCGCGAGGTGATGCGGCTTCGCCCCGGCAGTTACGAATCGCACATGGGACTGGCCACGGTCATGAACCGCCGGGGAAATTTCGCCGAGGCCGAACGCCTCCTGCTCCGTTCCCTGGAATTGAAACGCGCGCAGGATGGCGCGGACTTCCCGCTCGCCCGCCTGAACCTGGGTGAGCTTTACGGCAAGACCGCACGGTACCGGGAAGCGGTGACGGAACTGAAAATGGCCATCGCCGCCGATCCGGGTTTACTGCCCGCGCATTACAATCTCGGCACGGCTTACCTGGCGCTCGGGCGGCCGGACTTGGCCGCGCGGGCTTACCAGATTTGTCTCCTGCTCGATCCCACGTTCGCGCCGGCCCTCCAGGGACTCGAACGGGTCACGCGGGAGGGGAACGTGGACCGCGTAAATCCTCGATGAAGGAGGGTACGATTGGCTGACGGGTTGGCACCCCCTGCACCATCTTCCAACTCCCGCTCGGGAAGGCATGCCGCCGTCCTTGCGTTGCTGGCCGCTCTCGGCCTGCTGACATTCGGCGGCGGACTCGGCGTGCCGTTTTTATACGACGATCTCCACGCCATCGTGGACAATTCTTACATCAAGGGCCTGGACCGGTTCCGGGAGGACGTCGGCTTCGGCAACCTGTTCAACCGATCGGTTCTTCTGTTCACCTTCGCGTTGAATCATGAGGTGGGAGGGACCGGGGTGTTCGGTTACCACCTGGTCAACGTGTTTCTCCACATCTGCGTGGCGATGGTGTTTTATTTTCTGGTGCAGGAGTTGCTTCTCCTCGAGCCGGTCGAGCGCAGGGCTGAGTTTTCGCGCCTGCCCGCGGTGGCCGCGGCCCTCCACCTGCTTCATCCACTCACGGTGGAAGCGGTCACTTATATTTCCAGCCGCTCCAGCGTGCAGGCCACGCTATGCTACCTGCTGGCCTTTTATCTGTTCGTCCGGTATTGGCGGAACCGCCGCCGGTGGACGGGTCCGGCGATGCCCCTGATCTATCTCACGGCGGGCCTGGTGATGTTTTATCTCGGCCTGGCGACGAAGGAGATCGTTCTCACCTTGCCGGTCATGATCGGGATCTATCTGCTATTGGGGCGGGAGGCGATCCCGCCCCGGCGCCTGGCGGCGGGAGCGGCTCTGCTCGGGCTCCTGGTCCTGGCGTATATGGGTTACCGGTACGCCGTGCTGGGCCGGGTTTTTGTTGCGCCCGCCGATCCGGTTTCGGCCACGATGGACCGCAGATTCTACTTCCTGACGCAGATCAAGGTGTGGACGGGATACTATCTGCTCAAACTCCTGCTTCCCTTCAATCTGAATTTTGAGCCCGACATTCGGCTATTGGGTCCGGGCGATTGGAGTTGGATTCCTCACCTCATGGCGCTGGCCGCGTTGGCGGGAGCGCTGTGGATTCAACCGTCACGATTGCTCAAGTTCGCCGGACTCTGGGCGGCGGTGACGCTTCTGCCCACGTCCAGTTTCGTCCCGCTCAAGCAGATCGCCGCCGAGCACCGCACCTATCTTCCGGGTCTCGGCATCTGCCTCGCGCTGGGCTGGTTGTGGGTGAGGTCGTTTTCCGTCTCCCGTCTCGGCCCGGTGGCGCTGGCGCTGGCCCTGGTCCTGTTCTCGGCGCTGACCCTGGACCGGGGAGCGGCGTACCGGTCGGCCATCACGCTGTGGGAGGACACGGCGGGGAAGTCCCCGCGCAAAGCGGCGGTGCACAACAATCTCGCGGTGGCCTACCTGGAAGAGAACCGGCTCGACCGGGCCGTCGAACGGTTGCACCCGG
>PCWF01000170.1 GCA_002796165.1 Nitrospinae bacterium CG11_big_fil_rev_8_21_14_0_20_56_8
GTTGCCCATTGGAGGCATTAAATTTCTCCCCAATTTGCGATTCCTGCTCGACCCCGCAAATCCGGACACTTACCGGACCGAGGTCATCCAGGAACTGTCCACCATGGCCGACGTTTATATCAATTGTGCGTTCGGATGTAGTCACCGCGTTACCAAAAGCATAAAAATGCTTCCTCAGATCATGCGCAAGGAGGACAAGGTGGTAGTTGCCGGCGTATTGCTTTACGAGGAGATCAAGCGGCTGGGACAATTCGGCAGGCGCATCATTTCCAACCCCAAAAAAACCGCCGTAATCGCCGGAGGGGCCAAGGTTTCCGATAAGATCAACATTCTCAAACAATTTGTTGAGACTCAAATCAAACTAATCTTTATCGGCGGGAAAATGGTTAATGCTTTTCTTTTAGCCAAGAAACAAAGAAACAAAATTGGAACCCTCAATATTGAGGATATCCCCACCAAATTACTCAGTAAAGACGAAGAAAACAACAAAAATCTGCTCGATGAAATACAAAAAGCCGAAGAAATTCTGGCCCTGGCCGAAAAAAACAAGGTGGATATCCTGTTTCCCGAGGACTATAAGGTGACCCCCGACTACAAGGACGTCTCCTTCACCATCAAGCTCGAACCCGATTTCGACAAAGAACTGCAATTGGATCTGGGCCCTAAAACCATTGAGAGTTTTAAAAAGAGGATCCTCGAGAAAAACATCGAAAACGTGTTTTGGAACGGGCCTCTAGGCGCCTACGACCATCCCACGTGCGATTCCTATGCGGAAGGTTCGCTCGAACTGGCGAAATTGCTGTTTTGCACCGCATTGAAGAATGAAGATTTCCTGGTTGTCATCGGAGGGGGTGATTCCGCCGCCATTCTCAACAAGGTCACCATCGTGGAGCACAAACGGCTCATCCAGAACGAGATTCAAAAGCTGATGTCCAGCACCATTAATCGAAACCTGCTCTCGATCGACTTCCCGGAGTGCGACAGTTACATGCTTTGGAACTATTTCACCTCCAATTTTTTTGTGTCGACCGGAGGGGGGGCTTCGCTGGAATTTCTGGAGCATTTCCTGGAGGGGAAAGCCAAGTCGGACCTGGCTTCTTATCTGCCCGGAACGGCGGCGCTGATGGAACTCTGCTCGATCTGATCTGCACAATCCACTCGGGATTCAAGCCAGGAAAGAATCTCCGAGACCGACCTTTTCAGGATACCGGCCTCCGCGGCCAGTTTGCCGTAACATTCCAGCGTCTGCTGGCACAGTTCGTCTATATTTTCTCCCTGAAAGTTTTCCTTCCGCTTTGCGAACATGTCCCCTACCGGCTTAACCTCGGGACAGGAACAACCGGTCAAGGAAATCCGGGCATCGATTTGTTCGATGATCCGGGTTAATTCCCGGAACTTCCCCGAGGTGCCGGTTCCATTGCTATTGGCCTGAAGCACTTTTTCCGTGGCCTGGATCCCCTCCCCGCTCAAACTCAGCAGACGGTCCAATCCCGCCAGCTTTTCCCTGGCCTTGAAAATGATACGTTCCGCACCGGTGCAATCATAATGGCCGGCCAGGTTCTCCGCCACCTCGACCGGTCCCGGACAGGTGGAATCGTTTCCAAGGACTTGCGGCCAGAACGAATAATAAGCCTCCCGGAACACATCGGTCACGGTGAGGGCATGACGGACCAGGGGCCAAAGCCGTATCCGTCCCGATTCGTCCCGCGCGGTTTTATACACATTGATCTCTCCCATCGGACCCGAAATGGACGGAACATTCCAATCCCCGGTTTCCATGTGTTCCCGGATCATACGATAAACGTGGAGCGCGGAGATTTTTTGAATACAGACAATATTGTTGCACGTCACCCCGTAACTGCAAGGGGCGCAATCAATCCGCGCCTGGAAAATCAGGTGGCCGGGGGCATAGGGTCCGGTCTCGTAAGGATGAGCATGCGCAAAGAACAAACCCACGATGGGCGTGCCCAGCGCCGAAGCGATATGCATGGTGCCCGTATCGTTCGTTATCAGGTAACGGCATTTTTTCAGCAATGCGGTAAGCTGGCTGATATTGGTCTTCCCCGTCAAATCGACGATGCGGTCCTTCCGGTGCGTCAGAGAAAATATTTCGCGCGCCAGGACGGATTCCGATTCCACTCCGAACAGTAAGATTTTGGCGTTGTGTTCCTCGATCAACCGTTGGGCCAGTTCGGCAAACCGGGAGGCCGGCCAACGCCGGTTTTCCAGGCTGGAACCGGCCTGAAACCCGATCAGGAGGCGCTCTCCCTCCAACCGTTCACGCCGCACGATTTCCCCAATCGACGCGTCGTCATCACCGCTCGAAAGGACCTGGATTTTTTCCCCACGCGGGTCCACGTCACCGCTTCGGGTAAACATTTCGACCAGGTTAAACGGATTGTAGGCCCGGTTGAACGGTTCGATCCCGAACAACTGCATCCAGGGATGGTTCGCCATACGGTCTCCCGTTTCATTGCACGCGAACCCGATGTGGTTCCGAATCCCCAGGTAGAGATTGATGAAGGCGCTTAATTTGGAATGACTGAGATTGACCATGAGGTCGAAGTTTTTCCCCCTCAGCTCATCGAGAAACCGTTTCAGATACTCGTACACTCCCACCCACAGGATTCCCTTGCTCTTTTCCTTGCCGACAAATTGACGCAAATTCAGGACGATAATGTGATCCACATTGGGAATGCGGTGGGAAAATTCCGCAAAATCGCTGGACACCATCAGGGTGATCCGGGCACCGGGATATTTTTTGCGCAAGCCAGAAACCAGCGGGGTGGCCTGCACCAGATCCCCGATTCGGGTCAGGGTCATGATCAGGATATTTTTTGCCAACGCTATTTCCCCTCTTTAATGACCTGGTTGAGCGTAAGGAGAAGGGTTTCTGTTTCGGACAGCGCACCCTTGCCGCTCTCAATATGTTGAATGATTTTTTTAAACGAAAAATCGGGGGTATCTCGAAACTGGCCCAGAAATTGTCCCAATTCGGTTTCCGGCCCGGCCTGCTCGATGGCGATATCCAGTTCCGATTTTCTCCCATGCAACCGGACTTCAAGCTCCTCCAAGCGGTGGAGATAAATATGCAGGAGCATTTCGTTCATACGGTGCTCCATGGTATGTTCGGCAAAAACCCGCGCGCGGGCCAGGGCCGAGATTCGGTGGCGTTCCTCCTCATGTTCCAGATAGTACGCCACCCGGTCCCGAAGCTCGTCCAGGGTACCGAAGGTCACGATTTCCTTGTCCGCAACAAACAGCTCCTGCAGTTCCGACCGCTCGTCCACCAACTGGAACCCTCCGCAGGCCGCGATTTCAAACGTGCGGGGATTCACGAAATCGCCCTCGGGATTGACCCCGTTGTGCCAGTTTGAAGAGTGAAGGTTGAGGTTGATTCGCCCGGCGTTATAAATTTTTACCGCCTCTTCGGTGGGAACATGCTGGCTTCCATTCTGTATGTGCGGTCCGAGGATGGATTCCAATTCCCACCCCGTTCCCCAGATTTTGAAATCGAAGTCGAGCAGGCGCGGAAACGCCATTTTCCGGTTGTAATATCCCGCTCCCATAAATGAAAGATCGGCCGAGTAGGCGCCCAGCTCTTCGGGGCTCAACCGTAGAGGGCGATGCGTCTCCAGAGAACAGGCTTGGGGAAGGTAGTAAGCGTCTGGACAACCTGCGGCACGCAATTTCTCAAAAAATTCACCGCGTTGAATGGGGAAAAAATGATCATAATGCCCCGCCACGTCCTTCCAATAGGGCAACGTGCGAAAATCCTCGACGAACCAGAAGGCAACGGGCACGCGAAGAGATTTGAGCGACGCAATGGTTTTCGGGGAAAGCGGCGCCTGGGCCAGGGCCAATACAAGGTCGGGCTGAAATTCCGCCGCCCGCGCCGCAACCACCTGTCCCATCAGGTCCATGAACTTGTTGTTCAGAACCTCGGTGTGCGCCTTGTTCCGGCTCGTTTGGCGCAAAGCGAAGAAACCCTCTTCGAACCGTTCGCATTCAACCAAGGAAACGTGGTGTCCCAGATTTTCAAGCGCCCGCGCGCAATACCGGGCGGTGGGAAGCGATCCTCCGTATATGGGCGGAACCACAAGAATCCGCAAACGCGACCGGCCAAGAAATTCCAGCAACTCCCTCCCCCGCTCCAATTCATCGAAATAGGTTTCCGCCAACTGTAGGGAGGGACGATGCTCAAACACATTCCAGGAAAGTCCCTGGTGCCGGGCGATGATTTTAGTTCCCGATTCCCCGATGATGAACCGGACTCGAGGCAGATAGAGAGACAGGTCCGCATGGGAAAGAAACGCTCGAAACATCGGCATCAAGGGTTCGATGACCGTGATGATGCCCGGCTGGGTTCGCAACAGCGCGAGGACGTGATACCCGAATCCAAGTCCATAAACCACCGTTTGGTAGCCCTCGGGCCTTTCAAACTGGCTGACGGTCCGGGCCGCCTCTTTCACCGGGTGATATGCGCTATGCAGGGTGATTTGCCGCAACTTGGGAACCGGCGAACCGTCCCGGGCATGGACCACAAGAATGTTCTCCGGAAACGGTACTCCCGACACTCGGTTGGCCAATGCGGGATCAGCCTGCCGCAACAACTTCAAATTTTCTTCAAATCGATCCATCCCCATGAACCCTTTCAGGAGTTTTCGCGGGTGACCGGGGCCGCCTCAATCCGGTTCATCAGATCCAGAGCGTGGATGTGCTTGGAATCGAACACCAGAATCGTGGCGAGGGATTCCCTGGCCTCATCCATCCTGCCCATTCGGTACTGGATCCCCGCCAGGCCGAACAGAATGTTCAGGTTGGCCGGGTGCAGTTCCAGATAGCGCTGAAGAATGCGTTCGCTCTCTTCGAACCGGTTCAATCCGTAAGACAAGCTCAACAGGTGCTTCATGGCAGGCCCGTTTTCAATGTTGACGTGAAGCGCCTGGATGAAATACTCCATCGCCTCGTCCAACCGGTTCATCTGGGTGTAAACCAACCCCAATCCACACAGGGCGCGATCGCATTGGGGATTAAGCTCCAGGGTCCGGCAGAAACTGTCCAGCGCCTCTGGATTCATCCCCTTCTGTACCTGCAACAGCCCCATGGCCAGCCAGGCCTCCCAATTCCCGGGTCCGGACGACACCGCTCTCTGGAAGCACCGTTCGGCCTCGGGAACATTGGCAAGGTGCATCTGGCAATTGCCCTTCCCTACCCAGGCCTCGGCACATTCGGGGAACTGATCCAGGATCGACTGGTACACCTGCCCCGCTTCGCGATACTGCTTGTTTGCAAAATATCGCGTTGCGTTATCCAGTAGGGGTTTCGGGGAAGGCTTTCCGTGGGTTCCGGTATTCTTTTCCCGCCGAGCCCCATCGGAAACGGCTCCCACGGTAGCCACAATGCGGTATTGATATACAAAGAACTGCCGCATCTCCCCGGGAGTCAGGTTTTGCACCGTCACCCGCCCCATGGTAAGAGAGGTGACCCCCGGTTTGAGAAACCGCTCATACTGGCGGTCCAGCGTTTCCTCGATGCGCTCGACGGTGTATCCCGTCTCAGCAAACAGTTTCTCGATCTCACCCCGTGTGAAAAACCGGAGATGGGTCCGATCCAGGATACCCGCACTCTCGTACGTCCAGCGTCCCTCCGCGACCTGATGCAGAACACCGTAATACTGAACGTTGGGGATGCTCGCGATGACCGTTCCACCGGGCTTGAGATACTTTCGCGTCTTCCTGAGTACCGCCCACGGATCCACCAGATGTTCGAGGACGTCGGCGAACAGAACGCAGTCGAAACTCTTTTCCGCGTAAGGAAGTTCCATCGATTCGATATTTCCCTCGACCACGTCGTCGAGGACCTTCCGTGCCTTTTCCGCCGCGACGGGATCCAACTCCACTCCCGCAACAAAGACACCGGGGATATTTTTCAGCGCTTCCCCCGTTTTCCCCGCGGCACAGCCCACTTCAAGGATGCAGGACGCCCCTTCCGGGATCAACTGCAGGACGTCGTGCCTGACGTGCTGGTAATAGGAATCGGGTTTGTCATCGGCGGGGTGAAGGGTTTCCAAAGGCTCGTGGGGAACCTTTCCGGTTTGTCCGTTAAACCGGTTGAGCGTCGCAATCATGGTTTCGATCCGGTGTTCATAAGTGTGGTGAGCCAATACCTCCTCCATCCCCGCCCGGGCAATGCGTTCCCTCTCTTCCGGGTGATCCAGATAATGGCGGAGGGTATCGATAAGAGCGCCATCTTCATAAAGGACCAGGTGTTTTCGATCCTGGAACAATTCGTCCAGCCCGCTTCCGGGGGCGCGGTCCGTAACCAGCAAGCTTCCACTGCACATGCCCTCAAACACCCGCATGTTGAGGTCGTCATGGATGGCGTTGTTGAACACGATCCGCGATCGGCTGTACAGTTCGGCCATTTCTTCCATGAACTTGCGGTCGCAATTCAAGTGAAAATTGCTGGCGATCCGATCGAGGAGAAATTTCCTCCGCGGTGGGGCCTGGTCGACCGTCCCGACAAATCCCACATCCCACTTGGCACCCGGCGCCTCTCTCCGGCAATGAATTTCCGGATCACAGGCCAGCGGAAGCCAGAACACATGGGGAGACCCCGCCTCCCGAACCACATCCACATATTTCCGTTGCGCCAGAAACACGAAATCGAAATGCTGGGCCAACTGTTTGTGTTTCTCCAGGTGAAGATGGGTGTCGATGAGGTAGCAGACTTTGAGAAACTTGTGCCGGTCCAGATCGGGAGGAATGGAATCCAGTCCCGTCTCCACCCATAGAAAAAAGTCCGGCCGCCATCTTTCCGGCAACCGGGGGATCACCTCCGACAGGGGAGTCTGCGGGCCGCAGGGAAGGTCATGAGCCTTGGGTTCGCATTTCAAGGCCGAAAGGTTCCACCGCCGTTTGACCTCATCGTTGATCATGGGCCCGCACGTAACCACGTTATGCCGCTTTCGCAAGGCCCGCTCCAGGTAGTGAGCGGTGGTTGCGGGATGCGACACATAATTCATCAAAACATTCTTTCGGGAAATCTCGTTAAACGGCCGGTTGCGATCCTGGCCATTCAAATCGAACCCGGTCCGCTTCAGATAATCAATGGCCGCGTCCTGCAACACCGCGTGCCAGGACCGGAGGAATTTTTGCATTCCAAATTTTTCCATGACCGTATCCTGGGCCGCACGGCCCAGCCGTTCGGCCAGTTCCCGGTCCTCCAGCAACTGCACCAGAAGTTTGCGCAATCGAACCAGATCGCCCGACACGAAACCATTGACCCCGTCCAGAATGGGTGAAGTGCTGTTGGGAAGCGTCACCACGGGCATGCCCGCGGCCATGGCTTCCAGCATGGACAGGTTGTACCCATCCTCGTATTCTTCCGGGGTGGTGTTGAGATACACCCGGCACGTTCGGTAGTGGTTCAGAAGGTCGTCGAAACCGCGCGACAACCGGGCCTCGGGAATACCCGGATTGAGCCCCAGGGTGACGTGGGGGAATCCACGCAAAATCTGCTCGCTCACCGTATATCCGCGTGCCAGATCCATTTCTTTAAAGAGGTTGCCTACCCGAAGGACCACGGGTTTTTCTCCCGTATAGCCGCCATAATCGTGCACATCGAGCCCGTGGGGGATGACCACCCCTTCCAGACCCCAGTCGGCGCGCTTGGAATCGGAAATGAACACCTTCTTGACGTCTCCAAGAAGGGGCCGGATGGATTCCAGATATTTGACCCGATCGACCTTTTTCGGGCTCAAAGCCATTTCGGTGGTCAACCGGCAATGAAAGGTGGCTATTTTGGGAAGCTGGTAATCCTTGAGCCAGAGCAAATCTTTGATATTATGAGAGATGGCAAAATCATACTCCCCCTCTTCCAGCCGTTTCCGGGCCTCTTCCGGGCTCGTCAGGCGCACATTTTGCGGGAGGGGACGCATGTTCAGGTCCCAGCGGCGGAAGCTTCCCGGGCCCAGCTCGGGCTCCAGAACATCAAATCGATATCCGGTACGGGCCAGCAGGCACAGGTAGGGCTCGTGCCAGTTAAACGTCAATATTTGAAATTTCATGGCAATTGGCGGGCTCCCAAAGTCAAATCCTAATGAATCTTTTCGGTTTTTCCGAAAAAAGCCTTTACCCAATTCCCCTTTATTGGAGAATTTAATCAACCGCGGACCAGGAATGCGAATAAAAAGCGAAATTATTTAAAATTATGTACCCTTTGAGGTGATTTGACATCAAAACTGGAAGCAATCGGGCGGGTCGGGATACCATCAAGCCCCTTGAAAATAAGACCCTCTCCCTTACATATGGAGGGAATCCTGCAGAAATTTACCCGCCGGTCAGACCGGAAAACGAGGAAAACGATCTATGTTCGATCCGAATTCTAAGCGAATCAAAGGCCGGGAGGCCTTGATAAAATATCGAAAAACCCTTCGGGAAAAACAGAATTGGGAGGGAGGGATCCCCATGGGTGAAGGCTCCCTCAACCGGGATGGGAATCCGCAAATCCCTCCTGGACAGCGCATCGTAACCAATTGGCCCGTCCTCGACCTGGGCTTTCAGCCTGAAATCGATATTGAGGACTGGAAACTCACCGTATCGGGACAGGTCAAACATGAACGGACCTTTTCCTGGGATGAGTTCATGAAATTCCCCCAGGTCGAGGATGTTTCGGATTTCCATTGCGTCACCACCTGGAGCCGGCTGGACAACCGATGGAAAGGCGTGCGCTTCTCCGACCTGGCCCGGTTCTGTGAGGTTCTGCCCGGCGCGTCATTTGTGTATATCAAGGCGTACGACGGGTATTCCACAAACCTTCCGCTGGGGGAAGCGATGAAATACGACGTTCTCCTCGTTCACGAGTGGGAAGGACATCCCTTGACGCGGGAACATGGGGGGCCGGTGCGAATGATCACCCCACAGATCTATGCCTGGAAGGGAGCAAAATGGATTGGAGAAATAATTTTCCGGGATTTTGATGAGCTGGGATTTTGGGAAAAACGAGGTTATTCCAACACCGCCGAGCCCTGGCTGAACGACCGGTATTCCTGACGCCCCTGGAATTCACCAAACCCGAATATTGCATGAGTGGGAAAGGGCAACTCCCTGGGAAGCGCATTGAATCAAGCCGGGGAAACCGTTTCGTATGAAAAATTTCAGGCACAAATGGCACCGTCCACCTGTCATTGCGAGGAGACAGGCCCAGCCGACGAAGCAATCCAGTACGGGCAGAACGGGCGCACCGGCGTAGCGCCGGGGCAGGAGGGCCTGAGTCCCAAACCTGGCGCAATCGAAACATTTCGGCCTTGAGGCCCTGCGCCCGGTAGCGGCGAGTGGGCGGCGCGCGCCGAAATCCCGAATGC
>PCWF01000207.1 GCA_002796165.1 Nitrospinae bacterium CG11_big_fil_rev_8_21_14_0_20_56_8
GCGATCATGGGCGGTTGATGAACCCCATTGGGGTCGGGATGACCCTCGAAACGCGGTTTAGTTTCATATCGGTTCGCAACCGAATATTTTATAATGAAGGGGAAGGGAGGCGGATCGGCGTCATGGCGGCAGGAAAAGCATTCTATGAAAACGTGGTGGTTTATCTCGCCGTTTTCCTTCTGGCTTTCCTGGTGTTCGATTCGTGGACGGTGATCCTCGGGAGTTCCGTGGCTTTGGGGGCTCTCTACCATTTCTCCGGCAAATGGACCGAAAGGAGCCGGTTTTAAAGTGATGGGGAACTCTAACAGGTTGCTGAAAAACTCTTTCGGGTGTCATTCTGAGCCCTTCGGCAGGCTCAGGATAAACTCCGCGAAGGATCCATCCTGATTAGTAAATTCAAGCTGGACAAGGGTTTCGGGCAAGATTCTTCGCCGCACTGCGGCTCAGAATGACACCCGAAAGAGTTTTTCAGCAACCTGCTGATCATTCACGATGTTCCGGACCGTTCCTTTGCACGCCCGTAATTTTTAAGGGCGGGTGCATGGTTAACGGTAATTTTCAGGGATCCCTAATGTCTCAGTCCGTGTCAGGACAGCTTCGCAAGATGATCGTGGAAGCAAAGGATCCTGTGCAGTATTCCCTCAGTCTGGACGGAACGGCTTATCCTCTTGCCTCGTGCCTGGGTCGGCGTGTGACCCTCAAGTATTTAAACAAAATCACCTGTATCGCCTGCGGCCGGGAAACGCGCAAATCGTATGACCAGGGTTACTGTTTTCCCTGCGCCCGGGACCTGCCGGAAAACGCAATGTGTGCCGTGCGGCCCGAGAAATGCCAGCACGAGTTTGGCAATGAAGCGGACCGGGAATTCTGGCGGACGCATTGCAACGTCGATCATTGGGTTTACCTGTCGCTGACCTCGGGGGTGAAGGTGGGAATCACCCGGAACTTCAATATCCCGACGCGTTGGATCGACCAGGGCGCGGTGAAAGCCCTGGTCATTGCCCGGGTGCCACAACGCATTATCGCCGGGCAGATCGAGGTGGAACTTGCCAAAAAAATGCCGGATAAAACCAACTGGCGGAAAATGCTGAAGGGAGAAATCGAGGATGTCGATCTGCAGGCGGTCCGGGAGCAGGTTCTGCCCTGGTTTCCCGATGCGCTAAGGCAGTTTGCGCTTTCCGGGGAGGCGGTGCAGGTCTTTCATTATCCCGTCCAGTCGGTTCCGCCGAAAATCTCCAGCCACAACCTGGACAAGGATCCGGAGTTTACGCAAACCCTGACCGGGATCAAGGGCCAGTATCTGATTTTCGACGACCGGGTGATCAATCTCCGGAAATATTCCGGGTATCACGTGCAGTTTGCGTTTTGAGCGTCCGGCAGGAATTGGCATTTTTTTAAAGGAAGAGGGGTGACGCATGGCGGCGGGCGAATGGGGGGTGGACCCCCAGATTCTGATACGACTGATCCTTTCCATAATTCTGGGGGGGGTCATTGGGCTGGAGCGGGAAATTCACGGCCGGCCGGCGGGGTTCAGAACCCACGTCATGGTTTGCCTCGGATCGGCAACGCTCATCCTGGCTTCGGAGTTTTCTGTGAAGTATATGGGATCGAGTCAGGTCATGTTCAATCCCGACCGCCTGGCCGCGGGAATCATTACCGGAATCGGATTTCTCGGCGCCGGGGCGATCATGCGGGAGCAAAACATCGTGCGGGGTCTCACTACCGCGGGCTGTATCTGGTTTGTCGCTGGATTGGGAATCGTCGTGGGCAAAGGATTTTATTCTTTGGCGATTCTAGCTACCCTGGGGGCTCTGGCCGTCCTCACCTGGTTCAGGTACATGGAATTTCGCCTGCCGGTGACCTATTACCAGGACCTTTCGATTCATTTCGTCAGCCATGGTTATGAAGAGGTTCAAAAGCAATGCGAAGAGATTTTTCGGGCTCGCGGAATTCGGGTGGACAGCAAAAATCTTTTAATCGATAACCTGGAAAACGAGATTCGCGTCCGTTACCGCGTTATATTCAAAAAGACCCTGGAACGGGAAACCCCGGTATTGGAAATCTCGAAACTGCCCGGGGTGAGAAAGGTGATCCTGTAAGGGTTGGCACCCATAGAGAAATAAAAAAGGCATCCGAAGGACTCTGCTGTTTCGGATGCCTTTTTACTTTAATCTTCAGAAGGTTCACCCCGGAAATTTCAGCGGGGTTTTCAGACAACTATATTCAGGCGGCTTTTTTCACGATTTCCCCGCTGAAAAAGACCCGGTTCGTTCCCTCTTCGGGAACCGGGGTCAAATGGGCGACCTTGATGTTTTTTGCCAATCCCAGGGCGCGGAGCACGCAAATCGAAAACCAGGTCAGGTCGATTTCCCAAGGGCGCAGGCCGTGCCGCGCCGAAGTGGGGAACGCGTGATGGTTATTGTGCCATCCCTCTCCCCAGGCGAGAAGGCCCACCCACCAGCAGTTGGTGGAAAGGTCGTCCTTGAGTTTAACGTTAATGTATCCGAACGCATGTGCCGCGCTGTTGACCAGCCACGTGCAATGGTAGACCAGAACCAGGCGGACGAAAATTCCCCATATCACCCAGGGGATTCCGCCGATGGCCAAAAAGATGAGCCCCAGCGCGACCTGAATTTTAATAAAATGGGCGTCCAGGAACTGGTAGAACTTGTCTTCGCAAAAGTCCTTGGTCCAGTTGCGGATCGTTTTTTCGTTATCGAAGACCGGGTGCGTGTGCACCATCCACCCCATATGCGCCCACCAGAGACTGTCGCGGGCGCTGTGGGGGTCTTTCTCGGTATCGGATCCCGCATGGTGCATGCGGTGCTGGCCCACCCACTTGATGGGACCGTTCTCGCAGGCCAGGGCTCCGCAAAAGACGGTCAGGTAAGCCAGCCATTGAGGTAGGTCGAATCCCCGGTGCGTCAGGTAGCGGTGGTATCCCAGACAAATGCCGATGGAGGCCGTGAGCCAATAAAGGAACAGCATCACCGCCACGGCGCTCCAGGAAAAAAACGCCGGCACCAGCGCCAACAGGGCCATGGCATGGAGGACAGTAAAGTAAGCCACGATTGAATGATTAACAGCCGTCTGGGGTTTCAACCTTTTGATCTGGGGCATCTCTTTCCTCGCGTGCGATGGCAAAAATGTTCGTTTCACTCCTTTGAGTTTATACTGAGCTTTGAAAAACAAATGTAAAAGTTATGTAAAATTTGCCCGAAAGGGGGGGGGCCGGGCGGAGGGGAAATTGATGGGGTGGACCGGAAAAAAGAATGGTAAATTGTTCGGAAGGTTTAGGGTCATCCGTGTTGGCAACGGAACGTGAGACCGGGCGGTTGAGGCCATGAAAAAATTACGCGCATTATTTCATCCCATTTTTGTATTCATCGGTGTCCAGATCGCATGGATCATTCTCATGATCATCTGGATCTACTGGTACATCCGGAACGTCCAGAATCTGCGGGGAATCGCCCAGCGGTTCAGCACGGTATTGACGGAACCCGACTTCAGTTGGGTCATCCTGGCCGAGGGATGTTTTCTGATGTTGTTGATCCTGGCGGGGGTATATATGATCTTCGTTTACTGGAACAAGCAGAGCCGGTTGAACGAATTGCATAGCAATTTTGTTTCCAGCGTTTCACATGAATTGAAATCCCCCCTGGCCTCGCTCCAGCTTTATCTGGAGACCATCAAATACCGCGACGTGTCGCGTGAGGAAACCCGCGATTTCGTCGAGATGATGTTGTCGGATACGGAGAGGCTGTCGGGCCTTATCGATAATATTCTGGAGTCGAGCCGGACCGAGTTCAAAAACGTTCCGCTTCATTTTGAACGGGTCAATATCGGGGAATTCCTGGAAGAGATTTTGGCCCGTTACACTCGACTCTTCGAGGAACGGAGATGCGAGGCGAAATTCGAAATGGAAGAATGCCCTATCCTCAATATTGACAAGCGGGCCATGCGGATGGTGTTCAATAACCTCATCAGCAACGCCTTGAGATATTCCCCAATTGGCTCGCCGATCACGATCAAAATCCACAACGAACGCAAATCCTGCCACATCGATGTTATCGACCGGGGATTCGGCTTGGACCGGAAGGACTGTAAAAAAATCTTCAAGAAATTTTACCGGGTCCGCAAAAAAGAGACGCAGGAAATCGCCGGGGCGGGCATAGGGCTTTTCATTTCCCAGGAGATCGTGAAAGGCCACAATGGAAAAATTTCCGTACGAAGCGATGGGGCCGGGATGGGGTCTACCTTCCGGATCACTCTGCCGTTGCCGCCGGTGGAACCGGAAATTCCGAAATGATTTGAACGGGAGGACATGAGGGAAATGGCCCGAAAGAAAAAAATCCTACTGGTGGAGGACGAAGTTCATTTGGCCAAGGGACTTCAGTTCAATCTTGAAAAGGAGGGTTACGAGATCACCCTTGCCGAGGACGGTGAGAAGGCCCTCGATCTTTGGGAAAAGAAAGAATTCGACCTGGTCATCCTCGACCTCATGCTTCCCAAGATGGGAGGGCTCGATGTGGCGCGCCGGATCCGCGAGGCCAATATCCGGTTTCCCATCCTCATGCTCACCGCCAAGTCCACCGAAATCGATCGTCAGCAGGGTTTGGAGGCGGGAGCGGACGATTATCTCACGAAGCCGTTTCACCTGCCCGAGCTCCTTCTGCGGGTCAAGGGAATCCTGCGCCGGTCCGAATGGTACCGGGAACCCGTCCATGACCAGGACATGTTTCATTTTGAGGATATGTGGATCAATTTCGGAACTGGTAAGGCCAAGGGGCGGGACGGGGAATTTTACCTGACCACCAAGGAGGTGATGGTCATGAAATTATTGATCTCCCACAAGAACGAAGTGGTCAGCCGGGAAGACTTGCTGGAACGGGTGTGGGGGTACGATCCGCAAACGGAGACGCGCACGGTGGACAATTTTATTGCCAAGCTGAGAAAATATTTTGAGCAGAAACCGCAAAAACCCAAGCACATCATAACCATCCGCGAAAAGGGGTACCAGTTCCTGCCCTGATAGGGTGTTAAACGCTTGTTCCGGATTGCTTCCGGTTCCTTTAAACGCTCAGGGAATTTTTTCGAACCACCGGTCGATTTCGGGCCGCAACGTTTCCCGGAACCGGCCCGGATGAACGGTTTGCAGGAAGGGGCATTCCGCCAGCACCGGCAGGCCGGTCAATTCCTCGATCAATGCTTTTTGTCCCAGCTCCACCGCATCGAGCGGGCGGTTTTCATTGTGGTTGAGGATGATCCCGGTTATCTCCAAATCCCGCCGCCGGGCCTCGCTTACGGTGAGGGCCGTGTGATTGAGGGTGCCCACGGCGTACCGGCTGACCAGGAGGAGGGGAAAGCCGGATTCCCGCGCCAGATCCGCGACGCAAAATCCCGGGAATATGGGAACCAGAAGGCCGCCTATGCCTTCCACCAGGACAACATCCCGGGTTTCCCTGAGGTTCCGGATGCTCTCCAGGAGAGGGCCGGGCTCGATTTCCCGGCCTTCCGATCGGGAGGCCTGCATTGGGGCGGCGGGAGTTCGGAAGCGGTAAAGGCAGGCCGCGTTCGTGGCATCGTCCGTCCCGGCCACCTCCTGCAAAAACTCCGCGTCCGAGTTGGCAGAGGAACGGCACTCCGGATCCACCCCGGTTTCGATGGGTTTAATGGCCCCCACGCGTAGCCCCCGGTTTTGAAACAATACGGTCAGGCAGGCAGTAATTACGGTCTTGCCGACCCCGGTATCCGTTCCTGTAATGAAATATCCCCTGGCCGACATGGCTCCACCTTTTCAAACCGCCGAATTTTGTTATAATTGATATTCATGTTCGTGCAGGTTTTTCCAGTTCTTCCTGCAGGTCCGATTTTATATCAATTCCGCATGCCCGTGGGCAGGAGCGAGAGTTTTATGGCGAGCGATAAGTTGTTGGTCATTTGCCCTTGTTGCGAAACCCGGCTCAAGGTGGACCGCAAAACGGGAGACGTGATCTCTGAAGAGCGGAAAGAAAAACCCCGGGCCTCTCTTTCCGATATGGTCAAAGGGCTCGACGCTCAAGCCCGGGAGCAGGCCGACCTGTTTAAAAGGAACAGCCAGAGTCAGAAGGAAAGGGAACGGATTCTTGCCGAAAAATTCAAAGAGGCGCAGAAGAACGTCGATAAATCCACCGACCTGCCCCTGCGGGATATCGATTTGGATTAACCCGCCCTTTGGGTCCCGTGGTTGGGAAGAGAACCCCCGAAGCGTTTTCCTCCCCCCGCCGTTACAGATCAATCGACATCCCGTCGTAGGCCAGTTCGACGTTTTCCGGCAAATCCGCGGAGACCCGGTCGTGGTCGAATTTGTGGTTGATGTGGGTCAGGAGCGCCCGTTTTGGCTTAATCAGCTCGATCTCCCTCAGCGCCTGGCTCAGGCAGAAGTGGGTGGCATGGGGCTCGAAGCCGAGGGCATTGAGGATCAGGAGGTCGAGGTTTTCCATTTTGCGCCGGGTGGCTTCGGGGATTTCGCTACAATCGGTGATGTAGGCGGCGTGGTTCACCCGGTAGCCGTTGATGCGTAGCTTGCCGTGGATCACTTCCAGCGGGGTCACCCGCATCTCGCCCAGTTCCAGGATATTCTCCTCGGCCGGATGCAGGGAAAGTTTGGGAAGGCCTCCGCCGACCTGGGTGGTGCCATTGAATATGTAATTGAATTTGTGTTCTATTTCGCGGATCGTTTCCGGTTTGCCGTAACAGGGGGTCACCGTTCCGTTGAAATAATTGAAGCTCCGAAGCTCGTCGATGCCATGCACATGGTCGGCGTGGTGGTGGGTGTAGAGAACGCAGTCGACGTGGTTCACCTTGTAGCGCAGGCATTGAAGCCTGAGGTCCGTGGACGTGTCGATCAGGATATGGAAGCCCTTGTTCCGGATCAGCACCGAGGAGCGGAGCCGGTTGTTTTTGGGGTCGGAGGACCGGCAAATTTCGCAATCACAGCACAGGGAGGGGACTCCGGTGGAGGTTCCCGTCCCGAGGAATAGAATGTTCATGGCGACCGAATATGGAATGGATTCAAACTGTATGGCCCTCCGGGGAGGGAGACAAAATTTGAATCCTTATGGGCAATGGGACATCTAAAAACTTCAAACCGCCTGTCCTGGGCGGAAGGAATGAAAATCCCTTAACTGGTTAATCTGTAATATTTTAAGAGCGGTTTCCTCTCCTGTCAAGAAAAGGAGATCCGAACCGGTTCGACTCCGGGCTCCGGGGGTCCGGAACGAGGCGGCGTGATTCGGTCTGCAAAGCCGGGTTGTTCAATTGAACCCCCGTCCGGTTCTATGTTAAAGTGATATCCCCTGTTCAAAACATCTTTCCACATGAGGAGAAGCGTATGTCGACATTAGTAGCACGGCCCGCACCCGAGTTTACCGCCCAGGCGGTGATGCCCGATGGCGGGTTCAAGCAGATCAAACTGTCCGATTACCGCGGCAAGAACGTGGTGTTGTTTTTTTATCCGCTGGATTTTACCTTCGTATGCCCCACCGAGATCATCGCGTTCAGCAACAAAATCGCCGAGTTTGAAAAGCGCAACACGCAAGTCATCGGGGTCTCCATCGACAGCCATTTTTCCCATCTTGCGTGGCGGAACACGGACCGCAAAAAGGGCGGAATCGGGGAAATCAAATATCCCCTGGTGGCCGATGTGACGAAAAAAATCGCTTATGATTACGATGTGATCCATCCCGATGCCGGGGTGGCTTTCCGCGGACTGTTCCTGATCGACACGAAAGGTATCGTTCAACACCAGTTGGTCAACAACCTGCCGCTCGGCCGCAATATCGACGAGGCGTTGCGGATGATCGATGCATTGCAGTTCTTTGAGAAAAACGGCGAGGTGTGCCCCGCCGACTGGAAGCAGGGATCGGATGGAATGAAGCCCGATCCCAAAGGATCGCTGTCTTATTTTGAAAAACACAATTGATCCCGGTGGGTTCATAATTTTCGATTCCGGGTTCAACAGCCCGGGCTGGCAGGGCGGGACCGTTTCGGTACCGCCCTTTTTTCTTGCATGATAATCCTATCCAACGATGACGGTTTCAACGCACGCGGCCTGAGGACGTTGCGCGATGAAGTGGCCCGGGTCGCCGACGTGGTGATTGTGGCGCCGGAGAACGAGCAAAGCGCCATGGGGCACGCCATTACCCTGACCGTTCCCCTCAAGGTGAGGGAGGTTCGCGAAAAGGGAGAGTTTATCGGCTACGCGGTGAACGGGACCCCGGCCGATTGTATCAAAATCGCCGTGAGCACCCTTCTTCCCGAGCCTCCCGAGATGGTGATTTCCGGCATCAACCAGGGCGGCAACCTCGGAACCTGCGTGATCTATTCCGGGACCGTTTCCGCCGCGACGGAAGCGATCATCATGGGGATCCCCGCCATTGCCGTTTCCCTGAACTCCTGGGAGAGCACGGATTTTTCAACCGCGGCGGAATTTATCCGCCAGCTCATTCCCGTGATCCGGAAAAACGGGCTTCCCCAGGGCGTGGCCCTCAACATCAACGTTCCCGCCGTTCCGCGCGGAGAGATCCAGGGCGTGGCGATCACCCGGCAGGGGAAGTCCCGGGTCATCGAAACATTTGACCGCCGGGTAGACCCCCGGAAGAACATTTATTACTGGATGGCCGGGGAAATGCGGTTCGACGAGGTGGACGAGGAGACCGACTGCGAGATGGTCGCGGAAAATTATATCTCCATCACCCCCATCCATTACGACCTGACCTGTTTTCCCGTTCTCGAAGAGCTTAAACGGTGGAACCTGGATCTGGGCTGGAATCAGAAACCGGAGAAATGACCCTTCCCCGGGTTTGCTCCCCTGGGAGGATTTTAAGTCCCTTATGATTTTTTATAACTTATTGATTATAAAATAGTTATTTAAATTATAATGTGTATATGTGTAAGAAACTGTGTAAGTTTTGACCGGTTTCAACCCCTCATTTTGAAGGCCCTGAAACGGCCTCAGAGGCGTTTCCCTTCTCTCCCTTAAGGAACCCTTAACACTCTCTTTTTCCTGCCTGCTTTGGTGGAGGACCAAAGCCCCAAATTAGGCCCGTCGGGGCCTTCTGTGTATTCAGTCCACATGAAGAGCAGGGTCACCGGTTCAAAGGAACCGGGCGATTAAACCTGTTTGCGGACACGGCAGAAGTGCCGGTGGCGCACGGTCAAGATGGCGGTTGATTAACAGCGCAGATCAGGTTAAAGCCTTTCAACCCATTCCTGAATCCTACTCAGCATTTCATCAAACCCCGGCTGGTTTTTATAGTAGAGCGTTTGGGTGGCCTCGAAAGCCACTTTGTATTCCTTGCGTACGGCAGGGCGCGTCAGGAGGAAGGCTTCGTTTTCCGCGATTATGGGATGATCGCCCGCGCGGAAGCGTTTATCTTTGTGCTGCTGGTACTCGGGGGTTCCGATGAAGGCCT
>PCWF01000157.1:0-8001 GCA_002796165.1 Nitrospinae bacterium CG11_big_fil_rev_8_21_14_0_20_56_8
TGTCGAAGGATCTGGTCTGAGCGAAGGATCCGGCGGGAACGACGACCAGGCTTGCCACGGCGCCGCCCTGGAGAGCCGGGACGCAGGCCCCATAGCAAACCCGGGCAAGATTTTCAGAATGACACCTCAAAGAGTTTTTCAGCCACCCGTTAGAGGGCTTTTGAAATTCAGAATTCGAGATCGAAGGCGTTCGGGATGAGCCGGTGATGGAGACAAAGGTCGCGGAAGCGGATCAGCCCTTCGCGTTCTTCGGCGCCGAACCGGTAACGGATCCGGTGTTTGAGGTAATCGAGGTAGAGACCGGGTTCGCGTCCATCGCGCCGGGCGCAATCGGCGGCGATGCCGTCGATCTGTTTCAACCCTTCTTCGCGCGCCTCGTCCAGAACCTGCCGGATCGGGGCATCTCCGGGAACCTTTGTCCCCGCGCAAACCACGGCATGGACGAAGGTGCAACGGGTCAGCCGAAACCACTCTTCGCTCAGGTCATGGACCCGGACGCCCTCGGGCGGGCTCCATCCCAGGGCCGGGTCGCCGATGAGGAGCCCGGCATCGTGGTCGCGCAACATGGCCTGGGGATCGGGCGAGGCGGTGTGCAAGGACACCCCCGGCTTCAGGTGGCCGGCAAACAGGAGGTGCATGAGGGCGACGGAGGTTCGCGACCGGCGGTCGAGGGCGATCGAGCGCACCTGCTCGAGAGGAACGCGGGAGAACAGGAGCACGGTTCCCACCGGACCCCGGGAAGCGATGCACATGGCGGGAATCAGGTCATATTGCCCTCCGGCGCGCAGGTATTCCACGGAGGGGATGAGGGCCACGTCGAGTTCGCCCGACTTCAACCGGTCGGCCAGGGCGGAGGGAACGTCGGTGACGATTTCCAATCCGGCGTCTGCCGCGCGGCGCTTCAGGGGAACGAGCAGGGGCTGGGCATTGAGGAAGTCATGGATCCCGAATCGCACGGCGTCTTTTCGCCTCCGGAAGTGGAAAATAAAAAAGGGATGGGGGAAAATCCCCCATCCCTTGAGGTGCCGATTGGATTAAATGAACAATGGCGCGAGCACCAGCGAGACGATGGACATCAGCTTGATGAGGATGTTCATCGCCGGTCCGGAGGTGTCTTTCAGCGGATCGCCGACGGTGTCGCCGACGACGGTGGCTTTGTGGGCGTCTGAACCTTTTCCGCCCAGGTGGCCGCTCTCGACGTATTTCTTGGCATTGTCCCAGGCCCCGCCTCCGTTGGACATGAGCAGAGCGAGGAGAACGCCCGAGAGGGTCGCGCCGAGAAGCATCCCGCCCAGGGCCTCGGGTCCCAGCAGGATCCCGGTCACGATGGGCATGAGGATGGCCAGAACGCCGGGGGCGACCATCTCTTTCAGCGCGGCCTGGGTGCTGATGTCGATACAGCGCGCGCTATCGGGTTTTCCGGTTCCTTCCATGAGGCCGGGAATTTCGCGGAACTGGCGGCGAATTTCCTCCACCATCTTGAACGCCGCGTTACCCACCGAGGTCATGGTGAGCGAGGCGACGAAGAAGGGCACCACGCCCCCCATGAACATTCCGATGATGACGGAGGTCTTGGTGACGTCGATGGTCTGGATGTGGGCCGCCTGGGTATAAGCGGAAAACAGGGCCAGCGCCGTCAGAGCCGCGGAACCGATGGCGAATCCTTTCCCGATGGCGGCGGTGGTGTTGCCCACGGCATCGAGACCGTCGGTGATCTTGCGCGTCTCGGGTCCCAGGTGGGCCATCTCGGAGATGCCGCCCGCGTTATCGGCGATGGGGCCGTAAGCGTCGACCGACATCGTGATTCCCACGGTGGCCAGCATCCCCACGGCGGCGAGGGAGACTCCATAAAGCCCTGCGGCCGCGGAGCCGAACCAGATGGCCAGGGCAATGATGATGACGGGAAGGGCGCAACTCTCCATCGCCACGGCAAGGCCGGTGATCATGACGGTGGCCACGCCGGTCTTGCTGGACTCGGCGATACGGATCACCGGGCTCCCGGCAGTATAGTACTCGGTGATGAGGCCGATGGCGATACCGGCAAGACACCCGAACAGCAGGGCGACGAACACGCCGGAAGGCAGGCCCAGGATCTTGATGACGAAAAAGGCGACAAACAGCATCGCGCCGGCGCTCACGAAGGTGCAGTTGCGAAGCGCGGCGGCGGGGTTCAGGTGGGCCAACCCGGCCATGGCGCGGATGCCGATCACGGACGCGATCAGGCCGATCATGGAGACCACCACGGGCAGGGCCATGTATTCGAATTTCATCGTGGCCATGCCGGCGCCGATGGCGATGGTGGCGATCATGGAGCCGACGTAAGACTCGAAGATGTCGGCGCCGAGGCCCGCGGTATCGCCCACGCAGTCGCCCACGTTGTCGGCGATCACGCCGGGGTTGCGCGGGTCGTCTTCGGGAATTCCCGCTTCGACTTTACCGACGAGGTCGGACCCGACATCGGCGGTCTTGGTGTAGATCCCGCCGCCCACGCGGGCGAACAGGGCGATGGAACTGGCTCCCATGGCGAATCCGCTGATGACGCTGGCGGAATCTCCCCGGCCGAACAGGAGGAACAACCCTCCGACGCCCACCAGGCCGAGGCTGGCAACGCACAGACCCATGACCGAACCGCCATTGAAGGCGACGAGCAGGGCCTTGGCCTGGCCGCCGTCATTGGCGGCCTGCGAGGTGCGCACGTTGGCGGTGGTGGCGGCGTTCATGCCGAAGTACCCGGCGGCCATGGAGCAGGCCGCTCCGGTCGCATAGGCCACGGCGGTCCAGAAGCCGATCCATAATCCTTTCTGGGCGGAAATGAACACCGTCAGAAGAAGAAAGACCACCAGCACGAAGTACGCGAGAATCTTGTATTCCCGGGACAGGAACACCATGGCGCCTTCATGGATCATATCGGCGATCTCCCGCATCTTCTCGTTTCCATCGGGCTGGTCGTCGACGTCTTCATAAATTTTCCAGGCCACGATGAGTCCGAATATTCCGAAAATGACGGCTCCGTACACGAAGTACTGGGAGGCATCGAAAACAGCCAGTACAATATAGGCGACCATGGCGAGGCCGATGAACATCAACTCTCCTGCGTATTCCTTTAACATCCTCTTCCTTCCTCCGTTTAATTTGATTTTTTCGATATTTCCATGAGTGCCGATTCGATAGAAAGAACGGCTTGTGAGATCGTCTCGTTCAAGACCGGGATATCCTCTGGTGCAAAGGGGGAGAGGACGAAATCGACAATCTCCCCCCTGTTTTCGGGCCGGCCGACCCCGATTCTGAACCGGTGAAACGCATCGGTTCCCAGACATTCCGCAATGGACCGCACGCCCAACTGCCCGGCATCGCCGCCTCCGGATTTACGTTTCATTTTTCCCAGAGCGAGATCGATGTCGTCGTGAATCACGAGCAATTGCCCGGGTGAAAGCCGCAACGCGGAGAGGAGAGCCTTGGCGGCCTTTCCGCTCGCGTTCATGTAGGTCATCGGTTTGGCCACCATCACGGGGCAGGGGCCGATTTCTCCCCTGCCGTAAAGGGCCGAATGCCCGTGCCGGGTCAGACCGATACGATGTTTATCGGCCAGGCGGTCGGCCACCTGGAAACCGATATTGTGTCGCGTGAACTCATAACGCGGCCCGGGATTGCCCAGGCCCAGGATAAGAAACACAGCACATCAGGCGAAAGGGTTCACTCGGTTTTCGCCCCCGCCGCTTCCGCCGCCGGGGCCGCTTCTCCCTCCGCCCCGGCTTCTGCCGCGGCGGGTTTGGCTTCCTTCACCTTCTCTTCGTACACGCTGACCACGGCCTCGTCGGGCCGGTGAAGCAGGGTGACGTTTGCACCCAGGTTGAGGTCGGCGACGTGCAAGACCTGCCCGAGTTCGATCTGGCCCATGTTGATCTCGACGGAACGCGGAATGTCGGAGGGCAGACACTCCAGCGCGATTTTGAACAGGATGTGGTTGACGATGCCGCCCAGCTTTTCGCCGGGGGAATGCCCCACGTAAATGATGGGAACGTCCACCCGGATCTTCCGGGCCATGTCCACTTCCTGAAAATCGGCGTGGGTCCAGAGTTCTCTCAGGGGATGCGCCTGATATTCCTTGAGGATCACTTTGCGCTGGGGAACGGTGTCTCCCTCGATGTGAAGGTCGATCAGCGCATTGCGTCCGTTTTCGGCGATGAGTTTCGTCAACTCCTTGGGTTGCACCTGCAGGGAGATATTATCCTTGAGCCCATACAATACGGCCGGCAGGGCGCTTGCGTTGCGCACCGCGCGGGAGGCGGTTTTGCCGGTTTTGGTCCTTAGCTGTCCAGTCAACGTTAACGACATGATTTTCTCCAAATTAATCGAATAGCGAGCTCACCGAGGTCTCGCGGTTGATCCGTAGAATCGCTTCCCCCAGCAGGGGAGCGATGGATAGAATCTTGATCTTGCAAATATCTTTCAATTCCTCCCGCAGGGGAATGGAATTGGTGGCGATGACGGACTTAAGGGAGGAATTGCGGATGCGGTCTCCCGCGGGCCCGGAAAGGACCGCATGAGAACAACACACATGCACTTCCACGGCTCCCGCGCCCAGAAGGGCATCGGTCGCCTCCATGAGGGTTCCCGCGGTGTCGATCATATCATCGACAATCAGCGCCCGCTTGCCTTTGACGTCGCCGATAATGTTCATGGCCTTGGCCACGTTGGCTTCTTCCCGCCGCTTGTCGATGATGGCCAGCGACGTCCCCAGCCGTTTGGCAAAGGCCCGTGCCCGCTCCACGCCCCCGGCATCGGGGGAGATCACGATCAGGTTAGGAAGCTTGAGCTCCTGGATATACTGAATGAGGACCGTCATCGCATAGAGATGATCCACGGGAATGTTGAAGAACCCCTGGATCTGGCCCGCATGCAGATCGACGGTCAGGATGCGGTTCGACCCTGCCGTGACCAGGAGGTCGGCGACCAGCTTGGACGTGATCGGCACCCGGGGCTCGTTTTTCCGGTCCTGCCGCGCATAACCGTAATAGGGGAGCACCGCCGTGATGCGTTTGGCGGAGGACCGCCGGACGGCGTCCATCATAATCAGCAATTCCATCAGGTTCCGGTTGCCGGGATAACACGTCGGCTGAATGATGAACACGTCCCCGCCGCGAACGTTCTCCTCGATCTGCACGTAAATCTCGTTATCCGAAAAATCGCGGATAATCGTTTTGCCGAGGGGAATGTTCATGTACTTGCAGATATCTTGTGCAAGCGCAGGATTGGCCCGGCCCGAAAACACCAATGCTCTACCGTTACTTGAATCCATCGCCCTCTCGCCAACACACATGTGAGCTGGGGCGGGAGGATTCGAACCTCCGAATGCAGGATCCAAAATCCTGTGTCTTAGCCGCTTGACGACGCCCCAATGTTCTTATTATGAAAACCCCCACCCGGCCCGGTTTCAACCCTCGGGCTCAAGCAAAGTAGGGCTGAATTCCAAGGTTTGAAACCTGCATCCGGACGCTGATCCGGATTCAATCTTTTCTGTTTCAGAGGTTATGATTTGGATGCTGGAATGGGCAGGGCTTGAAATAAATGGCCAAGACCCGGTCTCGATATTCTCAGGACCGTTCGCCGCTCGATTTCGGATAATCCAGGATTTCCTCTGGTAAAAATTCGGAGAAGGAACGGACCGACCGGGTAAGATACAGATCCCAATCGTGCTCCCTCAGGGCCGCAACGGCTTGATTTGCGAGATTTTCTTTGTCGAACAGCCCGAAAACGGTGGACCCGCTTCCCGACAACAAACACCCTGCCGCCCCTTGGGTCCGTAGCGCGTCCTTGATCGATTGTATCACCGGAAACCTTTCCGTAACAACAGGTTCAAGGTCGTTGAACAATCGGGATCCCAAGTCCCCAAATTGCGATTTGCATAAGAATTTCCGCAAGATGCTAATATCATTTTCGCTGTTTGTCAACTTCAAATTTAGGTTCTGATAGACCCACGAAGTGGCTACCGAAAACCGCGGATACACCAGAACAACGTTAAATTTTTTAGACGGTTGCAGGGATTCCAGCAGTTCCCCGCGGCCCCGCCCCAGGGCACAGGGGGACAGGAGGAAAAAGGGAACGTCGGACCCGATTTTATGGGCATACGGGATCAGGTGTTCGCGCGGCAATTTCAGGTCCCAAAGGACATTCAAGGCCAGCAGGGCGCCGGCGGCATTTCCGCTCCCCCCTCCAAGCCCGGCCCCTGCAGGGATTTGCTTGGTCAGGCGCACCCGGACGCCCCGCGCGCGATCGGGGAAATCGTTTTGCAGGAGGCGGGCCGCCCGGAACACCAGGTTGGTTTCGCCGGTGGGAATTCCCGGCGTGGCACATTCAATTTCGATTCCCTGGGGTCGTTCTTCCAACTCCAGATGGTCGAAAAGATCCACCATCTGAAACAGGGTCTCCAGCTCATGATATCCGTCTATCCTTTTTCCCAGAATCTTGAGTCCGAGATTGATTTTTGCGGGGGTCTTGATCCGAAGCATCATTATCAGGCCGGTTCAGGAAGCGGGGGAGGTCCCGCCTTCGGGCAAAGAGAATTCGAATGCCTCCTCGGGCACGCCCTGGTTGATCTCGGGATCCCGGTAATCGAGAGTCACCGAGTCGCCGCTGGAGGGTCGGCGGATGGAAATGGTATAAGGGAATTCCCGACCTCCATCCACTTTACGGTAATCGGCCCAGGTGATGACGTAATCCATTTTGTCCTGATGAAAGTGTTTCAGTTCGAGGGGTAACAGGGTATAGGCATCGATCTCCAGCCGGTTTCGTCCGGGCGGATCGGGCACGTCGAACGTCAGCAGGTAACGGGTTTTGTCGCCATTCAACTCCGCCTCCACCCGGGAATACCGGCCGAGCCCGGGAATTCTCCCGCCGAACACGCCAATGTACTCGCGGAAATCGATGTCGGCGCCGAACAGGTTTTCCAGAAGTTTCCACACCTGCGGTCCCTGCACCGCCCGGTTATGCGCGATATCGAACAGGTAGGTGGCATGGCGATGATAAATGAAAATGCCCAGGGCCTGACCGAACATACCGTAGGTATCCAGGCGGAGGGAGTCGTCCCCCCGCGCGATCAGGGTCTGCTTGAAACTCTGCTTGAGTTTTTCCCCTTCCACGCGGGTGCGGACAAAGGCCTTGACGTCTTTCAGTTCATCCTGCCTTTTCTTAAGGGAATCCACCAGGTATCGGGCCGAAACGGTTTCCCGGTCGAGGTGGGGAGCCTGGGGCCCGGCCGGAGTTTGACAGGCGGGCCCGGACAGGACGGCGAGCAAAATCCATCCCGGCCAGAAAAGGTATTTGATTTTTGGGGCCAGCCGTACACCTCCCGACCGGCCATCCGCAATGCCTGATCGGGCCTGGGCGTGTGGCCCTTCAACCCGCGGGGAGGAAAGGTTCCGCACGTTTCGCGGCTTGGCCGGCTCGGCGGGATACGCGTCGCGGTTTGTCGGTATCGGGTCATGATTGCGCATGGTTGGCGAATATTTCCAGGGCTCGAATGCGTTTTGCGTTCGGGAGAGTGTCCGAAGGGTTGGGGAAACGGCGCGTCCCGGTTTCAGAGCCGTTGTTGGATCATTTTTCCGGTGCGGCGGATTTTCTCTTCGAGTTCCACGGCATCGGGGAGTTCGCCTCCCACCTCGTCTTTCTTGGCCCGGGTCAGGGAGAGGCTGGTCTTCCAGGCTTTGACGGCCAAGGGATAATTTTTGAGCGAAAACTGGATGTCCCCCAGGTGGCTGTACAAGACCGGATCCGGCGGGGTGTACACCAGGGCTTTCTTGATTTCCTGCAGAGCCTTCTCGTGCTCTCCCTGCTGGTGATAAATCCAGCCCAGGCTGTCGAGAAAATATCCGTTCCGCGGCTGGATGGAGAGGGCCTTCTTGAGATGAAGTTCGGCCTTGTCGAGGTGCTCCCCACGCAGAGCGTAAATGTAGCCCAGGAAGTTGTGCGCGTTGGAGTGCAGGGGATCGAGGTCGATGGCCC
>PCWF01000157.1:8039-9439 GCA_002796165.1 Nitrospinae bacterium CG11_big_fil_rev_8_21_14_0_20_56_8
TCAACGGCGTTTCGTTGCTTTTCGAGGGCGGCGGCGGCGGCGCGGGCGGTTCGGTCATCGTGGACGCCGTCGTGCTGCGCGGGACCGGCACCGTGTCGGCGCGCGGCGGCGTGGGCGGCACGGGAGCGACCTATGGCGGCGGCGGCGGCGGCGGCGGGAGGCTTTGGATTCGCGAGCAGGTCTACACGACGATCAGCTCGACTCTGACCTTGCGCACTGACTTCGGAGACTTCGGCTTCGGCGGAACTCTCGGCTCGAACGGAACGGCCGGAACTCTATTCCTCGATCCTCATCACTGGACGGGGAGCGGCGGCAACACGCTGGCTTCGAATCCGAGCAACTGGAGAACCTATTCGGTCCCGATCGACGATGCGCGCGTGGTGTTCGGCGCGTCCGAAACGGCGAAGGCCTGCGACTGGGATCTATTGGTGAGCCTGAGCAGCGCTTCGCTTCTGCCGCAGTTCTCGTCCTCGGTGTATCTGGCCTCCTCCATGAGCGCCACCGGCACCTTCGAGATGGGCGGCGGGACGATGACCGCCGCGGCCGGTCTTGTTCTGCGCGTGGATGGTTCCGTGTCGCAGACAGCCGGTCGCCTGAATCTGTCCGCATCGACTATGACGCTCGTCGCGGGCGGCGGTATTTTTACCGCGCAATTCTTCGACGCGAGCGCGGGGAACCTGGTCATTGGCGCCGTCGCTCCCGCCACCACCACGGTGTCCGGGCTCCTGACGGTCTCCTCGAACGCGATCGTCAACGCCGGCATGGAACTGGCACTCGCGACCGGGACTTTGCGTCTGAACGGCGACGGCTTTAATTCCGTAGCGGGAGGCGTCTCGGCCTCGACGGGGCACTGGACCGTCGCCGGCGGCGCCTCGACCCAGACCTGGACGAAGCTCAACGGTTATTTCGGCTCCCTGCGCGTGTCGAACGCGAGCGGAGGCCTGACGCTGTCCACGGCGGCGGGGTCGGCGTTCTCCCTGACCGGGGGTTTGACGGTCGACTCCGCCGCCGTGCTTCGCGCCACCGCGACCGCCTTGAGCGTCGGGGGGGACTGGAATGTCGCCGGAAACGCGTATCTCTATCGTTCGACGGTAACCTTCGCGGGGGCGTCCGGCTCGACCCTGGCGGTCGTCTCGGGCGCGGCGTTCGACTCTCTCGTGATCGCGGGGCCGGACCTGACCGTGACGCTCTCCACGGCGGGGACCGTGGCCTCGACGCTCACGGTGACGGCCGGGACCTTGGAT
This sequence comes from Nitrospinae bacterium CG11_big_fil_rev_8_21_14_0_20_56_8, assembly GCA_002796165.1. Lineage (GTDB taxonomy): Bacteria > Nitrospinota > Nitrospinia > Nitrospinales > VA-1 > 21-14-0-20-56-8. Next base: position 9,284 of record PCWF01000157.1, read on the forward strand.
CTGGCGGGCTCGACGCTCAGTGTTCGCGGCTATTGGACCGAGACCGGCGGCACTGTGTCGGGAGCGGCGAGCCGCGTGATTTTCGATGGAACTTCGGCTCAGACCGTGACGACGCTGCCCGGCAACTCGTTCGGCGCGTTCGTTTCCTCGAGCGCG
>PCWF01000096.1:0-2026 GCA_002796165.1 Nitrospinae bacterium CG11_big_fil_rev_8_21_14_0_20_56_8
ATCGGAGACCGCGATTTCGTGGAGATAATTACCCCGGAGATTAGCCGAGGCTACTCGTACTCCCCGGCGATGTGACCGCTCGAAGGCGAACCACTCGGCAATACGGATAAAGTCATATCCCGGTGATAGCGAGTAGATCTGAACGATTGGTTCCGATCCGAAGCCGGCAGAGACGATGACTTCCTGTCTCGACCCGCCATCGACGTTCCCGATCGCGAGGCTCATACCGAGACGGTGTCCCTTCCCGAAGGGGTACCACCTTTGCCGCAATATTTCACCCTCCGCGCTGTACACGTAGAGGCTCCCCTCTCCACGCTCGGGGCCGACGACGATTTCCTTCGCCCCATCGCCATCGAGATCTCCGACGGCTACTGAGATCTGCTCACGGAAGTTTGCCGTATACGGAAAATGCAGGAAGAGCCGCTGCCCATCGTGCCGCCAAGCTTCGACCCGTGGTCCGCGGACGCGCAACTTGTCACGCCACCCGTCACCGTCGAGATCGGTGTGGATGACCTGGTCTTCTCCGAGGTCATCTTCGTCGAAGAGAAATGTCCCGTTGCGCACTCGATCACCCTCAGCCGAGAGAAATCGAGTGAAATAGCCATTGGTGAAGATCACATCATCGAGCCGAGAAAATGTCTTCAGGAGAATGAGACCATCCCTCCCACCGAGATCCACCTCCCGCACGATCGATCCATCGTTCACTGCGGGATCCTGTTTCCCATGAATTTTCTCGAATTCACCGGAAAGTCGTACTCGCTCGGCACTATAGGTACTATTCACGATGGCAAGACCACGCTCGAAGGTTCGTGACCACACTCCGGGAGCATAGTCCACTCCGCCGGATAGACTCTCCGCCCCGCCTGTCCCGACCCCTAGATCGACGTCATATTCGTCATACCACCACGTCTGCCCATGATCCGTATCTCCGAAATCAAAGGAAAAATATCCGTCCTCCATGAGCGCGCTCGTCATGCCATATCGCATATCCTGAAAATTGAAGAAGCTCCCCTGATTCGCCGTATTGGCATTCACGATGTTGATCTCTGGTATGAGATTGGCCAGTCGACCATCGCGGTACGTCCGCATGATAGAAGGCCAAGCATGAACCGCGAAGTTCTCGAGCATTTGTCCGTTGGTGATGTCTTGGTAGACATTTGTCAATCCATTGACGACGATCGGGTAGCGTCCATGCGTAAGTGAGCGCGTACGGGTATATATATCGCGCATGCCACCCTGCCACGCCTGATCGGCATGAGTATCTATCTTCCCATCGATATTGAGGTCAATATCGGTTCCGACGAACCAGGTGATATTATCCCACGCATTGTCGTAGAAAACTCCATCCCAGAGGCCGGTCCCGAGAAGCTCGCTCGCGACGAAATCGACGAGCACATCACTCCAGATCATTCCCCCCCGCTCCGGCGCGCCATCAGTGACATTGAGTAGCCTCGACCCCGGCCACCACGATAGTCTCGTCCCGGCCGCACTGCGGAGATACCAGTCGGGATGGATGCGGGCAAAAAGTCGATCACGAAGGACGCTCGAACCACTCCCCGCTTCAGCGAGTATCTCTTGTGGTGTGATATAGACTAGGAGCTTGATATCCGGATTGCGCAGCCGGAGTTCTTCGAGAGCGGCTCTGCTCGTCACTTGAGTCTCCATGTCAAGAATCAGTAGATCATACCGGGCAAGGAGAGGAATATCCCCGGTATCGATCTGCCAATCGAGAAAGTAATTGGCGGTGCGTGGGAAGCCGTCTCCCCGAACCGTCTCATGATGTGATATTCCTAACACCCCTACGATCGTAAGGGTGAGAATAGTGAGGACGGTACCTACGTGATTTCTCTTATGAAACATATGATCGATAACAGTCCACGATACGCTCCATACTCTTCTCATCTCCGAAAGAATGGAGGGCGACAGCCCGCGCCTCACGCGCCAGTGATCTGGATTCTTCAGGATTCTCTATCGCGTGAGCGAGCGTACGAGCCAGATCCACACTGTCAGCCGGCCGGACGATATA
>PCWF01000096.1:2052-4109 GCA_002796165.1 Nitrospinae bacterium CG11_big_fil_rev_8_21_14_0_20_56_8
CGGTGCCGAGGCGATGACGAGCCGCCCCGCCGCCATCGCCTCCATGATGACGAGACTCCTTCCCTCCCAGAGTGACGGCTGAACGACGATATCGATATGTTTCATCCGACTCTCGATATGCTGTTCTACTCCGGCAAAAAATACTTGCGGAGCGAGTCCGAGAACGCGGACAAGTCCCCGCAGTTTCTCGTGCTCGGGGCCATCTCCGAGAAGCGTCAATTTCCAATCGAGATGACGAAGCTCTGCGAGTGCTTCGAGCAGATAAGTCTGTCCCTTCTGTTCAGTGAGTCGGCCGATACTCGCGAGATGCACAGGAGTTCGTCGCATGATCGATTCACTCTGTTCCCACTCACTGAGATCGATGCCGTTCTCTATCAAGAGACACCGCTCTCGGGGCACCCTAAACACAGCTAGGCACGACTGATAGACTGCCGGAGACACCGCGATCACCTTATCCGCCGCCGGGAGTATCCTCCGGATGATCCTCTGTCTAAGTGGCGAATTTTCTTTTGCGACATTGTGCTCCGTCGATATCCATGTCACTTTCGGATACGACCGTTTCAAGAAGAAGGCGATGACATCGCTACTGAATACATGACTGTGTATGATGTCAATCTGTTCATCTCGGATGAATTTGCGCAGATGTAACCACGCCGAAAGTCCACAAAGAGCGAGAGCCTCGACACCTTCACGCTCAAATGACGCTATCAATTCCCCCTCCCCCCGCACACTTGCGACACTCACCCTCATCCCGGCCGCCTGCTGATACCGCACATATCTAAGCACCAGCCGCTCCGCGCCGCCGGTCGTAAATCGTGGGATGATGTGGAGGATGTTCATAGCACAAAACACAAATCACGTATCATATATGCTATACTACACTTGTATTTTACCTTTATCTCTGCATAAAAACAATGTTCTTACAGAAACCTGACAAAGGGGCACTCGACTCACTCATAATGCTCGCGATCGGAGTCGTACTGATCGTTACTTTGGTGCCGTTTCAAGTAGTGGACACTCTCTTGGTCGGGGGATTATTCCTCATCATCGCCCACATGTTTCTCCGTGAGAAGGTCATCCTCCTCTTTCTTTTCGTCCGGCCAATGATCGATTTTCTGCGCGATCTTCAGGTTGTCAGCCTGGGCACATACACCTTGAATCTCAATGCCGCTTTTTCCATCCTCTTCTTTCTCTGGGCGATCTATATGATCACCCGGAACCGGAAGATCCTAGAGAACGTCCCCGAGAAACATCCGTTTCTCATTCTCATCGGACTAATAATCGTATCTTTCCTCTATTCTGTCTCACCTGCTTCGACACTGGAATCGACGCTGCGCTTCGTGAATCTCTGTTTTTTCTTTTTTCTCGGCTACGGGTTTGTCTCCGCGCGCCGGATCAAACTCTCTGAGGTGACGGGAGCGATCTTAGCTTCAGCCGTCATTCCCGTTCTCTTCGGCTTGGGTCAACTGTTCTTCGGGGAGGGACTTGATACTCTGGGTGCTCGAGGACGTATCTTCGGAACACTTGGTCACCCGAATGTTTTTGCCTTCTTCCTTCTATCGCTTCTCATCATCCATAGTCATGTCTCAGGGATTCGGTCGGTCGGTCCGTGGCGAAAAAACAAATATAAACACTACCGCGATCTCATCTATGTCATTCTCATCCTTCTGCTCGTACTTACCTACACACGCGTCACCATCGTCGGTCTTCTCCTCTACCTCGTGATACTAGGCGTTTATCGCTATCGCAATCTGCTCTACACCGTCCTCGTCTCTATCGCTACGTTCTATCTGATCTTTTTCCCGGTGAATGACGCACTGCGTTCGATAACCGGCATATCGCTGGATGATATCCCGATCATCGCTCGTATCACCGAACGTAACGAAGACGCCGACTCGATCAGCTGGCGCCTCTCGGTCGCTGAGGAAGCGCTCACCCTCATACGGGTGCGTCCACTCCTCGGCTACGGGTATGGATCTTTCGAGACAGTCTGGAAGACTAACAGAAGCGAATTGCACGAGTGGGATGACAGTGCCGAAGCACATAATGAATATCTA
>PCWF01000194.1 GCA_002796165.1 Nitrospinae bacterium CG11_big_fil_rev_8_21_14_0_20_56_8
ATGGATTCGGCGATTTTAAGAATTTCCTGGTGGACTTCATTGATGACGTATTCGGGCGTGCTCGTTCCCGCCGTGATGCCCACGTGCTCCTTGCCGTAAAACCAGACACGGTTGAGCTCGGAGAAGGACTCGATGTGATGGGCCTCGATCCCCATCTCGTCGCACACTTGCACCAGTTTTTTGGTGTTGGAGGAATTGTACCCCCCCACCACGATCATGAGGTCAACCTGCTTGGCCAGTTCCCGTACCGCAATTTGACGGTCGCGGGTGGGCTGGCAGATCGTATTGACAAAATTGACTTCGTCCACGCAATCGAGGTCGCGAATCTTGCTCACCAGGTTCTCGACTTTTTCCACCTGCAGGGTGGTCTGGCTGACGATGCCCAGGCGCCGTTTGCCGGATTTCCGGATCTTTTCCAGATCTTCTTCGTTGTTGATGACCATATAATCCGCCAGATCTCCAACGATGCCTTTGACTTCAACATGGTCCTCCTGTCCGATGACTACGGGGAAATAATCCTTCATGACCAGGGACTTGATGGTCTTGTGGACCCGCATCACCAGCGGGCAACTGGCGTCATAGACGATAAACCCGGCGGCGCGAAGTTTCTTCTTGGTCTTTTCGGCGGACCCGTGGGCGGTGATCATTACCTTTCGAGTCTTGATGGATTCGATTTCTTCAATTCCGTTCACCAGGGCGACCCCGTTTTCTTCAAGGGACTTGTTGACCTGCGCATTGTGCACCAGTTGGCCGACGATGGTGAGGTCGGACCCAAATTCCGGGCTCATGGCGAGGTTGATGGCGTCCTGAACTCCGAAGCAGGTGCCCAGGGCGCTGGCAAGGGAAACTTTCATGGGTTGGTATCCTGAAATAGGTTAAGGGCTCGCGGGGAGCCCGGAAGATCTGCAAAGTTTTGCAATTTTAGCAAAATCAGGCCGTCTTTTAAATAAAAAACCCGGTTCTGACTATTTTTGGAAAAGATCCCGGATCATTTTCAACGAGGTCTGCCGTCCGATCTCGGCGATGGATTCGGTGAGAGGAATGTTTTTGGGGCAAACTTCCACACATACCTGCGCATTGCCGCAATCGGTGATTCCCCCTTCCCCCATCACCGCCTCCAGGCGTTCCTCCTTGGCCAGCGCACCCGTCGGGTGGAGGTTGAACAGGCGGACCTGGCTGAACGTCGCCGCACCGAGGAAGGTGTTGTCCCGGGTAAATTGCGGACAAGCCTCGAGGCAACAACCGCAACTCATGCACTCCGACAAGGCATATCGCTGGGCGCGGATGGAGTCGGACATCACCGGACCTTCCCCGATATCGTGGGTCCCGTCGATATCGATCCACGCATGCACTTTCTTGAGGTTCTCGAACATCCGGGTGCGGTCCACCTGCAGGTCGCGGATGACGGGAAACTTGCTCATCGGCTCCAGGACCACGGGATGCTCCAGGTGTTCCACCAGCGCCGTGCACGCCTGGCGCACGCGCCCGTTGATGAGCATGGTGCAGGAGCCGCACACCTCCTCCAGGCAGTTGCAGTCCCAGGTCACGGGGATCACCGCCTGGCCGTCCAGGGTTACCGGATTGCGCTGGATTTCCTGCAGGCAGGAGATCACGTTTTCGTGGTGGCGGCAGGGAACTTGAAAACTCTGCCAGTAGGACGCGCTGTCGGGATCGTCCTGCTGGCGGATTTTTATGATGACGGTTTTATCTTCCATAACGGAATCCTAGTCGTATTTTCGGGGACGGGGAACTACAACGGAGGTATCCACCTCCTCGTAGCTGATCCGGGGTTCGCCATCCTGGTAATTGGCGATGGTGGTTTTAAGCCATTTCCGATTGTTTTCCTCGAATCGTTTCATGTAATCCAGGTGTCCCGCGGGATAGGCATATTCGGGAACGTCCTCTCCCTGGTGTTTCTGCTCAAGGTAGTCCAGGTATTCGTAGGGGTCGAAATCGGACGGTTGCTTGAGGTCGAAGTCGGGCTTGAAATGCGCCCCGCGGCACTCGTCACGCATCAAGGCTCCGCGGGTAATGATCTTGGAAAGCTGGATCATGCAGTAGAGCTGGTTGATAAAGCTGGGCGTCGGATTCGACCAATGGGTGGTGTCCACGCACTTGATATCCTTGAACCGTTCCTCGATTTCCTGGATCCCGTAATAGGCTTTTTCGAGGGCTTTGTTGTCGCGGACGATCAGTACGTTCGCCAGCATGAGGCTACCCATATCCTGGTGGAGTTGGTAGGGATTTTCCTTGCCGTCCATTCTCCGCAGAGAGTCCATCCGGGTGGTCCAGTAACGCTCGGCATCATCGAACACGGTGCTGGAGATATCCTCGAATCGCTCGCCGAGATTTTTGGAGAAATTGATGACGGCCCGCGACATCATGAGTCCCGTGTAAATGCAACTGAGGAGCGAGTTGGCCCCCAGCCGGTTGGCTCCGTGGTACTGGTAATCCACCTCTCCCGCCGCGTACAGGCCGGGAATGGAGGTGGCCTGGTTGCGGGGGGAGCCATGGTCGATCAACCCGTGGCCGTCATCCTTGTAGTCGGTCCATAGCCCGCCCATGGAGTAGTGCACGGCGGGGAAGATGCGCATCGGCACTTCCTTGGGATCCTGGCCGGTGAACTTCCGGTAGATATCGATGATGCCCCCGAGCCGGTCTTCCAGGAATTCGCGGCTCTTGTGGGTGAGGTCCAGGAACACCATCGGTTCCCCGCCCACCCCGAGGTTCCGGTTGAAGACGATGTCGTGGATTTCCCGGGATGCCACGTCGCGCGGCACCAGGTTGCCGTAAAGCGGATACTTTTCCTCAAGAAAATAGTTGCGCTCGTTTTCGGGGATGTCCCTGGGCTCGCGTTTGTCGCCCGGTGTGCGGGGGACCCAGATGCGGCCGCCTTCGCCGCGCGCCGATTCGCTCATCAACCGCAGTTTGTCCTGCCCGGGGATGGCGGTGGGATGGATCTGGATGAATTCGCCGTTGGCGTACCGGGCGCCCTGCAGGTACGCCTGGGTCGCGGCGGCGCCCGTGTTGACCGTGGAGTTGGTGGAGCGCGCATAAACCTGCCCCGGCCCGCCCGTGGCCAGAACCACGGCGTCTCCCTTGAGCGTGAAGATTTTGTTGTTCCGCAGGTCCTGAATAACCGCCCCGCGACAAATTCCCTGCGGGTCGATCACCAATCCCAGGAATTCGTGCCATTCAAAGCGGGTCACCTGCCCATTCTGCTCGTGCCGGCGCACCTGCTCGTCGAGCGCGTAAACCAGTTGTTGTCCCGTCGTGGCGCCCGCGAAGGCGGTTCGCGAATACAGCGTTCCCCCGAACCGCCGGAACTCCAGGCGTCCTTCGCCCGTGCGGTTGAAGGGAACCCCGATGCGGTCCAGCAGATGGATGATGGCCGGTGCCTGGAAACACATGTCCCGAACCAGGGGCTGATGGGCGAGAAAATCGCCCCCCTTGATGGTATCGAAAAAATGATTTTCGGGAGAGTCGCCTTCGTTCTTGGCGTCGATGGCGGCGTTGATCCCCCCCTGGGCGCAGACCGAGTGCGAGCGTTTGAGAAACTGGAAGGAGACGATCTGCACTTCCGCCTGGCGTTCGCACAGCTTCATCGCCGCCGAAAGACCCGCCAGCCCGCCTCCGATAATAATGGCTCGAACGCGTCGTTGAGGCATCAGAATGACTCCGGAACCGTCGCCTGAACTTCGATTGGATTCATGGAAAACTCCACCACCGTGGCAAAACCGATCACCGTCAGCACCAGCCCGAACAGAATGAATATCAGGCTGGCATTGCGCTGGGCGGCCGCTCCGACCAAAATGCCCCAGGACATGCAGAATCCCCACAGACCGTTGGCGAAATGAAAGGTGGCCGCCATGATCCCCACCATGTAAATCACCCGGCCCCCCAGGGTTTGGAATTCCTGGTTCATGACCGAGATCAGGAACGGCGCGGCTTCAAACTGCTCCTTGCCGGCCAAGAGCTTGGGAACCACGGTGGTGCCCATGTGGTAAACCAGAAACGCGAATATGACCCCTCCCGACAGCCGTTGCAGGGTGTACATCCAGTTTCTTCCGTAATTATAACGGTGGACGTTGAGCTTCCCCTGGAACGAGAGGTAAACCCCAACCAGGGAATGGAACAGGATGGGGATGTAGATGAAAATAATTTCAATCCAGATCAGGAACGGCAGGTTGTTGATGAGGTCGATGCTCAGCTTGTATTGCCATACCCCGACCGTGCGAAGCGAATTGGCGGCGAGATGAAACACCAGGAAGGCGCCGACGGGAATGAGCCCGGTCAGCGAATGGGTTTTAATCAGCAATAAGTGGAACTGGTCTTTTCGAAGGCGTCCCATATGCTGGCATTTTCACGCAAAAAGAGGCAAGTGACAAGGTTTTTTAAAGGGGAGTACCGAATTGAGGGGCTTTTAAAAATCAAATTCCTGCAGAGGAGGGCGGCGGAAAGTCGGATCGATCGGGCGGTCTTCGGGGTTGACCTTCAGGGTGTCGTAATCTTCAACGTAGAAATCCACAAACCCGCATTTGCCGCAGACCTGCGGAAACAGGGGGACCTTCTTTTCGATACCGTGATATTTGCGGACCACCATGATCAACTCCATGTCCTTGCTGGTCCGCAGGCCGATGTCTCCGGGGATGATCGTATTCTCCCCACATTTGGAGCAATGTCTTGAAACTTTTCCTCCCATCGCCAAGTCCGGTGAGGGTTGCAGGAGACATCGGGCCGGGAAAACCGGCGCGCCGGTTTTCTCCGACTGGGGTCAAGTGTAACATGAACCCCGCTTTCCGGAGAAAGGAAAATCGCCGGCGTTTGAAACGGCCGCTCAGGCGGTGGCCCGTTTCAAATATTGCTCCCGGTGCTCCAGCTTGCGGATGGCCGACTGGATATCCGTGGCGCGCAAGACCTCGCGATTGATTTTTTCCCGCAGATCCTTGCCCGCGTGGAAAACCGGTTTGCGCCGGACAGGCAAGTCTATCGTTTCACCCGTGATCGGTTTCTTCGCTTGCCGGGCCTGGTATTCCCGCATCGTGAATGATCCGAAACCCTGCACGACCACCCGGCCCTCTTCCTCCAGGCTCTCCATGACCGAATCCAGAAACGCGGTGAGATATTTTTCCGCTTCCCGCTTCGAAACATTCATCCGTAACGAAAGTTTTGTGGTAAGGTCCGACCGAGTCATATCTCCCCCTTAGTTTGATAAAGTAAATGGTGATGAATGCGTTGCTTCGCTAATACCAGGGAGCAAGATCCTTGCCAAATCCGGCGAAGATTTTTTCAGCTTTAGATATCAATCAGTTAGTAAAATGCGTTGAATATGGGGCGGTTGGAGGATTTGCAGAATTCCTTACAACCCGTATACAAAAGGATAAATTTTCACGCGGCTTTTATGGCCCTCATGAGACGGGATTGCAACGGTTTTACTCTGCAGGAAAAATTCTGCCGATTAAAAATTTCAATTCTTTTTCCATTTTATAGACCATGATTAATAAAGTGCTCGTTTACATCAAGCACCCTCACGTTCCCGCCTGGAACTTTACCCCGGAGCACAAAGCCCTGCTGGAAAGCCGGGTGGCGGGGATGGAGGTGCGGATTTGTTATAATTCCGCCGAGTTTCTGCAACGGCTCCCCGAAGCCCGGGCCGCGCTGGTCTGGCATTTCGAAAAACCCTGGATGGAGGCCGCCCGCCAATTGAAGTGGATCGCCACCCCGGCGGCGGGACGGGACTGGATCGACCTGCCGGATACGGCCACGGTACCGGTATTTCATGGCCGATTTCATGGAATGATGATGGCCGAGTCCGTTCTCGGTGCGGCGTTTTATTTTCTCAAGGGATTCGAATTGTCCCGTCACTTCCAGACCCGCCGCAAATGGGCGCGGGCTAAAATCGCCCCGCACCTCAAATCGCTCTACCGGGCACGGGTGACCTTTCTCGGCTTTGGCCGGGTCGGCACCGCCCTGGCAAAGGCGATGAAACCTTTCGGGTGCCGCATCACCGGGATTCGGCGGACGGCGGCCGCTCCACCGGACTTCTTTACCGAGGCCGACCGGATTCTGTCTCCGGACGATCTCTCCGCGGTGCTCCCCGAAACGGACATCCTGATCTTCGTGCTTCCCGGCGGGGAAGCGACCCAGGGCTTGTTCACCCGCGAGCATTTCCAGCTTCTTCCCCCCGCTTGCCTTCTGGTGAACGTAGGCCGGGGAAACGTTTACAAGGAGGCGGATCTGGTCCAGGCCCTGAAGGAGGGGAAGGTGGCCGGGGCTTACCTGGATGTGTTCGAGACCGAGCCTCTTGCCGAGACATCGCCTCTCTGGGAGTGCGGCAACGTGCTCATTCAGCCGCACCTGTCCGCCGCCTCGCCGCAATATCTCGAATGGTTTGTGGAGGAACTGGCGGAGCGAATCCGCGCCGGGGAGGTCCCGTGGCCGGGCGGGCGGGGGTGAATCCCCGTACTTTAAAGGGATGGGTGCCTGGTGTGAAAATCCGTTGCGAGTTGAAACTGGTGGGCCACCCGCATCAGCGTGGCCTCGTCGAAGTGACGCCCCATGATTTGAAGGCCGACCGGTAGTCCCGTATCGCGGGTGAAGCCGCAGGGGATCGACATGGCGGGGATTCCCGCGAGGTTCGCCGAAATCGTGAAGATATCGGACAGGTACATTTGCAGGGGATCGCCGATGCGTTCCCCCACCTTGAAAGCAGGGACCGGCGACACCGGGGCCAGGATGACATCGCATCGCTTCCCCGCTTCCTCGAAATCGTTTTTAATCAGCGTGCGAACCTTCTGGCCCTTCAAATAATACGCATCGTAGTATCCCGAACTGAGCACGAAGGTCCCGAGCAGGATACGCCGCTTGACCTCCTCCCCGAATCCCTCTTCCCGCGTATTGGTATACATTTCCAGCAGACTTGCCGACTGATCCGACCGGTAACCGTACTTGACTCCGTCATATCGGGACAGATTGGTGCTGGCCTCCGCGCAGGCGAGGATGTAGTAAGTCGCCACCGCGTATGAGGTGTGCGGGAGGGAGACCTCCACTTTTTTCATTCCCTGGGCTTCCAGGATGGCGATGGCTTCCCTCACGGCGCGCTCCACCTCAGGGTCCATTCCCGAAGTGAAGTATTCCCTGGGAATTCCCAGGGTCAATCCCTGGAGGTTCCGGTCCAGGGTCCGGGTGAAGTCGGGAACTTCCACCCGGGCGGAGGTGGAATCGAAGGGGTCGTGCCCCGCGATGACGTTGAGAATCTCCGCGCAGTCCGCGGCGGTTTGGGTGATAGGGCCGATCTGGTCCAGGGAGGAGGCGAAGGCGACCAACCCGAACCGGGAAACGCGGCCGTAAGTCGGCTTGAGTCCCGTGACCCCGCAGAAAGCGGCCGGCTGGCGAATGGAGCCGCCCGTGTCCGATCCAAGCGAGGCGCAACATTCGTGCGCCGCAACCGCCGCGGCGGAACCGCCGCTCGACCCGCCGGGAACGCGGGTCAGGTCCCACGGGTTATAGGTCGGGTGATGCCATGAAGTTTCGTTGGAAGACCCCATGGCGAACTCGTCCATGTTGGTTTTGCCGACGATGACCGCTCCCGCCGATTTCAACCGGGCCGCCACGGTGGCGTCGTAGGGGGAGACGAAGTTGTCCAGAATTCGGGAAGAACAGGTCGTGCGTGCGCCTTGGAGGCAGATCAGGTCCTTGAGCGCGAGCGGGATGCCGAGAAGCGGCGCATCCTCTCCCCCGGCGATTTTTGCGTCCGCGCGTTTGGCCTGCTCCAGGGCGCTCTCCCGCAGAAGGTGGACATAGGCCTGGACGCGCGGCTCCACCGCTCCGATGCGCCGGTATACCGCCTCGGTCAACTCGACGGAGGAGATCTTCTTTGTTCTCAGCGCTTCCTTTGCCTGGAGGACCGTAATCCGATGCATGCGTCCTCAGATGATTTTCGGGACTTCGTAGTGATTCCGCTTTTCGGAGGGGGCCATGTTCAGGTAATCGCTGGAGGCAAACGGCCGGGTTTCCTCATCCTCCCGTAAAACATTTTGGATGGGAATGACGTGCGAGGTGGGCTCAACCCGGGCGGTATCCAACTGGTCGAGCTGGTCGATGTACCGGATGATGGTTTCCAGGTCTTTCCCCAGCCGCTCACGTTCAGCCCCTTCGAGCCGCAGGCGGGCCAGAAGGGCTACATTATCGATATCGAATCCGGACATGGGGAACAGGCGGGACAAATGCCCGGGGCGTTAACTGGAGGCCCCGGATTTTCGTTCCTTTTTAGGTTTCTTTTTTTCTTCCTGGTTCTTTTGAAACGCGACGATCTTGGCGGATTTACGCTGGAGCCGTTTCACCTTCTTGCGCTTGACTCGGGCTTCCGGGGACTTTTTGGGGTCATCCACACTTTTAAGGGTCGACTTCGCTTCGCTTTTTGCTTTTTCGATATGCTTTTTGAGTTGATCTAAGGTTGCCATATGTTTTTCGCAGTCTCACGGGTCGGAAAAGAGTTTTATATAACAAATTTCCCATTAAACCACAATAGCTAGTTCTATTCTATTTCCACGATCACCAGAGTGTAATCGTCGGTGAAGTGGGTTCCATCCATAAATTGTTTCACTTCATCCAGGATTTTTTCCCCCAGTTGCCGGGCGTCCCGCCCCTGGCCGAACTCCAGGAGCCACGAGGCAAGGCGCTTCGAACCGATGGCTTCGCCTTCCGGATTCCGCGCTTCGGTCAGCCCGTCGGTGTAGAGAATCAGCTTGCTGTCGGGAAGGAGATCCACCTCGTGCTCCACCATTTCGTTCTCAAGGGAGATCATGAGGGGGAACCCTTTGTCCGCCCAGAGCTCGCGCAGGTCTCCCGAGGGATAGTGGATGAGCAGGGGAGGGTTGTGTCCCGCCGAGGCGTATTTCATCCGCCGCGTGGGCAGGTGAATCACCCCGTAAAAGGCTGTGATGAAATGCCGCGAACGAAGATTTTTAAAAAGGATACGGTTGATTTTTCCCAGCGTCTCTCCCGGCGACCGGATGTGGGCGAGAAAGGATCTCAGGAGGATCCGCTTCATCGCCATGATGACCGCCGCCGGGGTGCCGTGTCCCGAAACATCGGCGACCAGCACCCCCAGGTGGTCGGGATCGACCTGGATGAAATCGTAATAATCTCCCCCCGCTTTCGACGACGGCTGGTACTCGGAGAAAAAATTTAATCCGGCAATCTCCGGAAGCTGGT
>PCWF01000044.1 GCA_002796165.1 Nitrospinae bacterium CG11_big_fil_rev_8_21_14_0_20_56_8
CCATGGGTCGGGAGGGGGAAACGGTTCCCCCTTCCCGGCTCCGAGGTTTTATTTGTGAAGCAAGGGAGACGATAGAATGGGAGACTCGACGATCCAGGAAGTTAGTGACCCGATGTTGGCAAAGCTGGGTTCGACCGGTTCGCTGGAAGGATTGAAAGCGGAAAGAATATCGCTGAGCCTGGCCCGGGCCAGGATTTACGATATATTTTCCAGCGCCTTCAGCTATCCATGGAACCGGAAATTTTTCAGGCCAAAATCCATGGTGGAACCCCTGGATGTGGTCGTCATTGCGGAAGAAGATTGGAACAGCTCGAAAGCTATAATCGATGGGTTCAAAAATTTTCTGCCGCATATGACCATCAAACAGGTTCAGCAGGAATATGTTCGGGTGTTTGGTCACGCCGTTTCCATGGAATGTCCCCCTTACGAAATGCAATACGGGACGGAAGGGGGAATCCAGTCTCAGACGGACGTTTTGATTCAGCTGGGTGGTTTTTTCGACACTTTCGGATTTGAGATGCCGAGGAACCGGTCCAAGGAACGGATTGATCATATTTCCAATGAACTGGCTTTCATGTCTTATATGTGTTTCAGGATGGCTTATGCGATTCAAAATGATCATGATGAACGGAAAATCAGCGTTCTTCTCAGCGGAATGAAAAAGTTTGTCCGTAACCATATCGGGAGATGGATCCCGCTGTTTTGCATTTTTGCCGGCCGCAAGGCGGAGCGGGGATTGTACAAGGATCTGGTCGAACTTCTGGCGTTGTTCGTGAAGAATGACGTGGCTTTGTTGGATATTAAGCCGATCAAGGTGGAAGAGCCGGAATACCGGTCTATGTCCTACAGTATGGAAAATGACCTGATCGCAAACGCTCCCGCGGAATGCGAACCTCACGGGAAATAAGTTCCCTGCCCCCTGTCGGCGGGGCTGTGGAACGCCGAAGGCGGGGTTCCGGGAAGTGCCACCACGTTTCCCGGGGAGGGTTTTTGCAAGGATGATTTGAAGGCGAAGCGGTTGATGGGTCAATAAGTAAGCGATTTCCACTTGGGCAAGTTAAAAAACCCGGGAAGGGGGGAGGATGAACCCCGACCCGGGTTTTTTATTTTGGCGCAGAATCGGCCCGGCCCCTAAATTATGGAACCCCAAATCCGATTGCGGCATCTAATAAAAAACTAACCCGCTGGGGTTTAACGGGTTAGGGCTTATGTTCGAGTCGGGATTATGATCAACCACGCATTCCCCAATGGGGTTTTGGATATGCCCGGAGGCCAGCGGGCCCATGTTTGTATTCGATCCGATTATTCAGGGACTGGGTTTGCTCGCCCAGCGCGAATTGCAAAGAGCAGAAAACGTATTTTTAAAGATCATCAATGATCCGTATGCCCAGAAAGAGGAACTGAACCAGGCGCGAGCCCTGCTCAACGACATTCGGGATTGCCAGGCAGGAAGAAAAAACCTGGATTTCGACGTCTATAAAAAGCTTGCGAAAAAGAGTAGCCTCTCTCTGGAAATCATCGATGATCTTCTTGCCGAAATCTATTTTTCTCCGTTGGAGATCTATGCCGATTTCGACGAGGCGCTCGCCGAAAAGGTTCCCACCGTTGTCAGTCGACTCAAGCAGATAAAAATCCGGGACGTGATCGCGCGTGACGAATTGTTTGTCCGCATCGAGAAAAATGGCTCCCGGACCATCAGAAAGCTGATTGAAATGCATGTGGCCGAGGGAAATGGCGAGCCTCCCGCATTCAAGCCCTATCGCTGGAAGACCATCTACAGAAAATTCATCGAGCATATCAACCCCATCCTTCTCGAACGGCATCTGGAGCTTCTGGAGTACATTCTGGAAACGGGGGAAATCAGCCTGCTGGACGATCCCAAACTGACCGTGTTGACGGCCAAGTACCGCTGGATCATTGAATCCACTCTCTACAACAAGTGGTACCTGCTTCGGAGCTATTTCTTCAAAGCCCGATCGGACATCGAGAATCAGTTTGGAAAAAAGGAGGGCACCCGGAAATACTGGGACGAGGTTCGGTACAAAAAAATCCGCATCTTCGAAAAGTGCGGGTTCACCGAGCAGAATATTCAAAAATTCCTGTACATCGACAAGCTCAACTACAAAACCCTGGAGGAAATCTTTAGTTTTGCCCGGGACCTGGGGCAGAATCTTGTTCCCCGGGATGTGAGCCTGGCCCTTCGCGGGGTGGACAAGGCCAAAGACCATATCAAAGAGCGGGGGGGATTCCTCCTGGGAACCCGCAAGCGGTTCCAGGACCAATTGATCGACCTTGGATTTTCGGGGAAGGAATCCTATCTCGTCGCCCATCACGCCAAGCGTTCGAACAATCAACAGATCGCCGATGCTTTCCATCTTTCCCTGAAAGTGGCCCGGGAAGAAATTTACTGGTATCGCATCCCGGAGCAACATGAAAAGATAAGGAAGGACATCATTGCCCAATGCTGTAAACATCTCAGCACGGTTCGGATCCACCTGTTCGACCGCGGCCGCCTGAACAAATTGCTGTTGCAATCGGGCAAACCGCTGATCCGTAAATATCTGATCCAGATTTACGGAGAGGGTGTGGTGGGGCTCCATTGCTATTTCCGGCTTGAAACCATTCACCAGTATTACAAACTGAAATTCTTCCAATATCATGCCCCCTCCATTCCGAGCGTCTCCGAGCTGATCAAAATCAGCCGAAAAGAGTTCCAATTTATTCTGCAGAAAGGATTCGCGGAATTCATGAAGAAGAGGCGCCTGGTCATTCCTGATGGTCTCCTTAAGGAAATGGAATGCCATCGCTCGGTGACGAATTGGGAGGATCCTTATACGACCGTCGAGGAGAAGTTCCTTTTGCGGTTCTGGTTTTTAATGGATCACGGGGTTCCCATCACCCAGGCCAAATTGAATAAGGGGATTCTCAGGCCGGGGATGGATCTGTGGAATTGGCTGAAACGCCCGGGGCAGGAATGTCAGGTGTAATTCTTTCGGAATTCGTGGGGCCTGGTGTCCGCAGGCAGGGGCTACTTTGAGGCGAGTTGGGGGTGTTCCCGGGTCAGGGCCACCATCCGGTTTTGCATTTCCTTCAGGGGCATCAGGTCGCCTTTCCTGGATGCGGTGGCGATACCTGTCTTGAAAGTTTTGACCGCCTCCTCAGGATTCTGAAGCTTCTCCCAGGTTTTTCCCAACAAAAGGTAGGCGGCGGAGTAATCCCGGTTTTGCTCGATTACGATTTGCAGGGGGTGCAGGGCCTCTTCGTATCGTCCCGTTTCGAGGAAGATGGACCCGAGCCCGAAATTGGCCACGGGATCGCCCGGATCGATCTCCAAAACTTCTTTGAACATCCCGATTTTTCGTTCTCTCTCCTGCCGTTGCTGTTCTTCCAACCCTTGTTGCTTCCTCTGGTTCATTTTTTCGGTGATGGCTTTTTCGAATTGAATGGCGGTCGCCTCGGCTTTTTCATTTTCCGCATCTTCGATCCGTCCCTGCTTCATGTAGTAGATGGAAAGATTGGAATGGGCCATGATTTCGGTGGGATCGATCTCGACCAGCCGTTTCATCAGCGAAATGGCTTCGTCGAGCTTGTCCTGCTTGGAGAGGAACACCCCCAGGGCTTCGTAGGCGGCGGCGTACTTGGAGTCCAGAGCGATGGCCTCGCGCAACAGGCCGATGGGCTGATCGAGGTTTTCTTCCTGCTTGTAAAGGGTGAGCGCCTCCTCGTAGAGGCGGCGGGCGTGGTCCTGGCGTGTCTTCGTCTGGTAAAACGGTAAAAGGCAGGTCCGCACTCGGGCGGGCGAGCCAGCGAGGGTGACCTCCAGGTCGGTGTCCGGACTGCGATAGTCTTTCTGGATGTAGGCCAGAACGATGTTTTTGCCCAGATAGGGAGAGAGGGTCCCGCTCCGGGTGCTCCCGATTTTTTTATCTTTCAGAAGGATGTCGCTGTGAGGAGGGGGGAGGGGGCCGCCTTCAAGGATCAGGCCCATCATGGCAAAATTCGGAGCTCCATAGGTCCTGATGCGTGCGATAACCTCCTGGCCGATGTAGCACCCCTTGTTATAGCTCACGGAGGTGTGTTCGAGCCCGGTCTCGGGAAGCACGTTTTTCCCATCCATGTCCTTCCCCATTCGCAGGATGCCCGCTTCAATGCGCAGAACCTCCCAGGTTTCCTTCGAGACGAGGGCAGGGCGCAGGTCTTCTGGGATCCGTTGCAGGGCTTCGATCAGGGAATTCCATTCGGTTTCCCGGACGCCAAGGATAAACCCTTCCTCGCCGGTGAAGGATTTGTTGATGAGGATTGCGGTTTTCCCGGCGATAGGGATTCGCTCCACCTGGTTGGGTTTTTCCGGAATAGGCGCCCCGGGATCGCACAGGGATTCCAGAGCGAGGCGGCTCAAGGGACCCTGCATGGCGAGGAGCCTGTCGTTCAGGGGTGAAATGACGATGTCTTCGCGGAAGTGAAAGGTTTCCAGGTGATTCTGAAAATTGTCCTTCTGGCATTTTTCGATCAGGGCCAGGGCCGAATCGCCGCCGTCCCGATGGAGAGAAAAGTTGGCGATCAGCTTGCCTTTCCGATCCACGATGGCGTTGTCTAATCCGGCACCCCGCTCCAGATTGAGGGCATCGTTCGTGGACTGGGTTTGGAGGAAAGCGAACGTGTCTTTGCCGGTGAGCGAGAAAATGCACCCCTCCTCCATGGGATAATAGCCGCAACGCTCGCGGACGTGTCGATAATCGTCGGCCATGGATAAAATTCGGTAAGGGGGATATCAGGCGATGGAGAAGGATTCGCCGCAACCGCAGGTGGAGCTGGCATTGGGATTTTTGAAGACAAATCCTTTTCCGTTCAGCCCGTCCTGGAAATCCAGTTGCATGCCTTTGAGGTAGATCAAGCTCTTGGGATCCATGAAGACCTTGAACCCGTCCTCTTCGATAACGGTGTCCTTATCTTCCTTGGGGGTAAATTTGAGATCATAAGACAATCCGGAACAACCCCCGCCCTTGACGCCTAGCCGGAGCCCGATTTCCGGTTTTCCTTCGGCGAGAACCAGCCTTTTTACCTCTTCCCGGGCACGGGGGGTGATTTCGACAAATTGAGATGAAACGGTCATTGGCCCCTCCTGGAACAAATGGATTGAAAACCAAGCAATTATGTATTTAGATTGACCTTGTCCTGTCTTGGTTTCGGAAATTATACCTGAATTTTGTGAACGGGGTCAATTCCGGGTCTCCCGAGAAGAGCTTTTTATGGGGTTTGAGGTATAATTCATAGAAGATAATGTTTTTTGTGCTCCTCGAATCATCCTCTGGTTTACGGTCGCGCACTCGATGGCCCTCTCTTGAAGAGTCACTTCAAGATTTCCTCAATACCGGAGGTCCTCTTTTATAACTTTGATTCGATGGGTATTTTTGATTCGGTTGGCGGGGAGGGTAAGGACTGGAGGCAAATTATTTAAATCTTTTTCGCGGGTTTTGAATCTAAAAAAAGCAAAGAGTTAACCCAAATTCGCAATCGGTTGGATAGAGCAGGAGGCACACGGGAATGATCAGTATTGAGGACTTGGTGGGTTTGGTTAAAACGGGGATTCCCGATGCGGAGGTGGATGTAATGGACAAAACAGGAATGCGGGATCATTTTATCATTTATGTGACTTCAGGCAAGTTCAAGGAAATGGATGTCATGTCCCGTCACCGGGCGGTTCAAGCGACCCTCACGTCGGCCATGCAGGACGGCCGGATCCATGCCGCCGAGATCAAGACCGCGGTTCCTTGATCCGGGATTCTATTTTCATCGGCTTTTTACTACGATCTCTGAAAATCGGTCCGGACAGGTCAGCCGGTCCCTTCCCGATGGGTTGGGAGCGGAGATGATTTTTGGAGGTTTTAAATGATTGCAGGTTAAAAATTCAGGCATTTCATAATTACCAACTTGGCTTTTATAAGGAGCAGGATAATGTCGTCCATTGAGGATCAAATCAACGAAGAAATCCAGAAAAACAAGATCTTGATTTACGGAAAAGGCACCAAGGCCGCTCCTCAATGCGGTTTTACGGTGGAAACCATCCAGTTTTTCCAGAAGTATGGCTATCCGTTCGAAGTGGTCAATGTTCTGGACAACATGCCCAAACGGGAGGCCCTCAATCGCATTACCAATTGGCCGACGCTTCCCAAGGTCTTCATCGACGGCAAGTTTTACGGCGACACCGACATTCTGGATGAGATGGAGGCCAAGGGTGAGGTCGAGCCTCTCCTGAAGGACGCGTTTGGCGACAAGTGACTCTCTTCCATAAGGGGTATTCATGTCCGATGCATTAGAGGTGGGAGACCGCGCACCCGCATTTGAACTGCCTGCGGTGTATGGTTATAAAGCTGGAGAAACCAGTCCTTCCGCCGAGGAGAAAGTGATCGTCCGGCTCAAGGATTTCCAGGATAAAAAATGGGTGATCCTTTCTTTCTATCAGCAGGACAGCAGTCCCGAGGACACGCGCCTGATGGTGGGCTGGAATGAGTGGAACCGCAAGTTCAAAAAGCGGGAGGTCGAGCTGTTGGGGTGTAGCTGGAACGGCGTGAATTCGCACCAGCAGTTCATCGAGATCTATCAGTTGGGCTTTACCCTGATGGCGGACGAGTACAAGAAAACCACCGAACAATACGGGGTGATCAAGGAAGTCGATGATCTGGGGGAGAAGCGCAAGGTCATCGAGCGCGCCACCTTCATCATCGATAAGACGGGGATGATCCGGGCGGTCTGGAAAAATTTCGACGACCTGAGGAACCATCCCAGCGCGGTGTGGGAATTCATTCAAAAGGAAAAAAGAGCCTGACGTTTTTCCACTCGCCCGTTTAACCGAATCCCGGGCCGGGCCTTGAGCCCCGCCCGGTTTTTAGTCTGGAGCGAAATCGTTCTCGGCGTAATTCCGGCAAATCAGTTCGCGGATGGATTGCAGGACGCTTTCCCCCTTGTCGGAAATTTCGGGGTTGATCTGGATCGGCGGGGAGATGATGATGCGCACCGGGCCGGGATGGATCACGGCGCTTCCCTTCTGAATGATTTTCCAGGTACCGATGATGGTAATGGGGACCACCGGCGCCCCGGTCCGCAGGGCGAGCAGGTGACTGCCTTTTTTGAAGGGGCCGATCTCCCCGTTCAGCGACCGGGTTCCCTCCGGGAAGATCACGATGGAGCACCCGGACTTCACTTTCTCCGTCGTTTCCAGGAACGAATGGTAAGATTTTTTGCGGTCCCTGCGATCCACTCCCACGTACCCGGCCGCACGCATGGACCATCCCACAAAGGGAATGCGAAACAAGCTTTCCTTGGCCACCCAGCGCAACTGGACCGGCAGGTATCCCGCCAAAGCGAAAATGTCGTAATATCCCTGGTGGTTGGCGATAAAGATCTGGGCCTGGCCGGGCAACACGTTTTTCATTCCCCGAATCTCCACAGCGACTCCATTCCATTGGCAAATCAGACGGCACCAGAGCCGGGCCACATTGTGCGCGGTGTTGCCGCTTTTATCGAACAGAGCCGAGAGCAGGGCAACGATGCCCAGAATAATTGACAGAATCGTGGTCAGCGTCCAGAATCGTAAGGTGTGATAAAAGGAAATCAGGAATTGCAATCCATGCCTCTATTTTAGGGCTGGTGGAGGAACCGGCCCGCGATCCAGAGGGATCGGGGCGGCGTCGTTCATTCCATCTTCAGGGTTAATCAAGTGAAATTTACGTTACCGCGGAATCGGGGATCAGGGTTTGGTTCGGCTCTGATCCTGGTCTGGGCCGTTTTGATCGCCCCTTTGCCGGGCGCATGGGCCTGGGGGCCGGAAGCCCACCAGGTGGTCGGTTACATCGCGGACCTGCATCTTGCCCCGGCCACGCGAAACACGATCGGGGAGCATTTTAACATAAAGAGCCTGGCCGATGTTTCGCTCTGGGCCGATTGGGTCCGCAAGGAACGCGGACAGGGGCCGTGGCATTACGTCAACATCGCGGAAAATGCGCGGGAGTACCAAAGGGACCGGGATTGCCCCACGGGAGATTGCGTCGTCGAAAAGATCAAGGAATTTGCCCGCACGTTGGGAGACAAAGATCGGGATCTTCGGGAACGGAAAGAGGCACTCCAGTACCTGGTGCACTTCGTGGGCGATGTGCACCAGCCGCTCCACGTGGGGCGCGCGAGTGACCGGGGAGGAAATAAAATCATCCTGCCTTACAAGGGTGAGATGCAGAACCTGCATTCTCTCTGGGACACGGGGTTGGTTCCCGGATTGCGCGAGGATCTGGTACAATACGCCGCATCGCTTGACGCCCGCGCGTCGGACGAGGATGTCCGGGAATGGTCGGTAGGGGATCCCGAAGCCTGGGCGAACGAGTCATATCGGTTCGCGGTCGACCACGCTTACCGGGTAGGGGGCCGTCTCGACAAGGAATATATCCGTAAAAGCGGAGAGATCATTGAAATGCGCCTGATCCAGGCGGGGATCCGCCTCGCGCAACTTTTGAATCGCCTGATGGATTAAATTGGAAAAGGAATCCAGGATGGAAGAGAACCGGTTTTTCATCAAACAATTGTTATGCGGAATCGATGTGGGGCGGTCGGACAGCTCTGCACGCCAGATGGCGAACTTTATTTATCTCCTGGGAGACCGGAAAACCCGGGAATGCATGGTGGTGGACCCGGCCTGGGATATTGACGGTATCCTGAGCGTGGTTCGCCGGGAGGACATGAAACTCACCGGCGCCCTGGTGACGCATTATCATCCCGATCACGTCGGGGGAGAAATCTTTGGGCTTTCCATCACGGGGCTGGCCGAGCTTATGGAGAAACAGGCGGTCCCCATTTATGTGAACAAGCACGAGGCCGATGGACTCCGCAAGATCACCGGCGTTTCCAAATCCGATTTAAAGGAAATGGACAGCGAAGAAACGATCCGCATTGGCGAGATCGAGGTGAAGTTCCTGCATACCCCCGGCCATACTCCCGGCTCGCAGTGTTTCCGGGTCAAGGATTGCCTGATCGCGGGAGACACGTTATTTCTTCAAGGATGCGGACGGGTGGATCTTCCCGGCGGTGACAGCGAGGAGATGTATCGCACGCTTACGCGGCGGCTGTCAACGATCCAGGGTAACGTGATG
>PCWF01000232.1 GCA_002796165.1 Nitrospinae bacterium CG11_big_fil_rev_8_21_14_0_20_56_8
TTGTACTGGTCGCGGTACACTTCTTCCCAACGCCGGTCCGGATAACTCTCCAGGGGGTTCCCAACCTTGACCACTGGCTTCAATTGAGCTCCAACTTTCTTGCTCGACAGCGCCATGGCCGCGGCGACCCCGCCGGTTACCTGCAAAAACTTCCTTCGATTTAATCTCATTTTGCCCTCCACATTGTTAGGATTCCAGATTCCCCTTTAAAGGTCGAAAAAATCAGGTCCGTAATTCAATTTGTCCTTCTCGCCTGCGCGGCAAGGAATGGCATTGGAAGTACTGACCCGGACTCGATGTCCTTTTCGCGTTCAACTGCATTAAATGGGACAAACGCTTTTTTCTCTTTTTAAGAGGCGATTCCAACACGGTGGCAAGAATAGAATATCGGAACTTTTCAGGTAATCAGACATGGTTTATTTTTGGGAAAGAATCGGATGATAAATATATTTAAAAATTCTTATAAATTTGTAGGAAAATTCCTTTATCAGGACAGAAATGATGCAGGGGCGCTATCGGGGAGGAAGGGCGAAGGAGTGAGAATGGGGAATCTTCAAATCAAATGATTCAGGATGGCATATTGGATCAAATCGGAATTATTTTCCATTTTCATTTTCTGCAGAATATGGCTTCTGTGTGTACTGACCGTTTTAACACTTAAACATAATCGATCGGCAATGGCGGTCAATGAATGTCCAGCCGCGAGAAGGCAGAATATTTCAAATTCCCGGTTGGATAAATTTTCATGCGGAGTATTCGATTTGTCACTAAAGCCAAATGTTAATTTTTCCATGTATTCTGTGCTCATGAATTTCCCGCCGCCAGCCACCTTGCGAACGGCCTGCACCAGGGTTTCAAGAGGGCTTTCTTTTGTGACATAGCCCGAGGCGCCAGCTTTTATATACCGCATGGCAAAGTGTTCTTCTGGATACACGCTGAGAATGATTACCGGTAAATGGGGAAATTGTTTTTTTAACTCTTTCATGTAATCCAGGCTCCATTCCCCATTCATTGTGATGTCGAGCAAAACAACGTCCACTTCCGTAGTGCAGACTTTTTCGAGGATGTCGGGACCATTTGCCGCTTCCGCTACGACCTTTATTTCCTGGGTTGCGGAAAACGCGCGGTACAATCCCTGCCGGAAAACCGGGTGGTCGTCGGCGATCAAAATCCTGATAATGCCGTTTTTCTTTGCCATAATTCCGTTCAGTATTTGAGCTTGATTAATATTTCCGTTCCTTTGTTTCGTTCTCCCTTTATTTCCACTTCTCCCTCCCACATTTGAGCTCGCTCCTTCATTCCCAGAATGCCGAGGGAAGTTTTGTCATGAATCCGCTCCGGGGTGATTCCTTTTCCGTTATCTTTGACTCTCATGATCAATAGATGACCTTGGTCGATTATGTCAACATGAATTTTGGTGGCCTCCGAATGTCGGGCAATATTTGTCAGACATTCCTGGAAAATCCGGAATAGGGTAGTTACTCTTTGTGGATCCAGACTGATCGTCTCCCCGGGGTGGGATAAGGTGAATTGAATTCCCGTCCGGTTTTGAAATAAGTGCCCCTGCCAATCGATGGCCTCGGTCAAACTTAAAGAATCAAGAATGGGAGGGCGCAATTCCAGAGAAATTTTTTTGACCGCTTGAATCGTGCTCTCAATCAGACCCCCGATTATTTCCATATTTTCTTCGATATGGTCCAGGTTTTGTTCTATCAGTTTTTTGTTCAAGAGAGAGAGTTCAATTTTAAGAGTAGTTAAAACCTGGCCCAATCCGTCATGAACTTCCCTCGCCATACGTTTACTTTCCTCTTCCCTGATCGAATCCAGCTTGTGATAGAGCTTGCGCAAGTGATCGCTATAATCCTTTTTCTCCTGATCTGCCTTGTATCGCTCGAGGACCCGACCCAGCAACGTTCCAATACTTTCCATGACCTCCAGAAGCCTTTTATCCGGCGCCACCGTTTTTTCCGAAAAGAATTCCATGACCCCTACCGTCTGAAGGCCGATCAGGATGGGAAATGCAAAACCCGATCGTATGCCGATCTCCTCCTCCATGGCGGCGCGAGGGAAATTGGGGTCTTTTTCCACATCCGTTACCCAATGGGCTTTCCCATCGAGCAGAACCCTTCCCGGAAGGCCGGTCCCTTCCGAAAATTGCGTTTCCTCCGTAATTTTTATGAATTTTTGAAAATTTTGCGAATCATTGCTGTACCAAATTTTTGTGGGAATCAGTTTGGAGCCATCGCTTCCCAATAAATAGAAGTGTCCCAGCGGCCAGCCGGTTCCCTGGCATATTCTCTTTAAACTGTAAGCGATGGCATTTTCGACGGATTGACTCATGTTGGTTTCAAAGGCAATGTCCCTGTTTAACTGGACGAAGCCGCTTTCCAATTTCAAAAGCTCATAGGCGCGTTCCAGTTCCTTTCGTTTTAGAATCTCGTTTGCCCAATGGATTTCCTTCAGACAAAAATATGCGGTCATCCAAATCATGAAAACGGCCAGACTTCGATTCAGGAGGGCGAACCACCATTCTTCGCCGGGAGGTGAAATGGAGAAGCCAATTACGGTAAAAACGGTTCCGATCGCCGCGGAAGCAATGGTCACTCCCCGGTTTCTCGATCCGGTGGCAACCAACACGAGAAGGACGTAGGGAACGCCCCCGGCGACTCCCAGGGGAAGGAACGAGTCGATGATAAGGAAAATAATAGCCAGAACCAGATTGATAATAATATAAGAGGAAAGGGAGATGGGGGAGATGGTTTTTGATGCAAACGGCATTAAACATTCCTTTAAAAGAGACGCCGATGGGTAGGTTTTTCCCATGCGGCCGTGGATCGTATCTTCCAATATAACTTCTTCCCGATTATGCGAACGAGAATAGTCTCTATCAGCGTTCGAATTTCGAACCTTCCTGGGATAAATGGATTCGCAATTCGTGGTCTAAAATAATAAGGGATGGTCCGGGAATCAAAAATAAATTTGAATTTTGATTTTCGGGTTTGAAAAATGGTGTGTTGTGGGAGTTTGCTTTATTCTCCTGGTTTGTGAGAGAATTATTCCGATTACGGAATTCAGGAGAGCTGTTAAAGCATTGGATATTGGGTTGAATAGCTTTTAAAATGACAGGTTCAAGGATTTTGACCTTTTTATCATCATTTGGGTGTGATTAATCTATTCGAATATATGGATGAAAATAGAAATTTTTTCCGTGTCACGCGTGAAATTCCCCTCTCTATCACTACCGTTTCGAAGGAATCGAATAAGCTGAACTCGGCCTCTATTACCTCCCTCGGAGCGTTCCCCGGCATTCCTCCCAGGATCTTTTCCAGCGGGGATGATCTTGGAGAAAATCTCCGGTTGATTCATGAAAAGTTGGATTGGATCATCCAGGCCCTGACCACGGGTGGGCCGGTCCTTCCCGATCTTCGGCCGGCGCAAGTCTCCCTGAGTTCCGGGGGAATGGGTGTTGAATGGAATGCGGGTTTCCCGATCGGGGACCCGGTCGAGATAAAAATGCTGTTGGCCAACGGAACTCGCCAGAGGGTGTTCACTTTGTTCGGGACCATTATTCGATCGCAAGAGGTTTCGAGGTTCTGGGACCTGGGAATCGAGTTTGCCGGTTTGGATGGTTGGTTTGAAAATGAGATTGCCAATTACGTGTTAAACGCGGAACGCGGGTTATAAGGGAGGGAGAAGGGTCCGATTATGGGAGTATTGGCTGGGTTTTTCATCGTTGTGGCATCGGTGGTCATCGGTTATGTCATGGAACATGGGAATTTCGAAGTTCTCTGGCAACCGGCCGAATTGGTTATTATTTTTGGAGCCGCGCTCGGGGTGTTTGTGGTTACTTCGTCCCAGCAGGTGATCAAGAACGTTATCCATTCTGTCAAGGCCATGCTTTCCTCGCGGCAATATACGGAAAACGATTACGTGGAGCTTCTCCAGGTCATGAACGGGATATTCACCGTGGTGAAGAAACAGGGACTGGTGGCCCTCGAGCCGCATCTTGATAATCCGCAGAAGAGCCAGTTGTTTTCCCGGTTCAAAAATTTTATGTCCAAGAAGCATGCGCTATATTTGACCACGGATACGTTTCGTATGATCGTGAGTTCCAAACTGGCTCCGTACCAGTTGGAAGGATTGATGGAGTCGGAAATCGAGTCGTTCCATGAAGAGATGATGAGTTCGTCCAAGAATCTTGGCAACGTGGCGGATTCCCTCCCCGGTCTGGGTATTGTGGCCGCGGTACTGGGTGTGGTCATTACCATGCAGAAGATCAGCGAGCCTCCTGAAGTTCTCGGGCACAGTATCGGTGCGGCGCTGGTGGGCACCTTTTTGGGAATTTTGGGGGCCTACGGGTTCATGGGGCCGGTAGCGAAAAAACTGGAGTGGATGGCGGAACAGGAAAAGGAATACCTCGATGTGATCAAAACGGTCATCGTGGCGTTTGTGGGGGGATTGCAATCGCAGATCTGTCTGGAATTCGGACGGCTCAGGATCCCCGAAGTCTGCCGTCCCAATTTTTTGAAAATGGAAAAACTGCTCAAGGGGAGCAAAGATTAGGTTTTCCGCGCAAATATACCGGGTTAAGGGTCCGGCGTTATGGCCAACATTACCGATCCACAAATCATCTACAAAATCGTTCTCCAGCATTTGCAGGGCGACAAAAAGGAGTCGGTGTGCAAACAGTACGATATCAATGAAGGGCAACTGGATCTATGGATGAACCAGTTCCAAAGCACCGGTTGGCGGGTGTTCTCGCACGATTTCATGCGGCCGCAGGTCACCGTTCGGGAGGAACCCAAGGAGAAAGGGTCGGAGGAAGTTTTCCTGCGCCGAGTGAAAAAAATGCATGGGGGGCATCACGGCGGATCCTGGAAAGTGGCCTATGCAGATTTCGTCACGGCGATGATGGCCTTCTTCCTCCTCATGTGGTTGGTCAATGCGGTGCCTCAGGAAACCAAAGCCGCTTTGTCTGAGTATTTTGAGGACCCTGAAAAATTCATGGCGGCAGGGGGGAGCCAGGAGGCTCGGGCCAAAGCGGTATTGACTCCGCAGACGGAGGGGGTCCTGGTGAAGGATGCCATTCTCGGGAATGCGGCGCCGGTGAAAGGGGATCCCAATATTAAAATGATGTCCAAGGCGCGTATTTCCGCTCTCGCCGAAAATATCCGAAAGGATGTACGCGAAAAGTTCGAGGATTTGTCCGGACAGCTTATGATGGAGCCGGTCGCCGATGGATTGAAGATCCAGATGGTGGATAACACCAATTTTGCCTTGTTTGATCCGGGGGGCCACCGGCTGAATGCCAAGGGAATGGAAATGGTGCGCATGCTGGCTGAAAACCTGAAGGGCATGTCCAACAAGATTGCCATCGAGGGGCATACCGATTCATCGGCTTACAAGGGGGAATCATCCAGAAATTGGGATCTGTCGGTGCTCCGCGCGCTGGAAGCCAAGAAGGCGTTTGAAAAATTCGGCGTCGATATCAGTCAATTCGCCCGGGTTGTGGGTTTTGCCGACAACCAGTTGTTCAATCCTTCCGATCCCAGGGATCCCATGAACCGCCGCATCAGCATCGTGGTCCTGGAATAACGCCTGCGACGGGGAAATTCGTGGTGGGGGATATTTACTTTTTGGCTTTGGCCCATTCCACTTCCCAAGCCTGGGATGCTTCCGCCGCCTCTTCGATCCGGTAACAATTCTTGCTGACGACGGGGTGAAGGGTGAAGATGGGGGTATTAAATGGGACCAGCGCGGTGTCGGTATCCGGGCTTAGTTGCAGGTGCATGTTTACGAAGTTGAAGCTCAGCCCATCCTGCCAGGGAGACTTGGTGGCCTCGGCGTAAGCGGGTATCTTGTCGGACGCATGGGTGCGCGTCAGCAGGCCCGATCCCCCTTGCAGGCCAAACTCATGGAGGTCCGGCGCGCCCTGGATCAGGATCCAGGTCAGGTTGGCGTCGAACCATATCTTGAAGTTGGTCACCACCTGGAAAAATACTCCGAGGCATCCCGACCGCTCCAGCACTTCCCTCGGGTAAACCAGTTTTTCGGGCACTTGCGGGTCGGGCCCGGCATAGGGGTACCTGAACTCGGGTTCCCTCACCGCCGAGACCGAAACAAACAACAGGTTGGGATCGTCCATTCCGACCTCTACCACCTGCCCGTCGTAATAACTGCACAACCGGTCCAATTCACAGGAGAGGGGAAAGGAATATCCATCGCGGGAATAAAAGACCCGCACGCCGCCTTCGAGGGGGGCGTCGGGTTTGCGGCTGATCTTGAGATCGAACGGTAACATGAGGTGAAACGCGTTGGTTCGCGAGTTCATGAACGGAGCGCAGGCGCCGGGAAACTCCCGTTTCACATCCTCGTTTTCTGGCTCAAATTTGCGTGGCCCCCCGCCAAAATGCTGAGCCACCTTGGCCTTGCGGCTCAGGTTGTATTTTTTCTGATAATATTCTCCCGCGCGTTTTTGCGCGATGTCCAGGAAATAGCGGGGCACGTCGGACTGTACGATCAGCCTCTGCTTTTCTGCACGGGATTTTACCGAACCGCGCATGGCCGAGTCGTAGATTTCCAGTTCTGCCTCGGTCTTGCGGATCTCGAAATCGAGTTTTCGTGCCAGGTCCGTATTTCCTGAATAACTGGACTGCTTCAGAACCTCCTGTCCTTTTTTCAGTAAATCGAGCTTTTGCTTCCAGCGTTTCGGTTCTTCGGTAAAGGATTGGACGGTGGCCATGATCAACGTGAATTTTTCGTCGGCGAGGAGTCCCACCGTGTCGAACAAATCGTCCTTGATAAAGGTGAATGCCAGGGGGCCAAACGCTTCTTCACGGCGAATATTCAGGGTTAACAAATGATTGAGGTAACAACGGGCTTCGGTGAGATCCATAAAATGGCGTGGTTCACTTTGTTTTTGTTGAGAAAATCGGGTTTGACCTGAAAAGTGTTTAAATATTGCATAGCCGGGAGGTTCTGGCAAGCTTAATTCCTACGCGTTATAGGTATTGTTATGAGGAGGGGGGAATCGTTTTTCAGGGAGTGAAAATGCGTACTGAGGGGGTGGTGGCCTTTGCCGGTTTTATGTTTGTCTGTAACCGTACAACCACCGGGCGGTGCTGGTGCCGACATTTCGCACGGTATGGTAAACGCGGGCGGGAATGAATACTTCCTCGCCGGGTTTGGGATACAGGGTTTTGCCGTCCATCTCGATTTCCAGGTTCCCTTCGACGATCATCACCAGTTCATCCACCGTATGGATAAAATCGATCCATTCCTGCCCGGGGGAATCGGTCCACAGGTCGCAGGTAAACCCTCGCGACTGCCAAACTTTTTGAACCCTGTTCGAGTTGAAGGTATCGATCATCGGAATCGTTTCGGTTTAAAAGAACCGTTGGAAAAAAAAGGCCACCCCTTCCGAGGTGGCCTGAATGAGAGTTAATGCGGGTGGAGATTTATTCGATTTCCTTTCGCGTCAGGAAATAAAACAGAATACCAACCGCCGCAACGCCTGCGACGATTCCCATAGCTGTCATATCTCGTCCGAAATCCAGCCATTCCATAATTTGGCCCTCCTGAAAGAAGAGAAAAAATGGCGTAGCATCACTTCCGGGTCATTGAGCCCGCAAAGTTACGTCTGATTTAATATGTGTCCCGATAACCCGTTTCGCAACATTATTTTAATCCCACTTACCGCCCAATCTCCGACCCGATAATTTTGAAAATGGTTAACTTCAATTGACATTGACAGTTAATCGATTTTTGATAATTAATAAATGATATGTGATTCATCAAAAATAAACATGGGGAGGAAGCTTATTTTAAAACGGGTCGATATCGAAGGACAAAGGATCGCCGTCTTCCGCATGGGGGCTCTTGGGGATACCCTGTTGTTTTTTCCCCTATTGAGAGTGCTTGGCAATTGGAACCCCCTATGTCTGGACTGGATTGTGGACGGACGGTGGAAATCCCTACTAACTCGGTTTTCGGGTTTCCAGCGTATCCTGTCGGCCGAGGATGTGGGGTGGTGGAAACTCTACGGTGAGTTGGAGGATGGCGCCGTGTCTTTTCCGCTACCTCGATATGACCATGCTCTCCTGTTCGCCCGCGATCCCGAAGGTCGGCTGGCTCGCAATATGGAAAAGGTTACCGGCGCCCGGACCTGGACGGTCGACCCGCTTCCCGGGGAAGAGGGGATTGGCCATGTAGTGGATGTTTACTTGAATCTGCTGGAGGGAACCGGAATGCAGGCCTCCGAATTTGACGCGAGGTTTGTTCCCACCGATCCGGATCTTTTTTTCGTGCGCAAGGAGTTGGGATTCGGGAACGACCTTCCTCTCTGTTGGAGCATCCATCCCGGAAGCGGCAGTCCCGGAAAAAATATGGGCGTGGATATTTTCGCTCGGCTCGCGGATATGATCGAGGAGCGGGGGCATCGCCTGCTGGTCATTCTGGGTCCCGCGGAAATGGACCGGGCCGAGGAGATCCAAAACAGGTTCGGGGGAGAGCAAACGGTGTTCGCGCTGAACTGGCCGTTAGAGCGGTTGGCGGCGGCAATGACGTTCTGCCGGGGATATATCGGTAACGATTCGGGGATCACTCACCTGGCCGGGCTGTTGAGATTGCCCGGCATTGCATTTTTCAAATCCACCTCTCCCGAAATGTGGGGGCCGCTGGGAAAAACGATCCGATGTCTCAATTCGGATTCCACCCAAGAGGCCCCCGGAATACTGGCGGATCTCCTTTCGGAATCGGGGCGTTAATTGGCCCTGGGCCAGGAATCGCAATCGCCGATCAGCAAGTATCGGTGAGGTATTTGGCTTCCAGATACGATTTGAAGGGGTCTATGCTCAGGCCTCTCCCGGTGGCGTTTTTCAGGAGTTCGGTGAAACGTTTGCGCGCGCCCCAACTGTATATGTTGTCCGTCAGCCAGTCCACCAGCGGGCGGAAATTTCCCGTTTGAATTTCCCGGGGAATTTCCGGGCAGGCTTGCAGGGCGCTCTGGTAAAGCTGGGCGGCCGTCAGCAGGCCGAGGG
>PCWF01000047.1 GCA_002796165.1 Nitrospinae bacterium CG11_big_fil_rev_8_21_14_0_20_56_8
CGAATCCGGAACCATTTTCGTTCAGTCTACTCCAACTCTCTTTCTCCCTCCAATTAAAACCGGACCCTGCGTGGAACGGTGCGGGGGAAGGTGATTGAAAACCTCAGGAATCCTGTTTACACTCAAAGCCATGCGACCTGTTACCGGCATTCCCGCATTATTGATGGTTTGGACCCTTTTCGTGGCGGCCTCCCCGTCCACTCTTCTGGATCCTTCTCGGCTGACCATGCCCCAGATCAAGTATCGCGGGGCGCGGTTTGCCCCGGTCCCGGGCGCGGTTGAGGGGCTATTGGCGCAGGTCGCCCGGAGGACCTCGATCGAGGTGAACCGGGAACCTCTCGCGCTGGAAGTTACCGATCCCGATCTGTTCAAGTATCCGTCCATTTATATGGGAGGCGACTCTTCTTTCCAGCCCTTTACCGCGGAGGAGTTGAAAATTCTGCGCCAATATTTGAGTTATGGCGGTTTCTTGTTGATCGACGATAATTCGGGCCGGGCCGATTCCGGATTCGACCGGTCGGTCCGGTCGATGGTTGCGCAATTGTTTCCGCACACTCCCCTGCAGAAGATTCCGCGCGACCATTCCCTCTTCCGGTCCTTTTACCTGATCAATTCGGTTGTGGGCCGGGTCGTGGTTCGTCCCTACCTGGAGGGAATTTCCATTAAGGGACGGACGGTCCTGGTTTATAACATGAACGACCTGGCCGGCGCCTGGGCCCGCAACTCGCTGGGGCAATGGAATTATGAGGTCATCGCGGGCGGCGAGACGCAGAGGCAATGGAGCATCCGCCTCGGGGTCAACATCGTCATGTATGCCCTCACCCTCGATTACAAGAAGGATATGGTTCACTTGCCCATCATCCTGGAACGTTTGAGGAAGTACCATACACCGTGAAACTTTTCGCCCAATGGCTGGGACTCGACCCGGCGGAGTACAACCAATGGCAGGTGCATTGGGGGGGCGACCTGTCGATTCCGGTCCTGGGGCTCATCGGCCTCCTGATTCCGCTGGCGCTGTGGTTTTTTGGGACCAGCCTGTCCCGCATCCAGTCCCGAATCAAACGGGTGGGCCTGTTCGGTTTGAGGGTGGCGGCGTTTGCCCTGTTGTTGATGATGTTCCTGCAACCCCAGATGGAGTTCAGGAAGAGCCAGGCTTCCAGAAATTCCGTCGCCGTTCTTCTCGACAATTCCAGGAGCCTCTCCATCAAGACCTTTCCCTCCGAGGCGACCCGCGGGGACCGGGTCCGGCAGGCCCTCGCCGACCAAGCCTCTTATTTTGAGAAGTTGCAAAAGGATTTCCAGGTGGATTTCTTCCTGGTTTCCGATCATGCCGAACCGGTCCTTCCGGGCGAGCTTGACGATCGGTACCGTCTGCAGGCGACCAACACCGATTTTACGCGCGTGTTCATGGATGTGAAAAACCGCTACCAGGGCAAATCGCTCCAGGGGGTGGTGTTATTTTCCGATGGGGCGGATCTGACGCAGGGCCCGGACGATTTGTCGCCGGAGCTTCGAGCCTCGCTCCTGGCCCTGGGCGGGCGGGTGCATACCGTGCAGGCGGGTGGAAACGAAAATTTCAAGGATCTGGCGATCGAAAATATCTCCACCGCCGATTTCGGTTTCGTTCATCAACCGGTCAACCTTTCGGTGACCGTTCACGCTTCCAACATCGGCAATAAAAATGTTTCTCTCGTTCTCAAGGAGGGCGGCACCATTCTGGTTTCGAAAATCGTGGAGATTCGCGAGGGACAGGACCGTTATGCGGTGGATATGGAATTTACCCCGACGGAACTGGGCCGTCGAGTCTACAGCCTGTCCCTTCCCGTGTTCGCCGGGGAGGCCATCGCCGCCAACAACCGGCGCGATTTCCAGGTCAAGGTGGTGCGCGACCGGATACGGGTTCTGCATTTGAACGGACGTCCTTCCTGGGATTCGCGGTTTCTTCGCGAGGTGCTGGCCAACAATCCGAAAGTGGATCTGCTTTCCTTTTTTATTCTGCGCACGCTGACCGACGACGTGGCGGCCCCCACGTCAGAACTGAGCCTGATCCCGTTTCCCTCCAATCTCCTGTTCGCCGATTACCTCAATTCTTTCGACCTGATCATTTTTCAGAATTTTCGCTACGAGCCGTTTATCGACAAGAAGTATTTGAACAACATCCAGACCTTCATTCAGCGGGGGGGCGGATTCCTCATGGTGGGGGGCGAATTGTCTTTCCAGATGGGAGGGTACGATCGAACCGTTATGGAGGACATGCTTCCGGTGAGTCTGGAGGGGAATGTACTCAAATTCCTGAACGATCCGTACCGCGTGGAGATCCCGGCGGCGTTTGCCCGGCACCCCCTGTTGAAGCTGGAAAAAGATTTCACCCGTAACCGGCAAGCCTGGGAACAGCTTCCCTCGCTCACCGGACTGAACTTGGGGCTGGAACCCCGGAAGGACGCGCAGATTCTTCTTCAGGGCGTGCACCAGAATGGGGAGGAAAAGGAAACCTATCCCCTGTTGGTGACGGGACGTAACGGGAAGGGCCGGGTGGCGGCGCTGGCGACGGATGCGTCCTGGGACTGGAACTTCCGCAGAGTGGGGGAAGGGGGGAGCGGACGCTATTACCAGAAATTCTGGAGCAATGTGATCGCCTGGTTGACGGGCGACCCGGAAATGGAAACCCTCCAGATCGAAACGGATAAAGAACGGTACCGCGAAGGGGAGGAGGTTCTGGTCAAGGTCCGCGTACTTTACGATGATTACAATCCCGATTCCGGAAAAACAATTCAATTGTCGTTTGCGCCCCCCAGGGGCGAACTGCAAACTGTTTCTTTGATTACGGGGAACGAGGGGGAAGCCACCTACCAGTTCCTTCCCGCGGGGGAGGGATTTTACCGGCTACACATGGAGCTGGAGCGGGACGGCAACAAGATCGGCCGCGAGGCGTTGTTCGGAGTGTTCGCCGATACCGCAGAATTCATGAAGCCCCTCGTCAACGCGCATTTGCTGAAACAGATGGCGGAGATTTCGGGAGGACGCTATGCGGCGATTGGGGACGGGCCGCTCGATCTCTCGATGTTGACTTTTTCCAACCCGGAGGTGCTGGAACCGTCGCGGCGAAAGACGTTCTCCCTTTGGGACAACTGGTGGTGTTTCGGTTTGCTGGTCGGGATCCTATCCCTGGAATGGTGGCTGAGAAGAAAAGCGGGCCTCAGTTGAGTTGAGGCGCGGGTCCGGGAGCGGCTAACGGAATTCTCGTGGGATCCTGATTCGATTCGCAGGCGATCGCGCGATTCTGTTCCCGACCCGATCTTGTTCCCGCCAATTGTGATTTGTGAAACGGTGTCTTTTTCGGTAGAATCGGTCCCTGTTGCCCCTGCGGGCAGGCTGGCGCCCCGGGAACACAGCCCGGACGCGGAAAATTCGTTTTCGCCTCACTTGGAACTCATGACTAAAATGTTGAAAGAAAAACCCGGGATCCGGGAATGGGTGCGCGACCGGATCCTGTTCCTTGCGTTGGTGATCTTTCTGATCGGGGCGACCATTTACATCCTCGCGGGGAAGATTTTTGCCCCGGAAAGCATCTGGCTTCATCCCCTTAAAGAATTTTCCCTCCTCATGTCCATGATCGGGATCGTCTCCCTCGGGTACGAACTGTTTCTGCGGGAGCTGACCTTTAATGAATATAAAGAAGCGCTTCAGGAACTGGTCAACCCCGATGCGGTTCGGCTGGGGGTCCGGGGGATCTATAAAAACCGGTCCGAGCTGGGACGGGCCATATCGTTCGAGGGTTTGTTCCGGGACGTCAAAAACGAGATCTTTATCGGAGGAAGCTCGCTCCTTTCCATTTCCACCGCCAGCCGTGAACTGCTGAAGGACAAGGTTCTGCACGGGGCCAACGTGCGGCTCCTGCTCATGGACCCCACCTCTCCGGTGGTGGAAATGATCAGCAAACAGACAGGGGGGAAGCCCACGTTCGTCAACGAGATCCGCACCTCACTTCTTCTCCTGCAGAAACTCCAGGAGGAAATCGAGGAAGGGGAGGGGCACCCCAAAAAGGGCAAGCTCACGGTTCATACTTACCAGATCATTCCTTCCCACTCGTTCATCTCCATCGATGCGGACCAGTCACAGGGGGTCATCGTGGCGGATATCGGCCCCTACCTCGGGAGAAGCCACGCCCGCCCCAGCATGGTGGTGGTGCGGAAAAAAGGGGGATTGTTCGAGTACTGGCAGGAAATGAACGAACTGATGTGGGAAAGCAGTAAGCCGATCGATCTGGCCCCTCCCCAGACCATGGATTCTAAAGCGATTACCCAGGTATTCACCAGCGGGAAGGAAACGGAATATTTCGATACCGCGACCCGGGGTTGGTTTCCCGCCTCCATCTGCCAGATGGATGGGAACTGGAAAGGCATCAAGGGCAGTCAATGGGTTTGGGTGCGGGAACATTTGACCCTGGAAGAGTCGAAAACCGGGTCCCAGCACCGGTTTCGCCACAGGCTTTCCCTTCCTTTCCACTTCCGGGAGGAGGCCCTGATCCGTGGCGATCTCCTCGTCCGCGCCGCCGATGTCTGCCACATCACCGTCAACGACGTGGGGATCAAGATGGAATATGGAGGGGCGGAATACACCGACCCCTTTATGGTGGATATCAAAAAATATCTCAAAGGCGGGGAGAATATGATTTACTTCGAACTCATCAGTTTCGCCCAGCCCGATGCCGAATCGGCGGAGGACAACCGGACCGGCTTGATTTATCGTCTCCATATCGAATACCGGGATTGACGGATGGCTTCTTTTATAAATAGGAAGCCTGCTTCTCCCCTCCTTTCCGCCCCGATTCCCCCGCCCCCCTTCGACATCTGCGGTAAATGATTCAGGGTATGGCCGCACCCAACCCCTTGCCTTCCCTGTCACTTGTTTTCTTCCCTGTGGATTTAAACCGGCATCCCTTTGGGGAGGGGGAGGTGCAACCGGCTCGTGCGCATGGGAACCGCTTTCTTCCGCAATGAATGGAAGGACATAACTTATTTTAAAATAAGGAGATTGGGTAATAAAATCGCGGGTCGAATCAAACCCCAAGTGCGCCAAAATCTTTCATTGACAGAGTGAGGTGGACTGCTATAATCGCCATTTCAATTACTTTCTACACCACTTTTGGGGTTGGTGTTACCATAGGTGTGGAGAGACTTTGGGGGGAATATTTGCGTGAGTGAATATTTTTTTATCTCTTTGGCGGCCATCGTGGCGATTGGTGTCGTGGCGGTATTACTTTT
Organism: Nitrospinae bacterium CG11_big_fil_rev_8_21_14_0_20_56_8; assembly: GCA_002796165.1. Lineage (GTDB taxonomy): Bacteria > Nitrospinota > Nitrospinia > Nitrospinales > VA-1 > 21-14-0-20-56-8. Next base: position 5,265 of record PCWF01000047.1, read on the forward strand.
ACTGTCCACGATTCTTGGGCCGCGAAACCCCAACCGGGCCAAGCTCACTCCCTACGAGTGTGGTATCATCCCCCAGGAAGAGGCAAAGGGGAGGTACCCGGTCCGTTTTGCGACCCTTGCCATGCTCTTTATTATCTTCGACATCGAGGTGGTGTTCATGTATCCCTGGGCGGTGTCGCTGGGGGAACTGAAATTGTTTGGTCTCCTTGAAATGGTTGTATTTATTGCGATTCTGGGAATAGCCTACATCTATATCTGGGGCCGTGGAGGTTTGGAATGGGATTAATAGACCAGGCGGTGGATGCATTCGAGACCGAAATCACGAATATCAAGCTGAATTTTAAAGACGCCGTCGAGGCGATGGAATATGAGGCGGCAGGGGCCGTATATGACAGCATTTTAACGACCAAGCTGGGGAAGGTGGTGGCCTGGGCGCAGAAAAACGCCCTCTGGCCGGCAACCTTTGGCCTGGCGTGCTGTGCCATCGAAATGATGGCGATGGCCAACTCCCGCTGGGATGCCGCCCGCTTCGGCGCGGAAGTTTTCCGGGCGTCCCCCCGGCAGGCCGACTTGATGATCGTTTCCGGGCGGGTGTCGCAGAAGATGGCGCCGGTGTTGAAGCTCATCTATGACCAGATGCCGGAGCCCAAGTGGGTCATCTCGATGGGGGCGTGCGCCTCCTGTGGCGGAATCTTCAATAATTACGCCATCGTCCAGGGGGTGGACCGCGTGGTTCCCGTTGATGTTTATGTTCCCGGCTGTCCCCCCGGCCCTGAGGCGCTTCTCTACGGAGTGATCAAACTTCAGGAAAAAATCATGAACGAAGCGGGAACCGAACTCGCCAGGAAGAGGGTTGCATGACGAGTGAGGAGATCGTCGAGAGAGTCCGGACCTCCCTGGGAAAGGCGGTCTTGAAGGGAGAAGTGACGCTGGGCGATGCGGTCGTTCATATCGCGCCGGAGTCCCTGCCTCGCGTCGCCCGTTGGCTCAAGGAGGATCCCGATCTCGATTTTGACTACCTCTCCAATATCAGCGGGGTGGATTACCTGGACCTGGACCGGGAGCCCCGCTTCGAAGCTGTCTACGAATTCCATTCCATCGAAAAAAATCACAGTATCCGCCTTCGGGTCGGGATCGGCGAGGAGCATCCCTCGGTTCCCTCGGTCACCGCTATCTGGGCGGGAGCAAATTTCCCCGAGCGGGAGTTGTTCGACATGTTCGGGATCGCGGTGGAAGGGCACCCCAACCTGAAGCGGTTGATCATGCCCGAAAACTGGGAGGGGCACCCCTTGAGAAGGGATTATCCCCTCACCGTCGAGGATGTCGCCTTTTCCTTCAACCGGGATTACAAGAAGGAACTGGTTCAGCAGAAACCCCCGACAAGGTAACCGACCATGGGTGTCACCGAACAAGGTCTTCTGGAACGCGAAAAAGATACGATGACCCTTAACATGGGGCCATCGCACCCCAGCACGCATGGGGTGTTCCGTGCCGTTCTCGAAATGGACGGGGAGATTGTGGGATCCGCCGACCCGGATATCGGCTACCTCCATACCGGGATCGAAAAAACCTCCGAGAACAAGCGGTACGTCCACGTTATCCCCATGACCGACCGGTTGGATTACCTCAACCCGCCGGGGAACAATCTGGCGTTCTGCCTCACCACCGAAAAACTCCTGCAAATCGAAATACCGCCCCGGGCACAGTACTTGCGCGTGATCCATTGCGAGTTGGCCCGCATCGCCAGCCACCTGGTGTGGCTTGCCACGCATGCGCTCGATATCGGCGCCATGACCGTGTTCCTGTACGCCTGGCGGGAGCGGGAGATGATCCTGGACCTCAACGAGGAAATTTCCGGGGTCCGCATGATGACCAGCTATATCCGCGTGGGGGGCGTGGCGAAGGATGCGACCCCCCCGTGGCTCAAGGGGGTGCGCGATTTCGTCAACTATTTCCCCGCCAAGGTGGATGAATATGAAAAGCTCCTCACCCAAAATCCCATCTGGCTGGACCGCACGCAAGGGGTCGGGGTTATGAGCCGTGAGGAAGCGATCAACTTCAGCATGAGCGGTCCCTGTCTGCGCGGATCCGGCGTGGATTTCGACTTCAGGAAAAAGCGTCCCTACTCGGGTTACGAAAACTTCAAGTTCGCGGTCCCGACCCGGAAAGAGGGTGACGTTTACTCCCGCTATCTGGTGCGGGTCGAGGAAATGCGCCAGAGCCGGGATATCATCGCTCAGGCCCTGGACCGGCTTCCCGTGGGAGACCATAAAGCTCCCGACAATAAAGTTTCCCTGCCTCCCCGCGATACCCTCCATAACAGCATGGAGGCGTTGATTCATCACTTCAAACTGGTGTCCGAGGGAATTTCCGTTCCCCGTGGCGAAACGTATGTCCCCATCGAAGGACCGCGGGGAGAGGTGGGATTCTACATCGTCAGCGATGGAAGCAACGTTCCCTACCGTGTCAAACTGCGGGCGCCTTCGTTCATGGCCATTCATGGGATGTGCGAAATGATGAGCGGTTCCTTTATTGCGGATGTGGTGGCGATCATTGGGAGCGTGGACATTGTCATGGGGGAGGTGGATCGGTGAGTTTTGCATTTACCGAGGTGAACGAGGCGAGGATTCCAAAGATTCTCGCCAAGTACCCGAACCGTCAGTCGGCGCTCCTGCCCCTGCTGACTCTCGTTCAGCGCCAGGAGGGTCATGTTTCCGCCGAAGCCATGGCAGAGATCGGCAAACGGCTCGAACTGTCGCCCGCCTACGTGCAATCGGTGGCCTCGTTTTACACGATGTACCATTTTCAGCCGACGGGGAAATACATCATCCTGTTCTGCATCAACATCAGTTGCCAGCTTCGGGGCGCAGACAATCTGGTCGAGTACACCGCCGGGAAGCTGGGTATCAAGGTGGGCGAAACCACCCCCGACCGCAAATACACCCTGAAGCGGGAAGAGTGCCTCGCCGCCTGTTGCAACGCGCCGATGATGCGCGTCAACGACAAATATTATGAAGATTTGACCAAAGAAAAGATCGACCAGATTCTCGCGACGTTGCCATAGGAATCCGTAAGCATGGGTGAACATAAACTGCTGACCAAAACCATCGACACGCCCGGTCTCCACACGCTGGCCGTGTATGAGAAGACGGGGGGATACTCCTCCCTCAAGAAGGCCTTCGCGAAGAAACCCGAGGAGATTATCGAGATGGTCAAAGCTTCGGGGCTCCGCGGCCGGGGCGGCGCCGGTTTTCCCTGCGGGCTCAAATGGAGTTTCCTCGCCAAGGACGTATTCCCCCGCTACCTCTGTTGCAACGCCGACGAGAGCGAGCCGGGAACGTGCAAGGACAGACTTCTCCTGGAGAAATCGCCGCATATGCTGATCGAGGGGATGATCCTGTGCTCTTACGCCTGCCGGATCCAGACCGGGTACATTTACCTGCGCGGGGAGTTTCAGCATGCGGCCGACCTCATGGACCAGGCGCTGGAAGAGGCGTATGCCAGGGGCTACCTGGGCAAGAATATCCTCGGGTCCGGATTCGATCTGGATATCCACAC